>NZ_VMNX01000293.1 GCF_009377235.1 Streptomyces acidicola
GTGCGGGGCTGGCGGTAGGCGACGGCGTCGGGGGCGAGGGGGCGGGCGAAGGAGTAGGGGGCGGGCATGCAGTCGAGGCGTCCGTGCCGGTAGACGGCGGCCGGGTCGTCGGTCTCGGGCAGACCGAGTGCGCGGCGGCGGTCGTTCAGCAGCGGGAGCAGCAGTTCCGGGTCGAGGAACTGGCCCGAGCCGGAGGGCGCGGGCACGTGGGGCACGCCGAGGGTCTCGGCTACGAGGAGCGCGGCGAACTCGTATCCGTCGCGAAGGATCACGTCGGGGCGGAACTCGCGAGCCAGCGGCAGCAGCACGTCGTAGGCGTCGGCGAGTTGAGGGCCGGCGGCGAGGGTGGCCCACAGGTCGTGGGCGAAGCGGCTGAACTCCTTGGGGATGGGCAGCTTGCCCTCGAACAGCAGCCGCATGCCCTGGGCGGTGATGTCGGTGTAGACGCCCTCGACACGGGCCCGCTCGTCGGCGAGGACGGGGGCGAGTTTGTCGGCGGTGACGACGAGGACGTCGTGTCCGGCCTCGCCGAGAGCCCGCACGAGCGGCAGGCAGGCGCGCGCGTGGGAGGGCGAGCCGGTGATGCTGCACAGCACCCGCATGGTGACGGACCTTTCCATGTGGCTCTCTCTGTGTATGCGTCTATACGGCGGTCGGGGCGGGCTCGACCGGGCTGGTGCCGGTGCCGTGCCAGGCGAGGCCCGCGGCGCTGAGCGCGGCCGGGTCGAGGTGGTTGCGGGTGTCGACGACGACCGGGTGGTGCAGGTCGGCGGCGATCCGGGCCCAGTCGAGGCCGCGGTAGTGCGGCCACTCGGTGCACAGAACCAGCGCGGAGGCGCCCTTGGCGGCCTGGTGGGGGTCGTCGACGACGTTGATGTCGGCGGGGAGTTCGGTGTGCCGGGTGGCGGGGACGGCCGGGTCGTGGGCGGTGAGTTCGGCGCCGCGGCGGGCGAGTTCGGCGGCGAGGGCGAGGGCGGGCGAGTCGCGCAGGTCGTCGGTGCCGGCCTTGAAGGTGAGGCCGAGCAGCCCGATCCGGACCCCGGCGAGGGAGCCGTCGGCGTCGCCGCACAGGCGGGCGATCCTGTCGGCGATCCGGGTCCGCTGGTGGGCGTTGGTGCCGATGGCCGCCCTCACGAGCGGGAAGTCGACGCCGAGCGCGTCGGCCGTGCCGAGCAGGGCGCGGGTGTCCTTGGGCAGGCAGGAGCCGCCCCAGCCGGGTCCGGGGCGCAGGAACGCGCTGCCGATGCGGTGGTCCTGGCCGAGGGCGGTGGTGACCCGGCCGATGTCGGCTCCGACCTCCTCGCACAGCTCGGCGAGGGTGTTGACGTAGGACAGCTTGACGGCGAGGAAGCAGTTCGCGGCGTACTTGACGACCTCGGCGCTGGCGGCGTCGGCGATGACGACGGGCGCGTCGACGCCGGCGTACAGTTCGGCGACCTGGGCGGCGGCCCAGGGGCTGTCGGAGCCGATCACGACCCGGTCGGGCTGGAGGAAGTCGCTGACGGAGGTGCCCTCGCGCAGGAACTCCGGGTTGCTGACGACGCCGACGTCGGGCCGGCCGAGGGCGGCGGTGACGCGGGCGGCGGTGCCGACCGGCACGGTCGACTTGGTGACCAGGACGCTGTCGGGTTCCAGCAGGGTCCGGATCTCCTCGACGACCGCGTCGACGGCGGTGAGGTCGGCGCGCCCGTCGGGCCCGGTGGGGGTGCCGACGCAGATGAACACGGTGCGGGCGCCGCGGACGGCGTCGGCGGCGCCGACGACGAAACGCAGCCGGCCCGCGTCGAGCCCGGCCTGCACCAGCTCCGGCAGGCCCTCCTCCAGGATGCGTACGTCGCCGCGGCCCAGCTCCGCGACCTTGACCGGGTCCAGGTCGGCGCAGACCACCCGGTGTCCGAGCGACGCCAGGCAGGCCCCGGCGGTGAGTCCGACATAGCCGGTGCCGATGACGGCGATGGTGTGGCGGTGCACGGCGGCGACCTCGATTCTCGGTAACTTCGCTGCGGTCAGACGCCGATGAGCCGCGCGCTGATGGACGCCGCGGCACGGACGGCCAGGGCGACGCTGTACAGCGTCGGGTTGACGGCGGTGGCGGTCGGGATGACTCCGTTGCCGCCGACGTAGAGGTTGTCGAAGCCCCAGACGCGGCTGTCGGTGTCGCACACCGAGGTGCCGTCGTCGACGGGGCCCATGCGCACGGTGCCCTGGTAGTGCTTGGAGCTGCCGGCGGGAAACAGCTCGGGCCGTTCCAGGAACTCGCCGCCGAGGGCCTCGGCGACGGCCTCCTGGTCCGCGCGGGCCTGTTCGGCGCCCGTGAGGTCGCGTGCGGTGAGGTCGTAGTGGACGGTCATGTCGGGCATGTCGTAGGCGTCGGCCTCGCTGGTGGAGAACTCGATGCGGTCCTCGGCGCGGATCTCCTTGGCGCCGTACCAGACCATGCCGACGAACAGCGCCGGGTCGACGCCTTCCAGGGGCGAGGTGTCGATGGTCATGACCTGGCCGTGGTTGCGGCGGCCGGGGTCGGCGAACGGCACCCAGAAGCGGCCGGTCTCCAGGTCGCGGATGTCACCGCCGAACTCGACGGTGCCGCGGGCGGCGAGCCCCGCGGTGGGGCCGTCCTTGACATGGACGGAACTGACGGTCTTGGGCTGGTCGTTGAGGTAGCGGCCGAGGGCGTCGGGGCGGATGCCGGAGGCCCACAGCAGCTGCGGGGTGCGCAGCGCGTCGGCGCAGACGGCGACGGCGGAGGCGCGCACTGCGAACTCGGTGCCGGTCGGGAGGTGTTCGAGGAGGGCGCCGGTGACCATGCGCCCGCTGAACAGCAGGCGCCGGCACATGGTTTCGTCGGCGATGCGGAAGCGTCCGTCGCCCGCGGTGGCGCCGGCGTGGGCGAGCGGGCCGAGGACGGTGTCGGGGCCGGCCCACAGCGGCCGGCGGCCCGGGCGGGGGGTGCAGGCGAGCGGCATGGTGCCGACGCCGCGGCCGACCGGGTAGTCGCCGTCGAAGAGCCGGCCGAGCGTCTTGAGGACGAGGTCTCCGGCCTCGGTGGCCGGGTAGGCGTCGCGGGTGACGCTCAGCAGGTGTTCGGCGACGGACAGGGCGGCGTCGAGGTCGTCGCCGGGCAGTAACGGCAGCCGTTCGCTGTCCAGCGGGCGGGGGGCGGTGCAGGCCCAGTGCACGCCCATCCCGCCGATGTTGCTGGACATGACCGCGGCCGGCATGGCGAACTGCTCGGGCTCGTCGTCGCGGCGGGGCCGCAGCAGATGCGTGCCGCGGTCCGCGTACTTCTTCACCAGCGCGCCGTCCTCACCGGGCGCGGTCTCGGGATCGCGCCCCTGGGAACGGGCCTGGGCCGCGGCCCGTTCCGGTGCGGGCAGGTTGCCGAGGTGCAGCCCGGCCTGCCCGGTCAGGCGCGGCCCTAGGTCGGCCATCAGGATCCGTGCGTGCGGTACGGCGTCGTACACGCGGCGGGCGACGGCCGACCCCACCGGGCCGCTTCCGACGACGAGCAGGTCGACCGTCGGCGGAAGTTCGGGACAGCTCATGGTGACGCGACTCTCCTTCTGTACGGCGCATGGGGGGTGGCGGCGCCAAGCAGGGCGGACGGATCAGGCTGCGGTCCGGCAGCGCGCCCCGTAAGGGGCGCGGGGAACTGCGCGACCAGCCACGACGCTGCCGCAGACGAACGGCGGCACGACGCGGCACTTTCCAGCGGAGCGCTCAGTGCGCCGCGCGGCTCGCGGCGTAGTACTGGCGGACCTGCTGGGCGAAGGCCGGGTTCATCTGGGCCTTGGCGAGGATCTCGGCGGGCGGGGTGTAGTCGTCGTCGAGTGCGTCGGCGAACTTGGCGAATCCGGCGCGCAGTTGGGCCTCGATGACGGCGGGCCAGGCGTTGGGGATCTTCCACTCGTCCTCGTAGCCGGTGGCGAGCAGGTGGGTGACGGCGGTCTCGACGACGTCGGTGCGGCTGTGGGCCTGGGTGGGCTTGCGGACGGGCTGGAACACGGACAGGTCGTGGCGGGTTTCATCGCCGAGGATGCGGCGTGCCATCTCGTCGGCGAGCAGCGGCGACAGGTGCAGGCCGTCGCGGTAGGTGCCGGTCATCATCCACAGGCCGTCGAGGCCGGCGCTGCCGACGAGCGGGAAGCCGTCGAAGGCGACGGGCCGGTTGCCGACCTGGATCTTCTCGATGCCGGCGGTGTCGAGGTCGCGGCGCAGCTGGCGCAGGGCGCAGCCGAGCAGGAAGGTGGCGTCGCGGATGGAGGGGACGTCGGCGGGCTCGGGCTCGATGGCGTTGGTGGCGCCGAGGTAGACGTGGCCCTGGCCGCGCGGCACGAGGTGCAGACCGCAGGCGAAGGCGCGGTTGGGGGTGCGCAGCACGCTGGTGGGGCCGGGCACATCGGGGTTGACGCGCGCGACGACGGACACGCCGACCCCGGCGCACAGCCGCGGAATGGTGCCGCCCAGGGCGGGCACGGTGTCGAGGAGGGTCTGGGAGGCGGCGCCGGCGGCGAGGACGACCTGGCCGGCGGTGAGGGTGTCGCCGCTGGTGAGCTTGACGCCGGTGATGCGCTCGCCCTGGGTGGTCAGGCTCTCGCCGAAGCCGTCGAGGAGGGTGCCGCCGGCCTTCAGGAGCGCGCTCTGGAGACGGTCCAGCAGGCGGCCGGAGTCGACGGCGTGCTCGCCGGGGATGAACATGCCCATCAGGGGCCGGGCCAGCGGGTCGGGGTCGAGCCAGCCGAGCTCGGCCGGGTCGATGTCCTCGTACGGCTCCTTGTACTCGTCGAGGGTCTTGCGGATGGCGGTGTAGTTGGCGGAGTCGATGCCGGGTACGCCCACCGAGTTCAGCAGCATCACGGTGCCGTCGGCGCAGCGCAGGTCGTCGTGCTCGCCGGTCTCCTCGGACAGCTGGTCCAGCCAGTCGTCCCACAGTCGGGTGGCCTGGACGCCGAGGTCGAGCTTGGCGCGGCCCTGCTCGCTGGCGACGAGGGTGGAGGTGACCTCGCCGAAGGTGCCGAGCATGGCGCCGGCAGCGGTGGAGGCGGCCCAGGGCCGGTCGGTGCGGCCGAGGACGGCCACCTTGGTGCCACGGCGGGCGAGGGTCAGGCCCAGGGACAGGCCGAGCACACCATTGCCGACGACGAGGACCTCGAAGGTCCGGCCGGCCGGGTTGTCGCTGGTCATCGCTTTCGTTCCCATCCTGTGAACCGCCGCGCCGGGCGCGGGGCGTGCGAAGTCGGTGTCGGGGTCGTCGGGTTCCGGGGGCATCAGACAGCCGGAGGGGCGCCGTTGCGCGGCAGTTCGGCCAGGACCTTGGCGACCGCGGTCGCGACGTCGTCGACGTCCTGGCGGGTGCCGAGCAGGGCTTGGTGCGGGATGAGCACGCCGTCGCGGCCGACGCGTTCGGCGTTGGGGCAGCGCTCGGCGAGTTCCTCGGGCCGGACGCCGCCGGTGGCACCGGTCCAGAAGGCGTCGGTGCGGTGCAGGGGCTGGTGGCTGCCGAAGGCGGGGATGCCCTCCATCAGCAGCGCGAGGGCGACGGTGTCGCGGTCGAGCCCGCCGAGCTCGTCCTGGTCGAGGACGAACGTCGTCATGTAGTGCGGGGTGCCGGTGCAGCGGTGGTCCCGGCCCTGGAGGCGGATGCCGGGGATCTCGCCGAGCACGGCGGCCAGTTCGGTGTGGCGGGCGGCGCGGCGGGCGTTCTGGTCGGCGAACCGGGCGAGTTGGGCGCGCAGCAGGGCGGCGGTGAGTTCGGAGATACGGAAGTTGGAGGAGGCGGTGGCGAGATGGAGTTCACGGGTGCGGCCGCAGTTGTGCCGTACCCAGGCGTCCTCGTAGGTGTCGTCGTCGGGCAGCAGCAGGGCGCCGCCCTCGCCCGCGGTGATCACCTTGGTGCTCTGGAAGGAGAAGGTGGCGATCGAGCCGAGAGCGCCGAGGCCCTTGCCGCGCCAGGTGGCGCCATGGGCCTGGGCCGCGTCCTGGATGACGGCGACACCGCGGGCCCCGGCCCAGGCGGTGATGGCGTCCATGTCGGCGACATGGCCGCCGATGTGGACGGGGATCACGGCGCGGGTGCGGTCGGTGGCGGCGGCGTCGAGGCCGGCGGGGTCGAGACAGAAGGTGTCCGGGGTGACGTCGACGGGCACCGGGACTCCGCCGCGCCGCTGGACGGCGGTGGAGGTCGCGACGAAGGTGTACGCGGGGACGATCACCTCGTCACCGGGCTCGATCCCGGCGAGTTCCAGGGCGAGTTCGAGGGCGTGGGAGCCGTTGGTGACGGCGAGCGCTGCGGGCGCCTGGCCGAACTCGGCGAACTCGCGCTCGAACGCCTGGACCTCCTTGCCGCCGTGCCGCCCCCATTCGCCCTGCTGGAGGGCGCGGGCGAGGGCGAGGTTCTCGGTCTCGTCGTACTCGGGCCAGCGCGGGAAGGGTTGTGTCCGCACCTTGGGCCCGCCGTTCAGGGCCAGCATGGGCCTCTCCTTCCGGGGGTGTTCGCCGTAGGACTCGGCGTCGGCGGGGTGGGTACCGCGGGTCAGGCGGGGAAGTTGCCGAACGCGGTGCGGGTGCCGTAAGGGTCGAGCTGCATGGTGAGGCCGCACTCGTCCTCCCAGCGCTTGGTGATCTCCACGCCCTCGGAGCGGTTGACGTCGTCGAGCATCACGGTGGCGCCGGGCGCCAGGTGCTCCTTCAGGGCGGGTACGGCCGGGTAGCGGGCCAGCTTGCGGCCCTGCTCCCAGCCGGGCGGGCCGTCGACGAGCAGCAGGTCGATCTTGCCGTGCTTGTCGGTGAAGGCGCCGACCTCGTCCTCGACGGTCCCGGGCTCGTACCACTCGACGCGCTTGACGGCGGCCGGGTGCTCGGCGAGCGGGGCGTGCACGACGCGGGCGACCTCGCTCAGACCCTCCTGCGCCAGCTGGTCGTTCACCCACCGGGCCCACTTCTCGTCGTGCTCCAGGGAGAGCACGTTGCCGTGGCCACGCTGGGCGAGATAGCGGGCGAAGACGATCGTGGAGGTGCCGCTGCCGCACTCGACGAGGACCTTGCGGTCGCCGAGGGCGATGTCGTCGAGCAGCTTGATCAGGGCGCCGGGACGCAGCGACCACGCGGAGAACGGCAGGTAGGGGCCGTTCAGCAGCGGGGAGAGCCGGATCCACGAGGCCAGGTCGTAGAACGCCCGGAGGAACTGCGTGTCCATCTTCCTGCTCCTGTCTGGATTCCCGTTCAGTGCCCGGCGAGGGCGACGAGGTGGTCGACGGCGGCGGTGACCTGGGGCAGCGCGAGCATGTGGCGCTGCGCGGCGCGGGCCGCGTGGGTGTGACCGGGGTCGGCGAGCAGCCGGTCGACGGTCTCGGCGACGTCGTCGGCGCCCGCGCTGGGCACGCGCAGCCCGAGCCCGAGCTCCGTGACCCGGCTCGCGTTGTGCGCCTGGTCGCTCAGTTCGGGCAGGACGGCCATGGGGACGCCGGCGCGGACGGCCTCGCGGACGCTGTTGTAGCCGCCGTGGGTGAAGAGCAGCTGGGCGGTCTCCAGCAGCAGCGGCTGCGGGATGCTGTCGAAGAGGTGCACGTTGTCGCCGACGGCGGCCGGGTCGACGGGCATGCCGCGGGTGGCGACGACGGCGGTGCAGTCCACTTGGGACAGGCCCTTGACGATGGTGGTGAGCGGGTTGGCGTCACCGGGCATCAACGCACCCACGACCAGCGCCGGGTCGGCCTCGATGTCCAGGCCCTCGAAGAGATGTCCGGCGACCACGCCGTCGAAGAACAGGTCGAGGATGCGCGGGAAGACGGAGTGGTGCATCAGCGAGGCGAACACGTTGGTGCTGGAGACCACCACGAGCGGCTTGTCGCCGGGGACGTCGCGCAGCCACTCGGGGCCGGTCTCGCTGCGCACGATGGCAGACGGCTGCTGGTAGGCGAAGGTGCCGCCCATCTCGTGCGCGGTGAAGGCGTACGCGGGCGGCATGCAGTCGAAGCGGCCGTGCGCGTGGATCGCCTCGGCCGAGTCGCTCTCGGGCAGGCCCAGTTCGACGCGGCGCAGGTTCAGCTCGGTCAGGGCCAGTTTGGCGTCGAGGTACTGGCCGCCGCCGGAGGGCGCGGTGACGTGCGGGACGCCGAGGGTCTCGGCGACCAGGTAGCCGGCGAACTCGACGCCACTGCGCAGGATCACGTCCGGCTTGAACTCCTGTGCCACGTCCAGGAGTTGACGGTATGCGTCAGTGACGTGCGGGCCGCAGGCGGTGGCGAGGAGGGTCCCCGGTGAGAACGGGTCGGAGGGGGCGAAGTCGATGCGCTTCTGCTGGAGCAGGCTGAGCACGATCTCGGCCATGTCGGTGAACAGCGGCAGGACGCGGATGTCCTCACCCTCGAAGACACCGGCCATCTCCGGCGGGGAGACCACGGTGACCTCATGGCCGGCCTCCGCCGCGGCGCGGGCCAGCGGCAGCAGGGCACGTGCGTTGGAGGGCGACAGCGCGAGACTGCAGAGAATGCGCACAACCATTCCTTTCCGTGCGGAAGCGACGTTCGGCCATGTCATGATGCGCCGCCGTTCTCGGTGTTTTCCCGAGTCTTCGGCACGCTTTCCGCGCCGCTCGGCACCGAACTTATGCGATGGGCGCACAAGGACCCAGTTGGGTGTTTCCATCGGCGGGTAATCCGTGGAATGGGCACACGAATTCCACGGCACTGCCGGTCGATTCGGATAATGACGTGCCGCGTATCACGGTCGGGCGGTCAGCTGGGCAGCCGTGCTCTCGGTCCAGGCCTCGGCGCGGCGCCTGCGGTCCTCGCGGACCGTGCGCGGCACCAGCGCGTCGACGGCCTCGCGGGTGGCCGGGTGCCGGAAGGCGTAGCGCAGGGCGCCGGTGGCGGAGGGGTGCCGGGAGCGGCGCAGGAAGTCCCGGCGTTCCAGGTGGTCGAGCCAGTGCGCGGCCTCGGCGCGGTCCACGCCGCCGACCGCCGCGACACCGTCGGCGCAGCACACGCCGCCCAGGGCGGAGGCGCACACCAGGACAGCCTTGGCGAGCGGCGGCAGCGTGTCGAGGTGGGCGGCGACGACCTGACGCACATGGCGGGGCATCGTCGGCGGGCCCGCCGGGCGCCCGGGCCCTTGGACGGACAACTCCCGTGCGTACTCCACGGCGTAGAGGGGGTTGCCGCCGACGCGGGCGAGGACGTCGCGCCGCAGGTCGGCCGGCAACGCGCCGTCGCTGTCCGTGAGAAGGGCGTCGAGCAGTGCGGCCGAGGAGGGCTCGTCGAGCGGGTCGAGGGTGACGGCTAGGGCGTCACGTCGGCCGCCGCCCCAGGTGGGCCTGCGATCGAGGAGTTCGGGGCGCGCGGTGACGGCGAGGAGCAGCGGTACGGGTCCGGCGGCGTCGGCGAGTTCGGTGACGAGGTCAAGGATCGGGTCGGGCGCGGTGTGCAGGTCCTCCAGGACGAGAAGCAGGGGGCGTTCGGCGGCAAGGCCGGTGAGCAGGAGCCGCCAGGCGGCGGCGAGGTCGGGCCAGTCGGCGGGGGCGGGCGGCTCGTCGCGCAGCAGGGGGCCGAGCCGGTCGAGCAGCCAGCGGCCGCGGTCGCCGGTGCCGAAGAGAGCGTGGACCGTGCGGGCGAGGGCGTCGCGGGCACGGTCGTCCGTGCCGGTGGCCGAGGCGAGGGTGCGGTCCAGCAGGGCGAGCGGCCGGTCGCGGTCGCACCACGAGCTGTGCCCGGTCACGACCCGGTACCCGTGCGGGGAACGTCGGGCGAGCCGCGCGAGTTCGGCCATGAGCCGGGACTTTCCGGCGCCGGGTTCACCGAGCACGGTGAGCAGGCAGGGGCGCTGCCGGCGGGCCACGTCACCGAGCGCCCCGCCCAGCTGCTCCACTTCACGGTCCCGGCCCACCAGGGCGGGCGGGGTGTCCGTGCGGGCGGTGCGGGCGCCGAGCGGCTCGGACGCGCCGTCGGGTCCCGCGGGACCGTAGACGAGGGAGCGTTCGGTGCCGGAGCGGGTCGTGGCGCACACCCGGATGCCGCCGGGCGGCACGGTCTCCAGCAGGTCGGCACAGCTCTTCGGTACGGCGCCGTTCACGATCGGCACGGCACCGGTGCCGTCGGCGGAGCAGGTGACGACGACGACACCGGTGGCCACGGCCACGCGGGGTGCGGAGCCGCCGTGCACGGGGACGGGGCCGCCCGCGCCGTACTGGCGGAGTCTGCGCAGGATCGCCCGGCCGGCCCTGACCGCGCGTTCGGCGTCGTCCTCTCGGGTGCGGACGACGCCGAACAGGGCGAAGGTGACCGGTCCGAGCACGCCGGAGACCTTTCCGCCGTGCCGGGCGACCTCGTCGCGGATGGCGACGGCCAGTTCGCCGGAGAGCCGGGCGGCGTCCTCCGGGTCACCGCCGAGGCCCTTTCCGAGGGTGGTCCGCACGAGCAGCATCGACAGCTGCTTGTGCTGCTCGGTGAGGACGCCTGCCGGTACGGCTGGATACGGGAAGGCTGCGGCGTGGGGCGGTGCGGGGAG
>NZ_VMNX01000294.1 GCF_009377235.1 Streptomyces acidicola
CCACCCCCACCGCCCTGGCGGCCCTCATACGAACCCTCGCCCCCAAGCGCGGAATGTGAGGGGGATCCGACGATCCAGGACAGAGAACGCTACGCCCGCGAGATCATCGCCCACCTGGATCCAGAAGGCCTCTACTTCCCCGTCTCCGACACCGCCGAGCTGGCCGCCCTCCGTGACCTGGGCGGCCGCCCCCGCATCCAGTTGGCCGGCTTCATCCCCACGGCCGACCTCCTGAACGGCCTGGACCACACCCAGCTCACCCACCTCTGGCTCAATGCCGAACCCACCGATCCGGACATATCCCAGCTGTCCCGCTTCCCCAACCTCCAGGTCTTCCGCGTCAACCCACGCATGCCCCGGGTACGTGCCGGGGGGTGAGGATCACGGCGTAGGCGAGCTGTATCCCGCCGGGCACCGTCTCGCCGTGGCGACAGCGCCGGGTGGTCGATCGTGCAACAGCCTGTTGCACAATCAGGGGACGGCACGTCTGCCGCACGCAGCGCACAGTTCCCGGGCCAGTACGCCTTCTCCCGCGGCGACCTGACGTATGTGCGGAAGCGACCCGCATTTTTCGGAGCCAGTTGTCCAACAGCCTGTTGGACAATCCGAAGCCGCTACGCTGACCTGCGTCCACGCCTCGGGGGAGTGACATGGAACCAGCAGCTGTAGGCCTCAGGTTGGCGTCGAGCGTGGTGTCGCCGCTGGTCAAGAAGCTGTTCGTGGTGGAGGGGCCGGGCGCCGGGCTGGTCGACAGACCCGTGCGGATAGCCGGGTTCGTGTCGTTCAAGGGCGAGAAGCGCACGCTCACCCGGCCCGACCTGCACAAACTCTGTGCCGAGCTGGTGAAGCGGGCCCTGAAGGACGGTGAGCGGCCCATCTACGCCGACGAGGAGCAGGCCGTCGTCCACGCCCTCGCCGACACCCTCTACGCCCTCGGCGACCTCACCATGACAGACGTCCAGGCGGTGGAACTCGGGCACGAGATCCTCGCCGCCAACCTCCGTTCGGCGAGTGGCAGTCCGGACCGGGACCTGTCCTTCGACGCGAGCCTGTTCTACCGCGGGCTACTCACGACGGCCTGCCTTCACATCCTGCACTTCTTCACCCAGCGGTCCACCTTTGTCCCGCGCACCCTTGTCGAGCAGACCCGCCGACAGCGCGAACTCGTCGCGAAGGTCGATGAGTTGATTGCCCGGACACCCCCGCCCGGCGGCACCGACAGAGCGTTCGAGGAGCGCTACCTCGACTACGTCGCCAGGATTCACAGCCATCTCACCATCTACGGCATCGACCTGGTCAACTCCCCCGAACGCTGGCCCCTCGACGCCGCGTACCTCAGCCTCCAGGCGCTGCGCCCGGCCGAGGACACCGAGGCGCCCGGCCCGGACGGGCCGCACCCCGCCTCCGGCGCCACCGCGCTGCCCGCCGAGCAGGCTCTGGCCGACCATGACCGCGTTCTCCTGCGCGGCGTGGCCGGCTCGGGGAAGACCACCCTGGTGCAGTGGCTCGCGGTCACGGCGGCCCGGGGCGAGCGCGGCGACCGTATCCCCTTCGTCCTGCCGCTGCGGACGCTCGTCCGCCGCCCCGGCGGGCTCCCCGCACCCGACGTCTTCCTGGACGCCGTCCGCGTCCCCTTCCACTCCACTCAGCCGGCCGGATGGGCGGACCGCGTGCTCAGCGCCCGCCGCGGGCTGCTCCTCGTCGACGGCATCGACGAGATCCCCGAGCGGGAGCGCGAGCGCACCCGTCGCTGGCTGCGTGAGTTGCTGGACGTCTATCCCGGAAACCTGTGGCTGGTGACCTCCCGCCCCTCCGCCGTACGGGAGGACTGGCTCACCCCGGACGGCTTCACGGAGCTGGCGCTGATGCCCATGAGCCGGGACGACGTCGCCGCGTTCATCGCCCGCTGGCACACGGCGGCCCGCCTCGACGTACCCGACCCCGGCGTCCTCGACGGTTACGAGCGCTCCCTGCTCGACGCCGTCCAGACCAAACCGGACCTCGGCCGCCTCGCCACCAACCCCCTGATGTGCGGTCTGGTCTGCGCGCTGCACCGGGACCGGCGAGGCTACCTCCCGCATGGCAGGCGGGAGTTGTACGACGCGGCCCTGTCGATGCTGCTGTCGCGGCGCGACGAGGAGCGGGACATGTTCGAGCACGGTGAGCGGGGCGGCGGCATCCGGCTCACCGAGCTGCCGCAGATCCAGCTGCTCCAGCGGCTCGCGTACTGGCTGATCCGCAACCACCAGTCCGAGATGGACCTTGACCGCGCCGAGCGGATCATCGCCGATGCCCTGCCCTCCGTGCCGGCCGCCGCCGCACAGGGTGACGCCGGGGAGATCCTGCGGCACCTCCTCGTCCGCAGCGGTCTGCTCCGCGAACCCACCGCCGGCACGGTGGAGTTCGTGCACCGCACCTTCCAGGACTACCTCGGCGCCAAGGCGGCCGTGGAGGACGGTGACTTCGGGCTGCTGGTGCGGGGCGCCGTGGACGAGCAGTGGGCGGACGTCGTACGGATGGCCGTGGCGCACGCCCGGCCGCGCGAACGGAGCGAACTGCTCCGGGACCTGACCGCCTCCGCGGAACGTCTGGAGGGCCCGGCCGCCACGCGCGTACGACTCCTCGCGCTCGCCTCACTGGAACACGCGACGGAGCTCGACCCGCATGTCCGCGCCGAGGTCGAGCGGAACGCAGCCGCGCTGATCCCGCCGGGCACGACGGAGGAGGCGCGCGCCCTCGCCGAGGCCGGGCCGCTCGTACTGGAGCTGCTGCCCGGACCGGAGGGGCTGACCGACGCCGAGGCACGGGCGGTGGTGGTCACGGCGTCGCTCGTCGGCACGGAGGCGGCTGTGCCGGTGCTGGCCCGGTTCCGGTCGCACTCGGCGCTGAAGGTGCGCACCCAGCTCACCTGGACCTGGCACCGGTTCGCGACCCCACGGTACGGGAGGGAGGTCATCGCCCACCTCTCCGAGGACGACCTCTTCTTCTCCGTGCAGTCGCGGGAGCAACTGCGTTTTCTGGGTGAACTGGGTGGCCGGCGGGCCCTCCAGCTCGTCGGCGATCTGGATCCGTCCGAGCTGAGCGCCGCGCTGTCCTCCAGCGAGGTGCTCCAGCTCCACATACGCGAGAATGCCGCGCTGCACGATCTCGGCTGCCTGTCGGGCGCCGAGCGGCTCACCTATCTAGACCTCAGGGGGTGCCCTGGGGTGGACGACCTCGCTCCGGTGTCCCGGCTGCGGCTGGAGTGGCTGTCGCTGGATCAGATGGCGGGTCTGGAGCGGCCGGGCGTCCTGTCCGCGCTCTCCGGTTCCGGCACGCTGCGCTCACTGGACATCGGTGTGACGCTGGACGCCGAATCCCTCGACGAGGCGCTTTCCCCGGATCTGCCGCTGCGGTTTCTGCGCCTGTCCAAGCGGGCGCTGTGGCGCACAGGCCTGCGTGGGCTGCGCCGGTTCCGGTCGCTGCGGCAGCTGAGTCTTGGCCACCTGTTCGGGGAGCTCGCCCCCGAGGACTACGCGGAGGTGGCCCGGCTGCCCGAACTGGCGGAACTGCGGGTCAACTGGCAGGCGGTCGGCTGGCCCGGCCCTCCGCTGCCCCGTATCCGCAGCCTGCGGCTCAGCAGGTTCACCGGGCGTGAAGAGGGCCTCTCGGAGATCCCGGCGCTCTTCCCCAACCTCCAGTCCATCTCGATCGGTCTCGACTCGGAGACCGCCGAGGTGCCGGAGCACCTCCTCGCGGCCCTTCCGGTCACCCCGGCCATCGAAACAAGGCACAGCGTGCTGTGATCCGCCTCTCACTCTCATTACCGGCAGGTAACTCCCCGGCCTCTTAAGGTCCATCCTTGTCCACGAGCATGCACCTGACACTCACCATTCAGCGTGGACGTGAGAGGACCCCCACACCCATGACCACACGCCCCTGGACGCGCCGTACCGGCATCGCCGCCTTCGCCCTGGCCGCCGTCGTGACGATGGCCGGCCCCGCCGGCGCCGCGACCGTCCCGAGCACCACCATGACGGCCGCCGCCTCGACCGCGACGACCACGGCCGCCCCCGCGGTCACCGCCGCCGACGTCGACTACGACACCTGGCAGAAGGACTGCCAGGCCGTGATGGACCAGGCACTGCCCTACGTACAGCAGCGGATCGCGAACGCCGCCCCGGGCGAGAAGCAGGCGATCGTCCTCGACATCGACAACACCACCCTGGAGACCGACTTCGGCTTCAGCTACCCGCAGCCCGCCAACAAGCCGGTCCTCGAAGTCGCCGAGTACGCGCAGGAGCACGGCGTCTCCCTGTTCTTCGTGACCGCGCGACCGGGCATCATCGCCTCGGTGACCGAGTACAACCTGAAGCACGTCGGCTACGAGGTGTCCGGACTGTACGCCCGGGGCCTGGGCGACCTCTTCAGGGACGTGGCCGAGTACAAGACCGCCCAGCGCGTCGACGTCGAGTCGCAGGGCTACACGATCATCGCGAACATCGGCAACAGCGCCACGGACCTGTCGGGCGGGCACGCCGAGAAGACGTTCAAACTGCCGGACTACGACGGCCAGTTGTCCTGAGAAGTGAACAGCGGAAAGGGGCTGCCCCGGGAGAAACTCCCGGGGCAGCCCCTTTTCCGTTCAGGCCGAGCGCGGAGGCTACGCCTCCTTGCTCAGGTTCGGACCGGCGCCGCCGGCCGCCTGCTCGATCGGCGGGACGTCCGGCAGGGCCGACTTCTCCTCACCGCGGAAGGTGAAGGTCTTGGCGTCGCCCTCGCCCTCCGTGTCCACGACCACGATGTGGCCCGGCCGGAGCTCGCCGAAGAGGATCTTCTCCGACAGGCTGTCCTCGATCTCGCGCTGGATCGTGCGGCGCAGCGGCCGGGCGCCCAGCACAGGGTCGTAACCCTTCTTGGACAGCAGCTCCTTGGCGGCCTGGGAGAGCTCGATGCCCATGTCCCGGTCCTTCAGGCGCTCGTCCACCTTGCTGATCATCAGGTCGACGATCCGGAGGATGTCGTCCTGCGTCAGCTGCGGGAAGACGACCACGTCGTCGACGCGGTTGAGGAACTCGGGCCGGAAGTGCTGCTTCAGCTCGTCCGAGACCTTGTTCTTCATGCGCTCGTAGTTGGTCTTCTTGTCGCCCGCGGCCGCGAAGCCGAGGTTGAAGCCCTTGGAGATGTCCCGGGTGCCGAGGTTGGTCGTCATGATGATGACCGTGTTCTTGAAGTCCACGACCCGGCCCTGGGAGTCGGTCAGGCGACCGTCCTCCAGGATCTGCAGCAGCGAGTTGAAGATGTCCGGGTGGGCCTTCTCGACCTCGTCGAAGAGGACGACCGAGAACGGCTTGCGGCGCACCTTCTCCGTCAGCTGGCCGCCCTCCTCGTAGCCCACGTAGCCGGGGGGCGAACCGAAGAGACGCGAGACCGTGTGCTTCTCGCTGAACTCCGACATGTCGAGGGAGATCAGTGCGTCCTCGTCGCCGAACAGGAACTCGGCCAGCGCCTTGGACAGCTCGGTCTTACCGACACCGGACGGGCCCGCGAAGATGAACGAACCACCGGGACGCTTCGGGTCCTTCAGGCCCGCACGCGTACGACGGATCGCCTTCGACAGCGCCTTGACGGCGTCGACCTGGCCGATGACCCGCTTGTGGAGCTCGTCCTCCATGCGGAGCAGGCGGCTGGACTCCTCCTCGGTCAGCTTGAAGACCGGGATGCCGGTGGCCGTGGCGAGGACCTCGGCGATCAGCTCGCCGTCGACCTCGGCGACGACGTCCATGTCGCCGGCCTTCCACTCCTTCTCCCGCTTGGCCTTGGCGGCGAGGAGCTGCTTCTCCTTGTCGCGCAGGGAGGCGGCCTTCTCGAAGTCCTGCGAGTCGATCGCGGACTCCTTGTCGCGGCGGACGCCGGCGATCTTCTCGTCGAACTCGCGGAGGTCCGGCGGCGCGGTCATCCGGCGGATGCGCATCCGGGAGCCCGCCTCGTCGATCAGGTCGATCGCCTTGTCGGGGAGGAAGCGGTCCGAGATGTAGCGGTCGGCCAGGGTGGCGGCCTGGACCAGGGCCTCGTCCGTGATGGAGACGCGGTGGTGCGCCTCGTACCGGTCGCGCAGGCCCTTGAGGATCTCAATGGTGTGCGGGAGCGAGGGCTCGGCGACCTGGATGGGCTGGAAGCGGCGCTCCAGGGCCGCGTCCTTCTCCAGGTGCTTGCGGTACTCGTCCAGCGTGGTGGCGCCGATGGTCTGGAGCTCACCGCGGGCCAGCATCGGCTTCAGGATCGAAGCGGCGTCGATGGCGCCCTCGGCGGCACCCGCACCGACCAGCGTGTGCAGCTCGTCGATGAACAGGATGATGTCGCCGCGGGTGCGGATCTCCTTGAGGACCTTCTTCAGGCGCTCCTCGAAGTCACCGCGGTAGCGGGAGCCGGCGACCAGCGCGCCGAGGTCCAGGGTGTAGAGGTGCTTGTCCTTGAGGGTCTCGGGCACCTCGCCCTTGACGATGGCCTGGGCGAGGCCCTCGACGACGGCGGTCTTGCCGACGCCGGGCTCACCGATCAGGACCGGGTTGTTCTTGGTACGGCGGGACAGCACCTGCATGACCCGCTCGATCTCCTTCTCGCGCCCGATGACCGGGTCGAGCTTGGACTCACGAGCGGCCTGGGTGAGGTTCCGGCCGAACTGGTCGAGGACCAGGGACGTGGAGGGCGTGCCCTCGGCAGGACCGCCGGCGGTGGCGGTCTCCTTGCCCTGGTAGCCGGAGAGCAGCTGGATGACCTGCTGCCGCACCCGGTTGAGGTCTGCGCCCAGCTTGACCAGGACCTGGGCGGCGACGCCCTCGCCCTCACGGATCAGGCCGAGCAGGATGTGCTCCGTGCCGATGTAGTTGTGGCCCAGCTGAAGGGCCTCGCGGAGCGACAGCTCCAGGACCTTCTTGGCACGGGGAGTGAAGGGGATGTGGCCCGAGGGCGCCTGCTGGCCCTGGCCGATGATCTCCTCCACCTGCTGGCGGACAGCCTCAAGCGAGATCCCGAGGCTCTCCAGGGCCTTAGCGGCGACACCCTCACCCTCGTGGATCAGGCCCAGGAGGATGTGCTCGGTGCCGATGTAGTTGTGGTTGAGCATCCGGGCTTCTTCCTGAGCCAGGACGACAACCCGCCGCGCGCGGTCGGTGAACCTCTCGAACATCGTTAATCGCTCCTCAGAGCGGTCAGGCAGTGAGGGGACGCTCCCCTCGCTGTCCTTCCGCAGCTTAGTCCCGCAAGCGGGGACCGCTCATTCCAACTGCCGACACCGTCCTTGGCCTCCTGACCCCGAACGCCGACATCTGCTCCAACCCGATGGTGCGAGACGATGTTCCCGCAGGCCAGGTGGTTAGCCTCACCATCAGTACGCCGATGGCGAACGCGAAACCGCCTTTCCTGCGTGTCGCCCCCTCCCACTAGGCATGTCTTACCCGCACGCACTGACACTCCATGCCGCGCGCACCGGTTCCCTCCGCTACGGGCGAACATCCTTGCGCCGCCGCACTCCCCTGGACGCCCCCCGATCCACCACCCTGTGTACATAATTCACCACCCAGAGTAACTTGAGCGCCCTTCGCGCAGTTGTTCCCAACATGGCATCCATCGTCCCCCTCCCCCGCCGTCCGCTCGACTCGGGCGACCGGGTGCGGGAGTGGTACGAGAACGAGCTCGGCTGGGCCACGCTGCCCGGATCGCCGGTACGGCTCAGTACGGGTGTGCGCTTCGATGTGCTCGACGTTCCCGCGGAGGCGGGGTTCGCGGCGCTGCGGCATCTGGCCCCGGGCTCGCCAGTGGCGCTGCGCGGAGAGCGCATGGCACTGCTGGTCGCGGCGGGCAGCGCGGACGAACTGCCGGGTCTGCTCGACTGGCTCGACTGGGGCACCCTCGCACTGGACCTCACGGCCGTCGGTGCGGGCGGCCATATCGAGGCCCCCCGGCCCTGGCCGCACGGCACCCCACGGCTCACGTCCCGCCCGGACGGCCACAGTGGGGTCTCATCGCCCCGGCCTCTTCCTCGGGGCGACCGCGCGGCGGCCGTGGAGCCCCGGACCGTTCCGGGCGCACGAACGTCCCCGCTCTCCGGCCGGACGGAAACGGGGGCACCGCTCCAGCCGTCGTCCGTGGACCGGGCCGGTCCACAGGGGGCCGCCGTGTGGCTGCGGCCCCCCGAGCCGGGAGGCGAGGTGGAACTGTCGCTGCCGACCCTGTCGGCGCTGGGGGGCGGTGGGTCCGCCCCTGACCTCGTACGACTCGTGGACACGGTGGCGACGTGGTGCCACCGGATCCGACTGCGACGCCTGAGCGATCAGGCGTTCGCCTTCTCGTAGGCCTCGCGGATGGACGCGGGGACGCGGCCGCGGTCGTTGACCTCGTAGCCGTTCTCCTTCGCCCAGGCGCGGATCTGTGCGGTGTCCTGGCTGCCGCCCGCGGCGGCGCGCGCCTTTCCACGTCCGCCCGAAGCACGACCTCCGGTACGGCGCCCGCCCTTCACGTACGGCTCAAGAAGGCCGCGGAGATTGTCCGCATTGGCGGTCGTGAGATCGATCTCGTACGTCTTGCCGTCCAGCGCGAACGTCACGGTCTCGTCCGCCTCGCCACCGTCGAGGTCGTCGACAAGAAGGACCTGAACCTTCTGTGCCACCGGATTTCCTTTCATCGATAACTTGAGGGTCGAGGGTCCGCGGCCGCAGCCGCTGTTTCGAGTCCCCTGTTATATGCAGTACTGCAGTACGTCGGAAAGCAAACCGCTTTTCCTTGAAAAACACAAACCCCTGGGAGAGGCCACGGACCCGGGGAAGACCGGAAACGTGCGCGTTTCGGACATAGGGAACCCGGGCATGCACGTCCACCGGAATACCGCTTGCCGATCCTGTCGATCTCTGTCGATCCCTGTCGGTCGTTGTGCGGATCCCCAGCGATCACAGATGCAGAAGCATCCGACTGTTACCCAAGGTGTTCGGTTTCACTCGTTCGAGACCGAGGAACTCCGCCACACCCTCGTCATAGGAACGCAGCAGCTCCGCGTAGACATCCCGGTCGACGGGAGTCTCCCCGATCTCCACGAAGCCGTGCTTCGCGAAGAACTCGACTTCGAAGGTCAGACAGAAAACCCGGCGAACACCCAACCAGCGGGCGGTGTGCAGCAACTTCTGCAGCAACTGGTGGCCGACGCCCAGCCCCCTGGCCTCGGGGTTCACCGCGAGGGTGCGGACTTCCGCGAGGTCTTCCCACATGACGTGCAGGGCACCGCACCCCACCACCTGGGCGTTGTCATCGCGTTCCGCGACCCAGAACTCCTGGATGTCCTCGTAAAGCGTGACCGTCGCTTTGTCGAGCAGGATGCCCCGGCGGACGTAGTCGTCGAGCAGGCCGCGCACATGCGGGACATCGCTGGTCCTGGCCCGTCGGACGGTGATGGCTTTCGCGGTGGCTTCGGGCCTCATCGCTGGCATGACCGGACGCTATCGCCCGGTGCCGCCCTGCGCCGAGGCGGGGTTCTCATCGGGGTCCTTGGGGGGCTCGGCTGTTTCGTCCGACGATTCGGCGCCGGTTTCGGCAGAGGTATCGGCTGCGGCTTCGCCAGCGGTATCGACTGCGGCTTCGCCGGCGCTATAGGCCGGAGCAGCGGTCGTTTCCCCGGGTCCGGGACCTTGCACGATACGTACGGCGACGTGGAGGGACTGTCGCTGTTCCTCGCTCATCATGCCGAAGAAGGTGACGAGAGCAGCCGCGGGGGTTGTCGCTCTGCGACCAGGCATCGTTCATGAGAGCAGCCACGTGGGCGGCACGAGTTGAGACCGCCTCATATCGATAGGCGCGACCTTCGGCCTCGCGTCGCACCCAGCCCTTCTGATGGAGATTGTCCAGAACGGTCATCGCGGTGGTGTATCGAGTTCTCCCAATGGGCGAGACACAACTCGACACCGCAGCGGGAGAAGTGGAGGAAGTAGGGGAAGCGGGAGAAGAAGAACAAAAAGGGCGTACGACTCGAAAAGCAGATGAGTCGTACGCCGATGAGAGGCGTGCCCGGGGTTCAGCCCTGGGCGTCGCCCTTGGATGCCTGCCGGGCGCTCTCCGCGCGGGCGAGGGCGGCGTCGACGGCCGCGTCCTCCTTGGCCTTGTTGGCGCCACCCTGGGACTTCACCATCGTCACGATCACACCGATGAAGAACACGGCCATCACGACGGGAGGCAGGAGCGCGGAGACGTAGTCCATGCGTCCAGAGTAGCCAGGGGGCGCCGGTGGGCCCCGGTCGGGTGGGCTTCGGCGGGTGGGCCCAGGTCTGGCGGGGGTCTGACGGGGCTACCGGGAGGCGGGACGTGGCGGGGCTCAGCCCGCGGCCAGCTGCCGCTGCTCGGGGTTCGCCGGCGGGCTGGGCTTGCGCTTGGGCGGGAAGACCTCGCCGGGGGTCGGGATCGGGCGGCGGCTCGGCGGGCTCGGAGATTTGGGCTGAGGCGACGGGCTCGGC
>NZ_VMNX01000295.1 GCF_009377235.1 Streptomyces acidicola
GGGCTGGATTGGCCGTCCTGACGTGCGCATTCGCGAAAACTGTGTTCTGGGTCACGTCAGCGGCGGAAATTTGATGACGGCACTCTCCGCAATCGGATCAATGCATTCCGCTGCGCTCTCCTAAGGGTGTTCCACGTGAAACAGCGCCATGGAGCAGGAACTCCTCAAGGCTCCTGCCCCACAGCGCTGTTGAGGGACCCGACGGGACCCGCCCCGGCGACGGGACCCGCCCCGGCGGACGGACCTGCCCCGCCGGGCGGGCTCAGCGGCGGTCGTCCCTGTCCGTTGACTTCTCCTCGGCCTCCTTGGCCTGCACCTCGGGGTCAAGGGCGGACTGTCCGCTGCCGTCGACGGAGGCGAGGTGACCGCTGTCAGGGACCTCGGTGGCGGCAGGGGGCTCGACCAGCCAGTCAGGGTTGGCCTGCCTGTCCCACCACTTCCACGCGACGAGGGCGCCGCCCACGAGGGCACCCAGCGCGGCCAGAGCCTTGGCGATCCGGCCGGCCCTGGCCCGCCGCTGCTGTCGGCGGACCAGCTTCTGGATCTGCCGGGGCGAGACCTGTCCGCGGAGCGCGGCCAGCGCCGCGACACTGCGGGACGTGGCCTCCTCCCGGACGGGCCCGGCCGCGGCCACGGCCCGCTCCACGCGGGGCACGGTATATCCGGCCGCCTGCTGAGCCGCCTTGCGGGTCCGGACAGCGGCCTCGTGGGCCGCGTGGTCGACCTTCGGCGGCACATGCGAACGGGCCTGCACCAGCCGTGGGGCCACATGGGCGCCGTACTGGTGGCGGGCCTGTTCCGCGGCCTGCGACACCCTGGGCGCGAGCCGTACACGCGCCTCGTGCGAGTAGTACACAGCCCTGTCCTTGGCCGTGTCGGCGTAGGGCGCCACCACGACCGCGGCGTGCCGCACGCTGTCCTTCGCCGACTCGGCCGCTGCGCGCACGCTGTCTTTGCGGGTCACGGGATCCTCCTCCTCGGTGGCGTACGGTAATTCGACTTTCCACCCTTTTACGGATCATGCCTTCCCAAACGCTTCCGGGCATGTGTGGACGGGCATCCGGGTCACATCCGGGCGCGGGGGCGGACTCCGGACGTGACCGTGCCGAGCGGGCACCAGGGCCGGTACAGGGGGCGGTGCCGAAAGCGATAACGGGTTCCGTGAGGCGTCCATGGGGTTCCGTGCGGGTTCGGTACGAATGCGGGGTACCCGGATCACGGGGCGAGAGGCGATCACATGCAGGGAGTGGACGAATAAGGCAACAGCCGCTTATAGACGACAATGCCACGGATCATCGCGACGCGCTCCCGCCCAGGGTGACTCGACCGGTTTTCCGCGAGTACAACCAGGGAATCCGGACGTACCACCTCCCGGAACCGCAAGCGCCATCCCCGGATGTTCGCTCGGATGTGGTGGCCGGGCGACGCTCGGCCCCGTCCGTGCGAGGATCAGGGGAGTCACAGAGGACAACGGAAGGCAGATCGTGGCCGAGCAGCTTTACGCCACCCTGAAGACCAACCAAGGCGACATCGAGGTGCGGCTGCTGCCGAACCACGCGCCCAAGACGGTCCGGAACTTCGTCGAGCTCGCCCAGGGCGAGCGTGAGTGGACCAACCCGGAAACCGGCAAGAAGTCCACGGACAAGCTCTACGACGGCACGGTCTTCCACCGGGTGATCAGCGGATTCATGATCCAGGGCGGTGACCCGCTGGGCAACGGCACCGGCGGTCCCGGCTACCAGTTCGAGGACGAGTTCCACCCGGACCTCGCCTTCGACAAGCCCTACCTGCTGGCCATGGCCAACGCCGGACCGGGCACCAACGGCTCGCAGTTCTTCATCACCGTCTCCCCGACGGCCTGGCTGAACCGCAAGCACACCATCTTCGGCGAGGTCGTCGACACGGCCAGCCAGAAGGTCATCGACGCCATCGCGACCACCCAGACCAACCCCCGCACCGACCGCCCGGTCAACGACGTCGTCATCGAGTCGGTCGTCGTCGAGACCCGGCAGGGCTGACCTCCGGACGCCCGGCAGAGCCGAGCCGAATCCGCTCGCAGCACCCCGAAAGGGCCCGCACGGCCCGAAGGGAACCAATCGCCCCGCTCAACCGTAAGGATGAGCGGGGCGCGACGTTGCGTACGGACCCATGTGCGCCGCTGCGTGCCGACGTACGGAGATTGAGGGGACCCCATGGTGGACCAGGCACCGGGCAGCCCGCAGGGCCCACAGGACCCGGGCCCACAGGACGCCCACAGCCTGCCCGGCTGCTACCGGCACCCGGACCGCGACACCGGCGTGCGCTGCACCCGCTGCGAACGCCCCATCTGCCCGGAGTGCATGGTCAGCGCCTCCGTGGGCTTCCAGTGCCCCGAATGCGTCCGCAGCGGCTCCGGCACGGGCCACGCCCCGAGCGCCTCCCGGCCGCGCACCCTGGCGGGCGGCACCATCACCGCCGACCCCCGGCTCCTCACCAAAGTCCTCCTCGGCATCAATCTCCTGATCTTCCTGGTCCAGCTCTCCCTCGGGGCTCGCTTCACCGACCGCTTCGACCTCATCGGCCTGGCCTACGTCCCAGGACTCGGCTCGGTCGAGGGAGTCGCCGACGGCCAGTGGTACCGGCTGCTGACGTCGATGTTCCTGCACAGCGGCTACGTCCACATCCTGTTCAACATGCTCAGCCTGTGGTGGATCGGCGGCCCCCTGGAGGCAGCCCTCGGCCGAGCCCGCTACCTCACCCTCTACCTGGTCTCGGGCCTCGCGGGCAGCGCACTCACGTACCTGATCGCCGACGCCAACCAGCCCTCGCTCGGTGCCTCGGGCGCCATCTTCGGACTCTTCGGCGCGACCGCGGTCCTCATGCGCCGGCTCCGGTACGACATGCGGCCGATCATCATCCTGCTGGTGATCAACCTGATCTTCACCTTCAACCCGGCGTTCAACATCTCCTGGCAGGCCCACGTCGGCGGCCTCGTCGCCGGTGTCGTGATCGGCTACGCGATGGTCCACGCGCCCCGCGAACGCCGCACCCTGATCCAGTACGGCGTCTGCGGCCTGGTGCTGGCCGCCGTGGTGGTCGCGACGCTGGTCAGGACCGCTCAGCTCACCTGAGGGGCCGCCCGGCCCGCCTTCGGTGATGTTGTCCACAGACGGTGGCGGATCTTGTGCATACCGTGCGGGAACAGCTGTGCCCCCTGTCGCTCACCCGTGTTTTCGCAGGTGAGGCAGGGGGCGAACATGCTTACGAGTGGCGGTGTGTCTGTCGTATCGGCGTCAACGTCCGATGGGTTATCCACAGATCGTCTTTTCTTTTCCCCATGTGGTTTCCCCATGTGGATAACGTCTGTGGATAACTCAGAGGACATCCCTGGGCAGAGCTGGGTTCAGCGAGCGGCGACCTCTACGTCACCTGCGCCGGAGCCCTACTTCCACTGGGTGGAGACGCCGAATCCCGCCGCGATGAAGCCGAAGCCGACCACGATGTTCCAGTTGCCCAGTGAGTCGATGGGCAGTGAGCCGTCGGTGACGTAGAAGACGACGATCCAGGCGAGGCCGATCAGGAACATGGCCAGCATGACGGGGGCGACCCAGCCGCGGCTGTTCAGCTTGATGTTCGTTGCCTGCTTGGTCGGCGGCGGGGTGTAGTCGGCCTTCTTGCGGATACGTGACTTCGGCACGAGGGTCTCTCCTGTCGATGCGCTGCGTGGCCGCGCAGGGAACTGGGGCGGGCTCCGGGGCAGCGTACAAGGGGACACTGAATGCTCCCCCGGGCGTCCGTTAGCGTAGTGCTTCCGCGGCGCCGAAGGAGATAAGGGTACGTTGAGCAATTCCGCCGACACGCCCCGATCGGGTCAGGACGACTCGCCCGCGACGGGTTCCGCCCCGGCCGATCCGTCCAGTTCGCACCGTTTCCCGCCAGTGCGGGTGCTGACCGCTGCCGTGTTCGCCCTGGCGGGGCTGATCTTCTTCACGAGCTTCGACACGGCCAAGGGCACCAACATCCGTACCGACAGCTCCCTCCTGAAGCTGTCCGACCTCATCCATGAACGCAGCCTGAAGAACGGCCAGCTCGACGAGTCGAACGGGGCCCTGCGTGACGACGTCGAGGCCCTCGCCGAGCGTGACGACGGCAGAACGGATGCGGAAGACGCCCGGTTGAAGGCGCTGGAGAAGAACGCGGGCACCCAGAAGCTCAGGGGCGAAGCCATCACGGTCACCCTCAACGACGCCCCGCCGAACGCCACCGCCAAGCTGCCCGGTTACCCCGAGCCACAGCCCGACTACCTGGTCATCCACCAGCAGGACCTCCAGGCCGTGGTGAACGCGCTGTGGGAGGGCGGCGCCGAGGGCGTCAAGGTCATGGATCAGCGGCTGATCTCCACCAGCGCCGTGCGCTGCGTCGGCAACACCCTGATCCTCCAGGGTCGCGTCTACTCGCCCCCGTACACCATCCAGGCGGTCGGAGACCCGCAGAAACTGCAGAAGGCTCTCAGCGTCTCCCCCGCGATCCAGAACTACATGGTGTACGTCAACGTCTACGGGCTCGGCTGGAAAGCCACCGAGGACGGGGCGGTGACTCTTCCCCCTTACTCGGGCACAGTGGATCTGCAGTACGCGAAGCCTGTGGAGTAGCTGCCGCTGGGGGACTCAGTGCCGGTGCGCGTGATCGTCAGGACCGTCAGCGAGCTGTGCATCACCGTCGGCACTCTGATCGTGCTGTTCGTGGCCTATGTGCTGTTCTGGACGGGTGTGAAGGCCGACAGCGCGATGGACCGTCAGATCGGCGAGCTTCAGGAGCAGTGGGCGAAGGGGGACGTGAAGCCCCCGACCACGCCTGAAGGCTCGACGAGGCCCGGAAGCTCCGCCGCTCCGGCCGCGCCCGCCCCGTACAAGGACGGCGAACCCTTCGCCGTGATGTACATCCCGCGCCTTGGTTTCACGTGGAACAAGCCCGTGCTGGAGGGCACCGAGGTGAACACCCTCAAGGAAGGCCTCGGTCACTACGCGAACACGGCGCGGCTCGGGCAGAAGGGGAACTTCTCCGTGGCCGGCCACCGCCGTACATACGGTGATCCCTTCAAGGACTTCCCCAGGCTGCGCGTGGGTGACGCGGTCGTCCTGACCGACGGGACGACCTGGTTCACGTATCGGATCGACAAAGGGCCGTACAAAACCCTGCCCACGGACGTTGAGGTGATCGATCCTGTCCCACGTAAGTCCGGGTACACCCGCCCGGGTCGCTATCTGACGCTGACCACCTGTGAACCGGAGTGGGGGCACAGTCATCGGCTGATCGTGTGGGCGCATCTTGATTCCACACAGCCTGTGGAGGCTGGGAAACCGGAGGCGTTGCGCCGTTAGTCTGGTGGTGTAAACGGCGTGAGTCTGGTGCCGTGGTGTGACGGAAGGGACGGCATGTACGGCTGGATCTGGCGGCATCTGCCGGGGAACGCATGGGTCAGGGCGTTGGTTTCAGTCGTATTGATCCTGGTCGTGGTCTATGTCCTGTTCCAGTACGTCTTTCCCTGGGCCGAGCCCCTGTTGCCCTTCAATGATGTGACGGTGAACGACCAGTGAGCGCCCGGATTCTCGTCGTCGACAACTACGACAGCTTCGTCTTCAACCTGGTCCAGTACCTGTACCAGTTGGGTGCCGAGTGCGAGGTGCTGCGTAACGACGAGGTGGCGACCTCGCACGCGCAGGACGGTTTCGACGGTGTGCTGCTGTCGCCCGGGCCGGGCACGCCCGAGCAGGCGGGTGTCTGTGTCGACATGGTCCGGCACTGCGCGGCGACCGGGGTGCCCGTGTTCGGGGTCTGCCTCGGGATGCAGTCGATGCAGGTGGCGTACGGCGGTGTCGTGGACCGCGCGCCCGAGCTGCTGCACGGCAAGACGTCGTTGGTGGAGCACGAGGGCAGGGGTGTCTTCGCCGGTCTGCCGTCCCCCTTCACCGCCACGCGCTACCACTCGCTGGCCGCGGAGCCGGCGACGGTGCCGGCCGAGCTGGAGGTCACCGCGCGCACGCACGACGGCATCATCATGGGGCTCAGACACCGTGAACTCCCGGTCGAAGGCGTGCAGTTCCACCCCGAGTCGGTGCTGACGGAGCACGGGCACCGGATGCTCGCCAACTGGCTGGCGGTATGCGGAGACCGGGAGGCCGTGGGGCGGTCGTCCGGGCTCGCGCCAGTCGTGGGCAGGGCCACGGCGTGACGGCGCTGCGCCCCGAGCGCGACAGTTCCTCCTACGGCGGCGAGGCCGCGTACGGGGGAGCCGACGCGTTCGAGGCGGAGGCCTTCCAGGCGGCGGTCGAGGGCCTCTCGGACCCGTTGACCGATCCCCTGCCGGGCGCTTCCGGTTCGCGCTCGGCCGCCGAGCCGCAGCGTGAGTGGTACGGCGTCCAGGATGCCGAGGCGGCCCAGCACAGCGAGGACTGGTCCGGACAGGGTCACACGCAGCCGCAGCCGCAGCCGCAGGCACAGCGGGAGCCGCAGGCGTCGTACGAGCCGGGCGGCATGGGGACTTCCTACGAGCCGGCCCCGTACGACGACGCGTACGCCGCCGCGGGGCACGAGCATCCGGTGGTCGACGAGGAGACGGCCCGGTACCGGCCGCTGCCGGTCGACGAGGAGACCGTGGCGCTGCGCGTGGACGAGGCGCGACGCATGGCCCGGGCGGCCGACGAGGCGATATCCGGGGCGGGCTCGGCGTCTGAGGCGGGCTCAGCCTCCGGTGCGGCAGGCATCGCCGGTGCGTCCCCCGCCTCCGCTCCCGGCGGCCGTGCGGCCCGCAGGAAGGCCGCGAAGCGGCAGGGGCGCCTTGGGGGCGCGGGAGGCGCGCACGGTGCCCACAAGGGCGCTGGAGCGGCTCAGGGCGGCTCTGGCGCCCGAAGGGGCCGGCATGGAGCCCAGGGCGCCCAAGACGGAGAGAAGGCCGACGGGACGCCTTTAGCGGCGCCCCGGTCGCGGGTGGAGGCACGGCGGGCGGCGCGGGCGAACAAGCCCACCGCGGGCGTTGTCGCGAGCCGGGCGATCGGTGAGGTGTTCATCACCACCGGTGTGCTGATGCTGCTGTTCGTGACGTACCAACTGTGGTGGTCGAACATCCTGGCGAATGAGCAGGCGGGCAAGACGGCGAACAACCTCCAGCAGGAGTGGGCCAGTGGGAAGCGCGCGCCGGGGGCGTTCGAGCCCGGGCAGGGCTTCGCCATGCTGCACATCCCGAAGCTGGACGTGGTCGTGCCGGTCGCGGAGGGCATCAGTAAGTCGAAGGTCCTGGACCGCGGCATGGTCGGGCACTATGACGAGAACAGCATCAAGACGGCGATGCCCGAGGACAAGAAGGGCAACTTCGGCGTCGCGGGGCACCGCAACACGCACGGTGAGCCGTTCCGGTACATCAACCGTCTCAAGCCGGGCGATCCGATCGTGGTGGAGACGCGGGACAAGTACTACGTCTACGACATGGCCTCGATCCTGCCGGTGACCTCCCCCTCGAACATCGGTGTCCTCGACGCGATCCCCAAGGGGTCCGGTTTCACGACGGCGGGCCGCTATATCACCCTCACCACGTGTACGCCGGAGTTCACCAGTAAGTACCGGATGATCGTGTGGGGCAAGATGGTCGAGGAACGGCCGCGCAGCAAGGGCAAACCGGACGCGCTCGTCCAGTAGGAGCACGTGATAACTGGAACAGACGGGGCAGATGGAAGTGGCAGCGACCACGAAGCACGGTGACCAGCACGACGAGTACGACGAGCGGACCGCCGGAGCGCCCGCATCCTCGTCCTCGACCGCGGCGACGCCGCGCCGTCGTGGCATGGGCCGGATCGCGATGACGGTCAGCGTCCTCGGTGAGCTTCTCATCACGGCGGGTCTGGTGCTCGGACTGTTCGTTGCCTACTCGCTGTGGTGGACGAACGTCGTCGCCGACCGTGCGGCGGACAAGCAGGGCGACAAGGTCCGTGACACCTGGGCGCATGAGCAGGACACCGGTCCCAGGGGTCCCGGGGCATTGGACACCAGGAACGGCATCGGTTTCCTGCACGTCCCGTCGATGACGAAGGGCGAGATCCTCGTCCGTAAGGGCACGTCGTCGGAGCTGTTGAACGACGGCGTGGCCGGCTACTACACCGACCCCGTCAAGGCGACCCTCCCGACCAGCGACAAGGACGGGAACTTCTCCCTCGCCGCCCACCGTGACGGTCACGGCGCCAAGTTCCACAACATCGACAAGGTCAAGAAGGGCGACCCGATCGTCTTCGAGACCAAGGACGACTGGTACGTCTACAAGGTCTACGCGATCCTCCCGGAGACCTCGAAGTACAACGTCAAGGTCCTCGCTCCGGTCCCGAAGGAGTCGGGGAAGAAGAAGCCGGGCCGCTACATCACGCTGACGACGTGCACGCCTGTGTTCACCTCGACGTACCGGTACATCGTGTGGGGGGAGCTGGAGCGGGTGGAGAAGGTGGACAGCGATCGGACGGTGCCGGAGGAGTTGCGGTGATGACAGACCTTCTTTGAGGAGGTCAGCCAAGGAAGCTGTGGATAACTCGGTGAACGGAAACTCATTCTGAGGTTCCGACCATGCCAGGCACGATTGAGACATCACCGACTGTCACTGGCATCATGAGAGGGGCCCGAAGCCGCAACCATCCCTTGCGACTTCGGGCCCTTTCTACGTCACATCTTGGCTACCCGAGGACCCCAAGTGAGGCACCGGCGCTCCACTCCTCCAACAGCCCACGATGGACGGCGGTGATGCCGCACTCGGCGGCGACGTTCAGGGCGTCGCGGGTGAAGGGGCACGTCGCCACAAACAGGGCTACCTCCGATTTATGTAGAACTTTTGCTGCCCCGACGAACTTCTGCACCTCTGGGCTGGTGATTGAGATGTGGGGCGCGAATCTCTTGCATTGGACGACGATGCGCCGTCCGTCAGCCGTGCGGCTGGTGATGTCGACTCCTCGGTCTCGGCTCGCGCCTTGGACGACGACGCCGGTGCAGCCGTCGCGACGCAGCAGTTCGGCGACGTGCTCCTCGAACTCGCGGCCGTTCATGGCGTCCATGGAAGCCATGACCCCGGCGAGAGGCCGGTTCTCTCGTGGACTCTCCAACCTCTGCAACCGGGCATGATGCTGACGGAGCCGCTGCTCCACGCGTTGGACCCCGGTCCGCAGAGCGATGAGTTCGCGGCGGTGCTCACTCGATGTCTCGATCAAGGCGTTGAACATCGGCACGACAGTCCGTCCGAGGACATGGGCGATGCGTTGGTCGATGCGGTCGTCGAGGGACGGTGCCTGTTCGTTTGTATGAACGTCCTCTCCCCGAACGGGGTTGTCCACAGGGAGGGTGCGTACCAGATACTCCATGTCGAGGAGGTATGTGCGCACCTGACGGGCTACGTCGCTGTCGCGGAGAAGCATGGCGACGTTGAGGACGGCCCTGCGTGAGGAGAGGGTGAGGCTTGCTCGCGGCTGTGGATAACTTCCTGGATAGCGTGACAAGACGTCACGCTTAAACTCCGCGAGATCAGGACCCTGGAGTGTCACCACACCGTTGTACGTCAGTTCCTCGTGGTGCCGTGCCTTGAGCTGGCGGATCGCCTCCGCAGTGACACCGAAGTACGTCGCGACCAACGCCGTCGTCACGTGCATCCCGTCCGGCAACAGCGACAGTGCCTTCACTCTGTCGAGCACGTCCGTGCGGTCCAGCACGCTGTCGCGCAGGGCTTTCGACTCCAGCAGAGCTGCTTCGTTGAACACGCTCCGTCCCTTCCGTTCGCCTGCTTGAGGTTGGCCTTTCGGCTTAGGGCAGAGGCTCGATGCTCCACCCCACCCGTCCAACGAGTAGATCAATATGAAGATGCGCTCGAATTCCGTACTTAAGCTCAGAATGGATGGATTGATCATTGGATATGGTGGCTGAATGAAGCAGAAGTACGGGACAACTGCTCGCTGTTGGGCCACAGTGGCCAACTGCCGTGTGGTGTTTGGAGCCCTGTGCCACAGGATCGAGAAGGGCGCCCCGATCGTCTTTGAGACCAAGGACGAATGGTTCGTCTACGAGGTCCACGCGATCCTCCGGGAGACGTCGAAGTTCAACGTCAAGGTGTTGGCGTCCCTCCCGAACGAGTCGGGCCGGAAGAAAGCGGGTCACTACATCACGCTGACGATGTGCACGCCCGTGTACACCTCGACGTACCGGTACATCCTGTGGGGGAGTTGGAGCGGGTGGGCAGGGTGGACAGCGACCGGAGGCCGCCGGAGGAACTGCGGTGAGGTGACTGAGTTACTTCGAGTCACTCAGTCGCCTAGGGCCTGTACGGAGTCGTGATCAGCGACTTGGCTGAAGGCTGCGGATCCAGATGACGGCGCCTCGTAGGTGGAGTCCGGCAAGGTAGCTCTCGGGGGTCTTGTCATAGCGGGTGGCAATGCCGCG
>NZ_VMNX01000296.1 GCF_009377235.1 Streptomyces acidicola
ACCCAACCCTGAACCCCCGGCCGGCCCCGGCCCCGGCCCTGGCCCCTGGCCGGGGCCGGCCAGGGCGGCAGGCGGCGGTGGTCGTCAGGTTCGTGCTGTGGGGCCGCCTGCCGGCGGCCCGCGGTGGCAATTCCCGTCACGGAGGTGGACATGAGTATTCCGAAACAGAACGTGCTGTGGACGTTCCTCTGCTGTGGCCTTGGCGTGGCCATGGTGTCGCTCGACAACCTCGTCGTCATCACAGCCCTGCCGGCGATCCGCGACGACCTCGGCGGCAGCATCCAGGAACTGGAATGGACCGTCAACGCCTACACCCTCACCTACGCCGTGCTCATGCTGCCCGGTGCCGCCCTGGGGGACAGGTTCGGCAGGCGGCGGATGTTCGGCGTCGGGCTGGCCCTCTTCGTCGCCGCGTCGGCCGGGGCCGCGCTGGCCTCCGGCATCGGCGCCCTGATCGCGGCCCGCGCCCTTCAGGGGCTGGGCGCCGCGCTGCTCATGCCGCTGAACCTGACGATCCTCACGGACGTCGCGCCCCCGCACCGGCGAGGCGCCCTGCTCGGAGCGATGAGCGCCGTGGAGGGCGTCGCCATCGCCATGGGCCCGCTCCTCGGCGGAGCGGTGGTGGAGCACCTGAGCTGGCAGTGGATCTTCTGGATCAACGTACCGATCGGTGCGGTGGTACTGCCGCTCTCCCGGTGGAAGCTCACCGAGAGCCGCGGCCCCAGGTCCCAACTGGACCTGGTGGGGACGGTCCTGGCCAGTCTCGGCCTCTTCGGGATCGTCTTCGGCATCATCCACGGCCACGCGGACCACTGGAGCAGCGTCCGGGTCCTGGCCTCGCTGACCGGTGGCGCGGTCGTCCTGGTCGCCTTCGTGCTCTGGGAACTGCACACCGAACTGCCCATGTTCCCCATGAAGTTGTTCCGCCACCGCACCTTCAGCGCGATGAACGCGGCCGGGCTGCTGATGTTCGCGGGCATGTTCGGCTCGGTGTTCCTGCTCACCCAGTTCTTCCAGGGACCGCAGGGCTATTCGCCCTTGGAGGCGGGTCTGCGCATCCTGCCGTGGACCGCCGTACCCATTTTCGTCGCCCCCTTGGTGGGGCTGCTCTCCGACCGCGTCAGCAGCCGGACCATCGTCGCGCTCGGCCTGGCCTTCCAGGCGTGCGGACTGGGATGGATCGCCTCGCGCATCTCTCCCCACGTGGACTATGTGTCGCTCATCCCCGCACTGGTCCTGTGCGGTCTCGGAATGACCTTCTATTTCTCGCCCACCGCGAACATGGTGATGAGCGCGGTCGACGCCGAGGACCGCGGAATGGCGTCCGGCGCCATCAACGCGCTGCGTGAACTCGGCGGTGTTCTCGGTATCGCGGTGCTCGCCTCCGTGTTCTCCGCGAACGGAGCCCTCACCTCGCCGGACTCGTTCACGGACGGCATGATCCCCGCGGTGTGGACCGGTGTCGTCCTGATCGCCGTCGGAGCCCTGGCGGTCCTGGTGGCACCCCGGCGCCCTCGCGAGACCCGTCCCGTCGAACCCAGGCCGGCCGTCCCGACGACCGTGAGCGACCGGATGTGACGACGGGCGCGTCCGAGGCGTGGTGCAGGGAAACGTGTTCCGTCCGGAGGAGAGGGAAAGCGATGAGCGCGCCGATCCGAGTTCTGCTGGTGGACGACCGGGCCATTGCACGAACGGGAATCCGGGCCGTCCTCGACGAGGACCGAGGCATCGAAGTGGTGGGTGAGGCGCCCGACATCGCGAGCGCGGTCGCCAAGGCACGGCACCTTCAGCCGCATCTGCTGCTCGTCGGCGCCCTGTCACAAGCCGTCGACCCGGTGGAACTGGTCGACGAGTTGCACATGCGCTGCGGTGAGAGAACGCCCGGCGTCCTGTTCATGGCCAACGAGGCGGACACCTGTGTGCGGCGCGCCTTCCAGGCCGGAGTGCAGGGGGTCGTTCTCAGCCGTGTCACGCCGGGGCAACTGCTGTCGGCGGTTCATGTCGTGGCCGCCGGATACCGGATCTTCTTCGACGAGAGGGCTCTTCCGGCGCGTGACGACGACTCGGTTACCCAGCTCGCTTCATGCCACGACGGCTCCACTGCGGACACCACGGGAATCAGCCTGCTGACCCGGCGGGAGAAGGAGGTCTTCCGGCTGCTCGCCCAGGGGTTGAGCAACACGGAGATCTCGACGGAACTGGTGCTCAGCGAGAACACGGTGAAATCCCACGTGCAGCGACTGCTGGAAAAGCTGAACCTGCGCAATCGCGTGCACGCGGTCATCCACGCCTATCGCACGGGCCTGGTGTCGCCCCCCTGTCCGGACCTCGGGCCGCAGCAGGACGACTTCCCGTACGGCTCACGGGTCGGCGCATCCGCGTGAACCGGTGGTGGCACGACCGGAGTGCCCCGGGAGTGCGCCAGTGAGCCTGCGGTGTTCCGCACAAGCCCTGTTGGACGTTCACGCCAACAGGGCTTGTTTCCATGCGTTGTCCACGCCTGACCGCGTCCGGCCGCGTCCGGCCGCGCCTGTCCGTGGGTCACCCGCTCGATTCGAGGAGGTACCCCCGCCCGCTGGCGGTCCGGATGCGCAGCCCCACAGAGAGCACCTTGCGCCGGATTCTCATGATGTGCAGGTCGAGAGCGTTCTGGCTCGCTCTTCCGCGGTGTGCCGAGAGAAGCGCGATCAGCTCGTGCCGGGCCACGAGGCCGCCGAAACGTTCGACCAGCGGCTGCAGCAGTTCCATCTCGGTGGGTGACATGGGCACCACCTGGCTGTCGTAGTGGAGCAGCCCGTCCTGGTCCAGGACAGGGATCCGCTGCGTGCCGGCCTTGGCCCGGAGCGCCGCGACACGGGCGGCGAAGTCCGCCCGGCTGACCGGCGCCCGGACCCAGTCCTCCCGTGAGTCCGTCGGAACCGGCGGGGTGGCGCCGTTCTCGATCACGAGGAGACGAAGAATCCCCCGGCGCCGTAACTGTTCCAGCTCCCTCACCTCGACCGGCCAGCGCACGACGCGGACGTCCTCCCCGGTCGAGGAAATCTCCCCCTGGCTGTATTGCGGCACGTATTGCCCTCCTTTTTCGGCATGGCAAAGAATGCGAAATACTGTTCCGGTGGCTCGCACGTCTTGACGTTCTGTCGTTTCATGGGCCACCGATGCCGAGTGGCTGCGATTGGTCATGTCGCCCACCCCCTGCGCAGGCATCGCTTCACTATGCAGCGGGTCTGAGCGTCGCTGCAACAAGCAAAAAACTGGACCCGCTGCGAAGTTATCTTCATAAGATGACGAACGTGGCATCCTGTTTATCTTATTGATGGTCCTTTCGGCGGTCCTCGGTGCTCAGCCCAGGCCTCTCGCGAGGCTGCGTGTGGCCCGAACGGGTGAGTATTCCCGTGACCGCGGGGGTGGTGAGGGGCGGCAATTCATGAAAAGAGGTGAAGCAGTGGGCGTTGCGGTCGACTAGTTTGTTTCCGGTCGCAGCGAATGCGACTTCTGGAACGCTTTTCCTCGTCAAAGCAATCGGTCGTCGCGCTGAAGGTGCCAAGGAAAGGCCATGGAAAAGACCGAAGCCTGTCATGAGGTCACGGAGTTTCCGAGTTCCTCCGGGGGCCCTCTTCTCACCATCGGGGAATTGTGGACCGCCATCGTCGCGCTGGTGCCGGCCGGACTCGGCAACCGCGGTCCCTGTCCCCGCCCCGGCCCCGGCGGTCCCGAAGCCTCGTCGGACACCTCGTCGGACAACACGTCGGACCGCCCCTCAGACGCCCCGTCGGCAACGCAACCCCAGAGCCAGTGAACCGTGCGGAAGGAATCCGTCATGCTGCCCGTGACCGCTGAAGCATCGTGCCCCGACCGTGGTCGGCGCGCATTCGCAGGCGCCGACGTCCTGGTGACGGGCCTTGGCGCAACCACTCCACTCGGCGGCGACGTTCCGTCCAGTTGGCAGGCGCTGCTGTCCGGCCGCTCGGGTGTGACCCGGCTGAACACCCCATGGGCCGAGCAGCTTCCGGTACGTATCGCCGGAAACATGAGCCAGGACCCCGCCTCGCGGCTGGACCGGATCCAACTACGGCGGCTGGACCGCAGCCAGGCGGCCGCGCTGGTGGCGGCCCAGGAGGCGTGGGCGCACGCCGGCGCGCCCGAGGTCGAGTCCGAACGGCTGGCGGTGGTGGTGGGGACCGGTGTGGGCGGCGCGCTCACCATGCTCGAACAGGACGACCGACTGGAGGAGCGGGGCCCCCGCGCGCTCTCCCCGTACACGGTGCCCAGGCTGATGCCCAACGGCAGCGCCGCGGCGGTCGGTCTGCTGCTGGGGGCCCGGGCCGGCACCCATGCCCCGACCAGTGCCTGCGCGTCCGGTGCGGAGGCGCTCGCGGTCGGTGCGCTGCTGATCCGGTCCGGTCGCGCCGACGTGGTCGTCGCCGGGGGAACGGATGCCTGCCTGCACCCCCTGTCCCTCGGCGCGTTCGCCCGTATGCGTGCCCTGTCCCTGCGCAATGACGCACCGGACCTGGCGTCCCGGCCGTTCGACCACGACCGCGACGGGTTCGTCATGTCCGAGGGCGCCGGCATGGTCGTACTGGAACGCGCCGGGTTCGCCAGGGCGCGCGGAGCGCAGGTTCACGCGGCCCTGGTGGGCGCCGGGGTCACCTCCGACGGGTACGACGTGACGCTTCCCGATTCCGAAGGGCAAATGCGGGCCATCAGCGCGGCGTTGCGGGACTCCGGTCTCACCGGGGCCGACATCGCCCATGTGAACGCCCACGCCACCGGCACTCCGGTAGGGGACGTCAGCGAGGCCCAGGCCCTGCAGAAGGCGGTGGGCACACACCCCGCGGTCACCGCCTGCAAGTCCGCCACCGGCCACCTCCTGGGTGCCTCCGGCGCCGTCGAGGCGGTCTTCACCGTCCTCACCCTGGAACACGGTCTGATCCCGCCGGTCCGCAACCTGGACAAGACCGGGGACGGCATCGAACTGGACCTGGTGACCGGCGAACCCCGTCGGACACCTGAAGGGGCCGCCCTGTCCACGTCCTTCGGGTTCGGGGGACACAACGTGGCCCTCGCCTTCACCCGTTAGACCCAGCCCACCGACGTCAGGGCCCTGAGGCCTCAGACCTCGAGGCCTACGGGGCGCCCACCCGGTCCCGGCAGGACGCGAGACAGTCCCCGAGGGCCGCCGGATGGGTGATCTGGGGGTAGTGCCCCGCGGCCTCGATCACCGTGACCGGAGAGGCCACCGCCTCGGCGAGCGGATCCGCCGACCCGACGACGAGCTCCACGGGTGAGGGCAGGTCCCGGAGCAGACGGCGCAGTTCCTCACGCTGTCCGTGGGCCGTGCGCACGGCGGCGATCACCCGGTGCGCCGCCCCCGCACGGCGCAGGTCCGTCACGAGACCGTCGAGGGCATCGTCCTCGGGCAGGCCGAGCGAACGGGCCAGGCGGGGCGCGGGAGTCGTACGCAGCAGCGGTGCCGCGAGGGGCGAGCGCAGCAGACCCGGGGACGGCGGCTGGAGGAAGGGCGGCGCGACGAGAACGAGCGCCGACAGCCGGTCGGGCCGGGCCGCGGCGTAGCGCAGTGCGGGGCCGCACGCGAGCGAATGCGCGACGAGTACGGGCCGGGACTCCACAGGGTGGAGCAGATCGGCGAGCCATTCGTCGAGCGACCCCTCGCCCGTCCCCGACCTGCCGAAACCGGGCAGGTCGGCCGCGAGGGACGGCGCGTCCAGGCGCTCCACCGTTCCCGCCCACGAATCGGCGTTCAACGGAAGTCCGTGCAAGAACACATAGTCAGGGCGCCGCCGCTCTCCGATCACCCATGTCCGGGTGCCTGCCACGCTGTGGAAGCCGTAGGGCCGGCGGCACGGGACGGTCCGGCCGAAGCGGGTGGCGACCAGGTCGTCGGCCCACTGGCGCAGTGCCGTCTCCACGGGCGGCGCGGACAGCCCGCGCGATTCGGCCAGGGCGCGGGTGGAGGCCGTATCGTAGCGGTCCGTCGACAGGAACGACAGGGTCTCCGGGTCGGCCCGGGTGATCGTACGGGGCAGCCGGCGCAGCACACCCACCGGAACCGAGCGGTGGGGAGCCCGCACACCCATGTGCCGCGCGAGCAGCCTGATCAGCTCCGGCAGAGTGGGGGTCGCCTCGTCCAGCACCCAGTAGGCGCGGCCGGCGCTCTCGGGGTGCTCCGGGAGAGCGGCCAGGAACCGCACGAAGTAGTCGAGGGCCACGACCGGCAGGAGGATCTCGGGACCGCCGGGCAGTGCCCGCAGTCGGCCCCGCCACAGATCGGAGACCACGGTGGCCAGGCCGACGTACTGGCCGGGCCCGATCACCGTACTGGGGTTGGCGATGCTCAGCGGCACACCCAGTTCGCGGCACCGTGTCCGCACGGCCGCGTCGGCTTCCTGCTTCGACGCCTCGTACGCGCCCAGCCTGCCGTAGTCCGGCGTACCGTCCGCGGCGGCCATGCGGTATCCGCTGATGTGGACCACCCGGCGCAACTCCGGCAGGGAGGCCGCCCACTCGACCACATGCACGGCGCCCGTCACGTTGACCGCCCTGGCCTGGTCGGCATCGATGCCGAAGGCGAAGCGCGCCGCGGTGTTGTAGACGTCACGCACCCCCGACAAGCCCTCCCCGGCCGACCCCTGTCCGGCCAAACCCTGCCCGGACAGGCCGAGTCCGGGCAGGGTGACGTCGGCCCGGACCACGGTCAGCCCCGCCCGGTCCACTCCCTCCCCGTCGAGCCAACTCGTCAGCCCGTCACCGGAGTCACGCACCGCGGCGGCCACCCGGTGGCCGCCACGCAGGAGTTCCGCCACCAGGGAGCGGCCGATGAAGCCCCCAGCACCGAAGACGATCGAGTCCGAGAGCATGCTGCCTCCTTGCCCGGTCCGGAATTCCACGTCAGCGCCACTGAGACAGGACCAGAGGCCCCGTCCGCGGAGCGGCTCCACCGTACCGATTCACCGGGGACGAGCATGGCGAACCATGCCGATGCCACACGATCGGGGCGTTTGGCAGCAACACTCCGGCGCACGCGCGGGCGCGTGGGGGTTCAGGGGACGGCTGTGCGGTCTGCCCGGGGGCATGCCGGGGTCATCTCGGGGGCGTACGTAGGGGCTGCGTGCTTCCCCGGACGTACGGCAATTCCGATCACTCCTCCCCAGGAGGCATGACAAGTGCCACCGTGGGCACGATGTACCCGGCTGCGGCGGCGAGGAGGCTGGTCGCATCGGGCACCGAAACGCCCCGGGACCTCGGGTGGCCGAACGTCCCGGGCACAGGCATGAGGAGGCCGTCATGAACCGCCGGATCCGCATCCGTACCAGCCGTCGGCCCTCCGCCCCACGCGACCTCACGATCGACCGGAGGACGCCGTCGGGCCGGGTTCTTCCCTACTGAACAGCGGTCTGGAGGGCGGCAGTTGATCTGTACGTCCCCCGGAGAGGCCGGGCGTGACACGGGAATTGTGGTTGACGTCCTGTGGGGCGTACGGGTTTGCTGCCGCGGTGACCGACCTTCACATCAGGCGCCTGGACGGCGACGCCTCTGTCCAGGACCTCAGGGACTGGCAGCACGTTCACAACACGATCATCCCCACGCACGTCCTCTCCCTCGACGACGTCCGTGGGCGCGCCGAACGCAACCATCTGGAGCTCGGGTATCTCGACGGCGTCCTCGTCGGCAACTCGACGGTCCGGCCGCCCGAGGGCGACACGGCCACGGCCACGGTGATCGCCCGTGTGCTCGACGGTCACCGGCGGCAGGGGTTCGGCGAGAAGTTGTACGTGCGTGGGCTGGAGCGGGCCTGGGAGTTGGGCGCCCGGGTGATCGAGACGGTCGTCCTGGAGTCCAACACGGACGGACTGCGGTTCGCACTGAAGCACGGCTTCGTCGAGATCGAGCGCTATCTCCTGGAGGGGGACACGATCCCCTGGATCGACCTGCGCCTGGCCTGACACCTCACGGGGGTACGAACCCGTGGAGCCGGCGCGGTCGGCGTTCACTCCTCCGACGTCAGGTCCAGCTCCAAGGGTTCGACATGGCCCTCCAGCATGGCGCCCAGGCCCTCGATCGCGCACAGTTCGGGACGGTCGGCGATGCTCACCGGCATGCCCGTGGCCTGCCGCAGCATCTGGTCGAGGCCCGGCAGCAGCGCGCTTCCGCCGACCATCATGATCCCGCGGTCCGCGAGGTCGGCCACGAGGTCGGGCGGGCAGTCCCGCAGGACTTTGCCGATGCTGTCGAACAACGCCGTGAACGGTGTCTGGATGGCGTGGCGCACGGCGGCGGTGTCCACCTTCACGGACCGGGCCAGGCCGGTGGCGACGTCCAGCCCGTGGATCTCGGCGAAGGCGGGGCCCTGCGGGTTCAGCCCGTTGCCGGACAGGGCGATCTGGAGTGGCCGTACGGACTGGCTGGGCAGGATCAGCTCGTGCTGGTGGCGCAGATGCTGCACGATCGCGTGGTCCACGGCCTCACCGCCCACCGGAATACGCTCGGCGGTGACGATCGAGCCGAGCGAGAGCACGGCCACCTGGGTGGCGGCGGCACCGCACACCATGACCATGGTGGCCTCCGGGCGCTCCACCGGCAGCCCGGAGCCGACCCCGGCGGCGATGAGCGTGTCGACGAGCTCGACGCGCCGGGCGCCGAGGCCGACCAGTGTCTCGATCACCGCGCGTCGGCCGAGCGGGTCCGTGTCGCTCGGGGCGCAGGCGGCGGCGCGCAGGAAGGGCTTGCGGCGCAGCGCGCGGCGCACCCTGTCACCGAGCAGGTGGCGCAGCATGCGCTGGGCCATCTCGATGTCGACGACGTTGCCGCCCGACACGGGGCGGGCGACCCTGATGTAGTGCGGGGTACGCCCCGTCATCTGCTCCGCGAACTCCCCGACCGCGATCAGGGCGCCGGTCCTGGTGTTCAGGGCGGCCACGCTCGGCTGGTCGACGACCAGCCCGGCGCCCTTCACATACACACGGGTTCGGGACGCGCCCAGGTCGACGGCGAAGTGGCAGCGGCGCAGCTGATCCAGCCTGGCAGTCATGGGGTCCTCCCAGAAGCTCGGACCGCGTGGTCGTGGGTGGCGGTCTACTTGCATCGTGTGCGGAGGAGGGGCGCGGCGCCTTTCGGATTGGGCCAGTTGGGGGTCAGACGGGGCGGACCGCCTTGAGGAGCGGTTCAAGGGACGAGACGGTGTACCGGCAGCCCGCCTCCCGCAGCCGTCGCTCGGCCTCCCGGCCCGCGGCATACCCGATGAAGGGCAGGCCGAGGTCGGACGCGGCGGTGAGCTCGGCGACGGAGGAGCCGATCAGGACGGCGTCGTCCGGGTCGGTGTTCAGCTGCTTCAGCGCCCGGAGCAGACAGTCGGGGTTCGGCAGGAGGAGGGCGGGGTGGCCGGAGCGGCCATGGACGCCGCCGGATGTCTGCCCGGTGAGGCCACGCCCTTTCAGATAGGCGGCCACGGCACTGGACGAGTGGTCCGTGACGACGGCGACGCCCAGACCTCGATCGGCGAGGGCGTAGATCAAGGGAGTGGCGAAGGGCAGGGGTGTCGCGGCTGAGACGTTCTGCTGCTCGATCTGGTCGAGTGCGCGGCTCAACTCCGGCCCCAAGTGGTGATGCGCGAGCGCACGCAGGAGGGCCAGCGAGTCGGGGTCTTCGTCCGGGAGCCCCGCGGCGGGGTTGCCCCGCAGGGGTTGCTCGCCGCTCAGCGCCTCGTCGGGGTGGCGCAGCTCCACGAGCCGTGAGGCGAGGGCGCGGGTCATCCTCGCCTGCCGGCTCGCCGGGATGCGGGCCAGGGTGCCGTTGAAGCCGAGCAGCACGGATTCGGTGTCGGCGAGGACCAGGGCCAGGTGTTCGGTGGGCTCCGTCGGGGCTGCGACACTGTCCCGCGCGATCTGTTCCAGCCGTGGCGCAGGACCGGGCGACAGCCGGATCGCGCACGTCACCGACAGTCCCGGCACCGGCCACCCGCCCAGCCCCTGGTGCACGGCACGCTGGGCCGTGCCCGCCCAGCGCAGCGGATGACGCCGGGTGATGCGCCCGGCCTCGCGGGTGAGGTGGTCGAACAGCTGTTCCGCCACGCCGGAGGACTCCCCGCGCACGAACGCGAGCGGGTCGTTCACGTGCCAGGACAGCTCGGCCGACGCCACGAACGTGGTACGCGTACGTCCCGAACCGGGCAGCAGTAACTGCCGCGTGGCCTGCTGCGGGGTCAGGTCCACCTCGTAGTACGTGATGCGGGAATGCACGGGCAGGTCGGAGTGCGGCCGGTCGGGGTCGAGCACGTTCAGCCTGCCGTTGGGCCCGGTGTACACGATCGCGGTGCGGCCCTGGTGGGGCGGGCGGATCTGGGC
>NZ_VMNX01000297.1 GCF_009377235.1 Streptomyces acidicola
GGACGGGTGGGGGCGGCGGGGCGAGCAAAACCCGGCGGGCGCCGTCGGCCCCGTTGCCCGCAGCCCTCAGCGGAGTTCCTCCGGACACGGCGTGCCCCGCGGCAGCTGATACGGCGCCGCGAGGCGATACGTACCCGGCGCGGGCGCCAGAAGCTCGGTCCACTTGTCGCCGAACACGTCCTCCTCCGCCTCCATGAGGCAACCGTTGACGTTGTCGTACGTCTTCGGCACGGCATCGCCCTCCCGCCGCTTCGACTCCGCCGTCTCCTGAGGCCCCTGAAGGCTCTTGCCCTCCGCGTCGACCAGACTCAGCCACGGCGAGTACGGAATCCGGATCAGGACACGCCCCGCCTTGCTCACCCGGAGCGTCATCTCCCCCTGGGCGGCCCGGTCGACCACGGCGTCCGGCTCGGCCAGCTGCGTCGGATCCGTCACCGAGAACAACTGCCAGTTCGCGTCGCCCCAGATCTGCTTCAGATACGGCAGGCCCCGCTGAACCAGCTCCCGCTCCCGCTCGCCCCCGTCGCCGTCCGGCTCGTCCTTCGGCAGGACGACGTAGTGGACGGCCCACCGTTTCAGCCAGTCGTGGTAGTTCGCGGAGTTGAGTGTGTCGTCGTAGAAGAGCGGGTTGCGCTCCATGTCCGCCTGCCGGTTCCAGCCCCGCGCCAGGTTCACATACGGCGCCAGCGCCGAGGCCTCACGGTGCGAACGGGCCGGGACCACCTCCACGCGGCCCTTCTCGGCGCCCACCACCTGGAGCTCGTTCACCAGGGGCGCCAGCTCTCGGGCCCACGACGCGGCCGGTGTCGTGTGGACGACGTCATCCACAGTCTTGAAGCCGATCCATGTCGTGAAGCCGAGGAAGGCGATCACCGTGGCGTACCACTTACGGGAACGCGGCACCGCGAAGGGCAGCGCGGCCAGCAGCGCCACACCCGCGAACAGCATCGACAGCCGCGTGATGTTGGACCCGATCTGCGAGCTGATCAGCCAGACGAGGAGCACGGAGAGCCCGTACACCGCCGACGTGATCCGTACCGTCGTCCAGTCCTTGGGGACCAGGACGTAGACGGACAGCGCGAAGAGGAAAGGCAGGGACGCCGATCCGATCGACATCGGCTGTGTGCCCGAGAACGGGAACAGCCAGGCCGACAGCGCCACCACCGCCGCGGGCGCCAGACCCAGCGCCCACGCACCGGGACGGCGTTTCTGCAGGAACAGCGCCACCGCCACCAGCCCCACGAACAGGCCCGCCACAGGCGACGCCATGGTCGCCAGCGCGGCCAGTGGCGCGGCGCACAGGGCCTTCGCCCAGCGCTTGTAGCGCCAGCGGTACGGCCAGCAGAACACGACCGCGGTCGCGCCCAGCGCGAACAACGTGCCCAGCCCGAAGGTGACCCGCCCCGACGCCGCGTTGCACAGCAGCGCGAACACCCCGGCCAGCGCGGGCCACAGCGGCTGCCGCACCCCCCTGCTACGCATCAGGATCATCGTCAGCAGGCCCGCCGAGACCGTCCCGGCGATCATCATCGTCGTACGGACGCCGAGGACCGACATCAGGTACGGGGACACCACGCTGTACGAGACCGGGTGCATGCCGCCGTACCAGGCCAGGTTGTACGCCGAGTCCGGGTGCCGGCCGACGAACTCCGCCCACGCGTCCTGCGCCGCCAGATCCCCACCGCTGTTCGCGAACGTGAAGAACCAGACGAGGTGGAGGAGGGCGGAGAGGGCCGTGATGAGGGTGACGGGGTGGCGGAGGACGCGGGTCAGGCGGGTCAGGCCCGCCGGGCGGGTCGGGTGCGTCGGGCGGGTAAGGCCCGTCGCACCCGCCGGATGGGCCTCGCCGCTGGTGCCGGTGGTCGTCTCGTCGGCTCCGGTGGTCGTCTCAGCGGCTCCGGTGGTCGTCTCAGCGGCTCCGGTAGTCGCCTCGGTGGCTCCGGTGGTCTTCTCACGAGCGGTGCCGCGGGAGGGTGCTGGTATTCGCGGGCCGGTGCCCCGTTCCGGATCGGCGTCGTCGGCGTGTGTCCGCTCCGCTGTCGCCACCTGAACGCACTCCCCGTGTCCCTCTGGACGTGTCCCGTGTCTCGTTGGTCTCCGGTCGGTCGCGCGGCCTGCGACCTGCCGGTCTCGCGACGCTAGCACGCACCCCGCCGGTGAGCGCCCGATGGTCGACGGGCGCTGCTCCACCGACGGGGTGCGGTGCTGTCGCGGGGGCGGTCAGCCCACGCGGGTCAGCTTGCTGCCGAGGCCGGGCTCGGCGAGGTCCGACTGGAGCGCGACGGGCACCTCGACGGTGTCGCCCTTACCGTCTCCAACGGTGAGCGCACCCACCTTGGTTCCGGTCGTCGCCTCGTTCGGGATGGTCTTACCGTCGTCCGACAGCGCCAGCTTGACGGTCTGCCCGGCCCAGCCCACCGCGTCGACGTCCTTGGTGGCGACGACCGGTGTGTGACCGCCGAGCCCGTCGTCGACGTACCCGACGACGTCACCCTTCTTGAGGATCTTGTCGCTGGTCAACGCGTCCTGCGCGGCGACCATCGCGGTCTTGCTGACCGCGTTGACGGTGTCGATGATCGGCGCCGTGTGCTGGCCGAGGATCGCGCCGACGACGATCACGGTCTCGCCGCCGACCTCCTTGGTGGCCGCGAACAGCAGGTTGCCGCCGGCCTTGGTGGTCGAACCGGTCTTGATGCCGATGGCGTTGTCGTAGGGGACGAGCGTGTTGTAGTTGCGGTGCTCCTTGCCGGAGGGGTCCGTCCAGCTGGGCAGCCTGGTGAGGTCCGTCAGGGCCTGCATCTTCACCAGCTCGTTGCCGAGCTTGACCTGGTCCTCGGCGGTGGAGACGGTCGTCTCCTTCAGACCGGACGGGTCGGTGTACTCGGTGTTGGTCATTCCGAGGTCCTTGGCGGCGGCGTTCATCTTCTTGACGAACTCCTCCTCGGAACCGCCTGAGTCCCAACGGGCCAGCAACCGCGCGATGTTGTTCGCGGACGGAATCATGATGGCCGCTATGGCGTCCTGCAGGGAGAGCTTGTCGCCCTCCTTGACGGTGTTGAGCGTGGATTCGCCGTCGTCGCTGTAGCCGCCCTCCTTCTCGGCGAGCGCGTCGACCGGGACGGACGGACCCTTGGCGCCCACCTTCAGGGGGTGCTCCTTGAGGATGACGTACGCGGTCATCGCCTTGGCGACCGAGCCGATCGGCACGGCCGTCTGCTCACCGAAGCCGTCCATCGTGCCGATGCCGGTCACGTCCATCGCGCCCTGGCCCTCGCCCGGCCACGGCAGGGAGACCTTGTCGCCCTCGAAACGGTACGTCTGGTCGGCCGTCAGCGCGAGGGTGGGCGTCGGCAGGGGGCGTACGGCCTGTACGACCGCAAAGACGATCACCAGCAGAACGGCCAGTGGAGTCCAGATCTTGACCCGCCGGACGATCGTCCGGATCGGGGACGGCGGAGGCGGCGGGGTGTTCGTCAGCTCGGCCAGCAGGTCGATCGGCGGCTTGGGCGGCAGGGGCTGCTGTGCGGTGTGCTCGGGGCCGATCTGCGGGATGGCGGCGGTGGCGTCCGCGGGGACCGTCCCCGGAGGCGCGGGGGGCGCCTTGGCGGGCTTCGGGGGCCTCGGCTCGTCGAGCGGCTTGAGGGCCACGAACTTGCTGGTGCGCTCGGACTCCGAGTCGGGCTTCGGGTCTGGCTTCGGGTCGGGCTTGGCCTCGGGCTTCGAGGCGGACTTGGCCTCGGACTTCGGCTCGGGCTTGTCGGTGGTCCTGGCTGCCGACTTGTCCGCCGGCTCGGGCTCGTCCTTCGAGTCCCGCGAGTCCTTCGGCTTCGTGTCGCCGCCCAGCTTGAGCATGGTCGTGGGCTGGTCCACGGCGGGCGGCCGTACGGTGAAGACGGCGGTGGGCTGGTCGACCGGGGATTCGGGGGCGTCCGCCTTGTCCGATCCGCCGTCGGAGTCGGAGTCGGAGCCCGGCTCGGGCTTGGAGTCCGGCTTGGACTTGGGCTCGGGCTTGGACCCGGAACCAGACTTGGACGCGGAGTCCGCGTCGGCTTCGACTTCGGAGTCAGCGTCCTTGGCCGGGGCGTCCGCCTTGGAGGCCACCTTGGCGGCCTGCTCGGAGTCCGAGGCGTCCGAGGAGGCGCTCTGGGCGTCCGCCTGGGGCTTCTCGGCCTTGGTGTCGCCCTTGGGCTCGTCGGCCTCGGTCTCGGCCTTTCCGTCCGCCGTACCGGTCGTACCGTCGCCGTCGCTCTCCGCGGCGTCCTCGGCCCCGGAGTCCGTCTCCGAGCGGCGCTCGGCCTCGGACTCGCCCTCCGCCTCGGACCGGGTCTCCGCCTCCGGCTCGGGCTCCGTGGCGGCCTCGCCCTTGCTCTCCGGCTTGTCGTCGTCTCCGGAGCCCCCGGAGGCCCCCGAGCCCCCGGAGCCCGCGTCGGCGCCCTCAGCGGCCTTCGGGCTCTTGCCCTCACCGTCATCGTCACCGTCACGGTCACCGACGGCTGAGCCCTCCGTCGACCCCAGCGCGCGCTCGGCCTCCTCCAGACCCCGGCGTGAGAACACGGCGGTCGCCTGGTCCACACCCACCGACGCAGAAGCGGACGCCGCCCCCGCCACGGGAGCCTTTTCCTGGGCCACCGCCAGCCGCGGATCGGCCGAGGCCGCACCCGCAGCCGCCTTCACACCCGCCTTCGCCCCCGCGCCCGGTGCGCTCGTGGCCCCCGGTTCCGGAACCATGGACCGGTTCCCCGGCGTCGACCCAGCCGACGACTCGTACCGCTTCGACCTGTCGGGGGACTCGCCCGCCACCGATGCCTCCTCCTGCGCCGCCCCACTGCCGGAACGAGCGCCCTTCCGAACCGTGAACCCCGCCCGGACACTGCCCTGGACCGCTGTCCGAACCATGTACCAGTGTCCTGTGTGCGGGCTTACTTCAAGCCGTAGACGAGAACGACATACCTACTGGTTCCACTACGAACTGGTCACGCACCCTCGACAGACCAATGTGAGAGGGGTCACCCTGTCATTCATCCACGCGGGGAGGCATGGATGGGCAGGAGCCGCAGAACACTTCCGGAGGAGCTTCTGCTGCTGGCATTGGACCCGACCACGGGTACCACTGCACAGCCGCAGTCGCTCGACCTTGGTCTGGCCGGAGCGCAGCTAGTAGAGCTGGCGCTGGCCGGACGGATAGCCCCAGACGGGGATCGTATCGCCGTGGTGGCGCCACGGCCGACTGGAGATCCAACTCTGGACTCCGCGTTGGAGTTGTTGCGAAGGCGCGGCGCTCCGGTGCGGGCAGTCCACTGGATTGGCGGACCCCGGCTGGGGCTGCGCCAGACCTATCTCTCGCATCTGGAGCGGTGCGGCATGGTGCATGCCGTGGCGGGCCAGATGTGCGGGGTGCTGCCGACGACGCGCTATCAGGCGACGGACACGGCCATCAGTCGGGAGATCAAGGCCCGGCTGGATTCCGCGATCCGGACGGGCGTGCCGCCGGACCCGCGGACGGCCGCGCTCGCCGCGCTGGCCCATGCGGTCGGTCTCGGCAAGCACCTGTATCCCGGGAACGAGGGGCGGTCCTCCCGCTCCCGCCTCCGGGATCTGATCCGGCACGACCCCATGGGCGGCCTCGTGGCGCACGCCGTGATGGACGTCCAGAACGGTGCGGCGGCGCAGCCGCGCCGTAGCCCGGCACCGGCCGGCCGTCCGGCTCCCGCCGGGGGCAGGGCCGGGCAGGAGCCCGCCGGGGGCGTTCCGATGCAGCCGCGCCGCGGTTCCATGGCGCGTGTCGTGGCCCACTGAGCCGCGGGCCGCGACAGCGCCAACAGCGCCAACAGCGCCAACAGCGCCAACAGCGCCAACAGCGCCAACAGCGCCAACAGCGCGAACAGTGCCGAGGCGAGCACCACCGGCACCGGAGCATCGCGAACAAGCACCACAACAGCACCACGCGCACGTGCGGAAACGCACGAGCAGGCACCACGACGCAGTACCGCACCGCCACGCGGTACCGCACCGGCACGCAGCACGTCAGCGCCATGACGAGCCGTGACGTGGGCCTGGCCTGAAGACCCGTTCGGGAGCCGCCGGTTCGCGCGGGGCGTGTGAGGTCGTACGCAGTCCGTCCCGGACGATCCGTCCGGGCGGCGCCACGGCCTCACCGCCCCGCGCGGCCGCATGTACGGCCACATGTACAGCCGCAAGCACGGTCGTGCGCCCGGCCACATGTCCGGCCGTATACTTGGCCGAACACCCGGCCGAATTCGGCTGGATATCGCTGCCGAGGACGTACGGCCCCGAACTGGCGTGTGTACGGCGCATATCCGGTGTTTCCCAGCGGTAGTAAGCACCTTGGTGGCAATCTGCTCAGCAGCAGATACTCAAAGTGTGAGGCCCGCAGCCGGAGGTGCACGTCCCGTGGCGTCCAATGTCAATCCCACCGTCAGGCGACGCCGCCTGGGCCAGGAGCTCCGTCGGCTCCGCGAGCTCAAGGGCATGACGGCCGAGGAGGTCGCCGAGCGCCTGCTGGTCTCGCAGTCGAAGATCAGCCGCCTGGAGAACGGCCGCCGCAGCATCAGCCAGCGCGACGTCCGTGATCTGTGCGGGGTGTACGAGGTCGAGGACCACCGGGTCGTCGACTCGCTGATGCAGATGGCCAAGGACTCCCGCCAGCAGGGCTGGTGGCACGCCTTCGGCGACATCCCCTACAGCGTGTACATCGGTCTGGAGACGGACGCCGCCTCGCTCAGGGTGTACGAGCCCCAGGTCGTCCCCGGCCTGCTCCAGACCCCCGCCTACGCCGAGGCCCTCATCCAGGGTGCCCTGCCGGAGACCCCGACGACCGACGTGGAGAAACGGGTCCAGGTCCGGCTGCGCAGACAGGAACGAATCTCCGCCGACGAGCCCCTTCGCCTGTGGGCGGTGGTCGACGAGGCCGCCCTCCGTCGGGTCGTCGGCAGCCGTCTGATCATGCGCGAGCAACTGGAGCGGCTCGTCGAGCAGGCCCAGCGCCCGCACGTCACCGTCCAGATCCTGCCCTTCGACATGGGTGCGCATCCCGGTCTGAACGGCCAGTACGCGATCCTGGAGTTCCCCGACGCGGCGGATTCGAGCGTGGTCTACATCGAGGGGGTCACCAGCGACCTCTATCTGGAGAAGGCCCACGACGTCCAGAAGTACAGCGTCATGTATGAACACCTCCGCGCCCAGGCCCTGAACGCCGAACAGTCACGCCAGTTCATCGCGGACATCGCGAAGGAATACGCGCGCTGAGGTTCGCCCGTCCCGCTCCGGGGCGGACCGGACCGGACGGGTGGGAACGGCTCCACTGAGGCGATCGGCGACAAAAAGCGCACGAGGATACACCTGTGGCATCCAGTAGCGGAAGATACAGGTGGTATATGTCACCCGGTCGAGTGAATAGTCGCTTCGTTCACCGATGTTGGCGAGTAGCGTCGATCACGCCACCGACAGCAACAACGTTGGCGTGAACCGGACCGCGGATTCCGGACCAGGATCGCGGGACGGTTTCAGCAACTCGACAAGACCGGAGCAAACATGGCAATCCGTCAGGGCGCCACCTTCGAGTGGACGAAATCCTCGTACTCCGCCGGCAACGGCGCCTGTGTAGAGGTCAAATCCCCCGTCACTGCGACTCTGGCCGTCCGCGACTCCAAGGTCGCCGTGGGCCCCACCCTCGCGTTCCCCGCAACCGCATGGAACTCCTTCGTGACAGGTGTCAGCCGGGGATCGTTCTGACCCCTCGCACCGTCCCGATCACAACTTCACAGGCAACACCGAAGAGCCCTCTCGACTGGCCCGCCGTCCCGGCCGAGGGGGTTCGGCCTTGTTCAGGGCCCGCTGGATGCCCACCCGGGCGGGATCGTTCCGTTCGTCACGAGGACTGCACCTCACATTCCGATCCGGGCCCAGAACAGGCCGTTCCCGTTCGATTACAGTGCTCAGCGCGGACGACGGAGGGAGGGCGTGGTGGTGGCGAACGCCGGGGCCGTGTGGGGGCGGGCCGAACAGCAGGACTTTCGCAGCCGGGTGCGCGGGACGCTCCTCGGGGCGGCTGTCGGGGACGCGCTGGGCGCGCCGATCGACGCGCTCACCCTGGAGGAGATCCGCGCGGAGCACGGGGCGGAGGGGCTCGTCGACCTGGTGCCCGCGTACGGCAGGCGCGGCGCGGTCACCGATCTCACGCAGCTCACCCTCTTCACCGTGGACGGGCTGATACGGGCCCAGGTGCGCCGTGACACGGGTGCCTGGCATCCGCCGACGGACCTGCACCGGGCGTACCTCAGATGGGCGGCGACGCAACGGGACTGGGGGCCCGACGAGAGACGCAAGGACGACGGGTGGCTGGCCCGCGAGGAGTGGCTGTACGCCCGCCGCGACCCCTCCCTCGCCTGTCTGCTCGGCTTCGGCGACGCGACCATGGGCACGCTGGACGCGCCCAAGAACCCCGGCGAACCGGGGCCGGAGGCCGCCGCCCGATCGGCACCCTTCGGGCTCCTCGTCGGCTGGGAGTCGCAGCTCGTGGTGCAGCTCGCCGTGGAGTGCGCGGCGCAGACCCATGGGCATCCGAGGGCGTACCTCACTGCGGGGGCGTACGCCGCGATCGTGCACGCGCTGGCGCGCGGGGACAGCCTCGACGCGGCAGTCCAGCAGGCGCTGGTGCTCCTTGCCGCCCGGCCCGGCCATGAGCAGGTCACCGCCGCCCTCCAGCAGGCCCTCGGCGCCGTACGGCAGGGCATGCCCTCGCCGACCCGGGTCGAGGAGCTCGCCGGGGACGGTACGGCGGACGGGGCGCTCGCGGTGGCCGTGTACTGCGCGCTGGTGGGCGAGGACATGCGGCACGGGCTGTGTCTCGCGGTGAACCACGGTGGGCCCTCCGGAGCCGCGGGAGTGCTCACCGGCGGGCTGCTCGGTGCCCTCCACGGCGAGACGGCCCTCCCGTCGGCCTGGCTGGCCGAGCTGGAGGGCCGCCCCACGATGCTGGTCCTCGCGGACGACTTCGCGATGGAGATGACCCAGGGTCCGGCACTGCACGGTCCGGGAGGGGCGTCTCCCGGGTGGCTGACCCGGTACCCGAGGGCCTGAGACGCACATCCCGGGTGTCACACACCAGAGGGCGCCGAACCGCTTCAGCCGATGGCGCTCTCCACCGCCGCCACGACCTCCGCCGACTCCGGCTCGGTCTGCGGCGAGAAGCGGGCGACGACCGAGCCGTCCCGGCCGATGAGGAACTTCTCGAAGTTCCACCGGATGTCACCGGTGTGGCCCTCGGCGTCGGCCTGGTCCACGAGTCCCGCGTACAGCGGGTGGCGTCCCTCGCCGTTCACCTCGACCTTCTCCGTCATCGGGAAGGTCACGCCGTACGTCGCCGAGCAGAACTCCGCGATCTCCTCCGACGACCCCGGCTCCTGCCCGAGGAACTGGTTGCACGGCACCCCGAGCACGGTGAAGCCCTGGTCGGCATACCGCTCGTGCAGCCGCTCCAGGCCCGCGTACTGCGGTGTCAGCCCGCACTTGGAGGCCACGTTCACGACGAGGACGGCCTTGCCCCGGTACTGGCCGAGGTCCGCGGCGCCGCCCTGCAGCGCCCCGATCTCGATGTCGAGCACGGAGTCCGGGGTCCCAGCGGTGTTGTCAGCAGCGTTGTCAGCAGTCATGAGCGGATGCTAACTCCGGCAGGCGTACCGCAGACGGGGGGCCCTTGGTCACAGGCGGCACGGCCCGCGGTCTTGCACGTCCATTCCTCGCGGCCGGTCCCACACGTCCGTTCCTCGACGCCGGACTCACACGTCCGCCCCTCAGCCCCGCTGCGCCGTCACGAGCACCTCACCCGCCGCGGACCGGTAGTACAGCACGGACCGCCCCGCCCGCCGCCTCCGTACCAACCGCGCGTCGAGCAGCACCCGCAGATGGCGTCCGACGGACCCGAGCCCCTGCCCGGTCAGGGCCACCAACTGGGTCGTACTCATGGGGGAGTCCAGTAGGACGAGTATGCGGGCCCGGGCGTCGCCGAGGAGTGTGCCGAGGCCGGTGGGCACGGAGGTGACCGGTCCGTCGGTGAGCACGCCCGCGCAGGGGTAGACGACGGCGTACCGCTCGCCCTGGTCCCAGGAAACCCAGCCGTGGCGCTGCGGAGTGACGGGCACGAAGAGCAGTTCGGCGCCCGAGATCTCGCGCGGCGGGTTCGCGTGCAGATTGACCTGCAGCCGGTCCCCGCCGAGCCACCGCATGCCCGGCCGCAGCGCGTCGAGCACGGCGGCCCACCCGCCC
>NZ_VMNX01000298.1 GCF_009377235.1 Streptomyces acidicola
GGACGGGAACGGGTAGGGGCGGCGGGGGCGGAACACCCCCCCACACCTCCCCGGCGGTCGGCGGTCCGTTCGCGGAGGCCTCGTGAAAAATGATCGATCAACTGAGTCGGAAAGGTCACACAGCACTTCCAGAAGCCGGGCAGAGCGGGCAGGATGAGCAAGTTGGCGGCACTGAGTGCCGCCAATAGGCCCGATAGTCGACCCCGAGTGCACTCTTCTGAGCCAATTGGGGGATGGTAGAGACAGTCAGGGCACCTCGAAGGTGAGGCACTACGTCGGTGAGGGATGACGTGAGCGACAACTCTGTAGTACTGCGGTACGGCGACGGCGAGTACACCTACCCGGTGATCGACAGCACCGTCGGCGACAAGGGCTTCGACATCGGGAAGCTCCGCGCCCAGACCGGTCTGGTGACTCTCGACAGCGGATACGGGAACACCGCCGCCTATAAATCCGCCATCACCTACCTCGATGGTGAGCAGGGCATCCTGCGGTACCGCGGCTACCCGATCGAGCAGCTGGCCGAGCGCTCCACCTTCCTGGAGGTGGCCTACCTGCTGATCAACGGTGAGCTGCCGAAGGTCGATGAGCTGACCAGCTTCAAGAACGACATCACCCAGCACACCCTGCTGCACGAGGACGTCAAGAACTTCTACACGGGCTTCCCGCGCGACGCACACCCCATGGCGATGCTGTCGTCCGTGGTGAGCGCCCTGTCGACGTTCTACCAGGACAGCCACAACCCGTTCGACGAGACCCAGCGCAACCTCTCCACGATCCGGCTGCTCGCCAAGCTTCCGACGATCGCGGCGTACGCGTACAAGAAGTCCATCGGCCACCCCTTCGTCTACCCGCGCAACGACCTCGGGTACGTCGAGAACTTCCTGCGCATGACCTTCTCGGTCCCCGCCCAGGAGTACGAGCTTGACCCGGTGGTCGTCTCCGCGCTCGACAAGCTCCTGATCCTGCACGCGGACCACGAGCAGAACTGTTCGACCTCCACGGTCCGCCTGGTCGGCTCGTCGCAGGCGAACATGTTCGCGTCGATCTCGGCCGGTATCAGCGCTCTGTGGGGCCCGCTGCACGGTGGCGCCAACCAGTCGGTGCTGGAGATGCTGGAGGGCATCCAGACCGCCGGAGGTGACGTCGACTCCTTCATCCGCAAGGTGAAGAACAAGGAGGACGGCGTCAAGCTCATGGGCTTCGGCCACCGTGTCTACAAGAACTTCGACCCCCGGGCGAAGATCATCAAGGCGGCGGCGCACGATGTCCTCTCGGCGCTCGGCAAGTCCGACGAGCTCCTCGACATCGCGCTCAAGCTCGAAGAGCACGCACTCGCGGACGACTACTTCGTCTCCCGCAAGCTGTACCCGAACGTGGACTTCTACACGGGCCTGATCTACCGCGCCATGGGCTTCCCGACCGAGATGTTCACGGTCCTGTTCGCCCTCGGCCGCCTCCCGGGCTGGATCGCCCAGTGGCACGAGATGATCAAGGAGCCCGGTTCCCGCATCGGGCGCCCGCGCCAGATCTACACGGGCGTCGTCGAGCGCGACTTCGTGCCGGTCGAGGCCCGCTAGGCGCTCCGCTCGGAGGGGCGGTTCATCGTCGTCTGTGGGTCGTTGTCCGCGGGTCGCGGGGGGCTGGTCGCGCAGTTCCCCGCGCCCCTTTCAGGGCCGCGGCCCCGGCTCGGGTCGCCGGAAGAAAAACTCGGCAGCAACGGCAAGAACGACAACAACGACAGCAACGGCAACAAAAGCGGAAGGCGCCCCGCCGCCGGTCCCCCCACGGGCCGACGGTCAGGGCGCCTTCCCATGTCCCGGTGCGGATTCCCCCCACGGGATCCGGCCGGGCGATGGTGGGCCAGCGCCTGAATCGCTGGTGAGCAGAACGAGCAAAACCCGGTCCACTGCTCCAGTGCGATCTGCCGGGGTACGTACGGACGGGAGGGCCGCTCAAAGCTCCCCGGTGCACGTGCCCCGGCCTCGCAGTTCCGGGAACGTCCCCCAAGACGTCCCCAGATGTCAGTCACGCCCCCCAAGACGCTTCTGACATCGCCAACTTAGACTCACGAACCCCTTCGATGGTTACGTTCACAACACTGTGATGTGCGTCTCTTGCATATGTCCTGAATCTGCGCAAGAGCCCCAATGCTGTGATCGGGGTCCAAGCGTAAGGATGATGCGCGAGCCTTGTGAAGAGCTTATGTGAGGCCGTTGCCGGACTCTAGAGGGACTTTTACCTCGTCGTCAGGAGAACGACCTCAGTCTCAGGCTGTTGGTCACCACGAACACGGACGAAAAGGCCATGGCGGCCCCCGCGATCATCGGGTTCAGCAGCCCGGCGGCCGCCAGCGGCAGCGCCGCCACGTTGTACCCGAAGGCCCAGACGAGGTTGCCCTTGATCGTGGTCAGGGTACGCCGGGACAGCCGGATCGCGTCCGCGGCCACCCGCAGGTCCCCGCGGACGAGCGTCAGGTCGCCCGCCTCGATCGCCGCGTCCGTCCCCGTGCCCATGGCCAGTCCCAGGTCGGCCGTGGCCAGCGCGGCGGCGTCGTTGACCCCGTCCCCGACCATCGCCACGGTCCGTCCCTCGTCGCGCAGCCGGCGGATCACGTCGGCCTTGTCCTCGGGCAGCACCTCGGCGATCACCTCGTCGATCCCGACGGCCGCGGCCACGGAGCGGGCCACCCGTTCGTTGTCCCCGGTCAGCAGCACCGGCGTGAGTCCGAGGGCGCGCAACCGTCGTACGGCCTCGGCGCTGGTCTCCTTGATCGCGTCGGCGACGGTCAGGACACCGAGTGCCACCCCGTTCCGGGTGACCACGACAGCCGTACGGCCCTCGGACTCGGCGGTCTCCTTGGCCGCCGCCAGCGCCTCCGGGAGTGGCCGGGAGGCCAGGCGGCCCACCTCGACGTCCTGGCCCTCCACGAGGCCGCGTACGCCCCGCCCAGGCACGTTCTCGAAGGCCTCGACGGGCGGGAGTGCGGCGCCCAGGCGCTTTGCTGCGCCCGCGGCGACGGCCCGGGCGATCGGGTGCTCGGAGGCGTGCTCCACGGCGCCCGCGAGCCGCAGGACGTCCTTCTCGTCGGCGCCCTGAGCGACGTACACCTCCTGGAGTGTCATGTGGCCGGTGGTGACCGTGCCGGTCTTGTCCAGGACGACGGTGTCGACGCGGCGCGTGGACTCCAGGACCTCCGGGCCCTTGATGAGGATGCCGAGCTGGGCGCCCCGGCCCGTGCCGACCAGCAGGGCGGTCGGGGTGGCCAGGCCCAGCGCGCACGGGCAGGCGATGATCAGTACCGCGACGGCCGCGGTGAACGCGGCGGCGGTGTCGCCGGTGACGCCGAGCCAGCCGCCGAACGTACCGGCCGCGATGAGGAGCACCACCGGCACGAACACGGCGGAGATGCGGTCGGCCAGCCGCTGCACCTCGGCCTTGCTGTTCTGCGCGTCCTCGACCAGCTTCGCCATGCGCGCCAGCCGGGTGTCCGCACCGACACGGGTCGCCTCCACGACGAGCCGACCGCCGGCGTTCACGGTGCCACCCGTGACGGCGTCCCCGGCGGTCACGTCGACCGGCATGGACTCGCCCGTCAGCATGGACGCGTCGACCGCCGAGACGCCCTCGATGACGGTGCCGTCGGTGGCGATCTTCTCCCCGGGCCGTACGACGAACCGGTCGCCCACGGCCAGCCGGTCCACCGGGATGCGCACCTCACCCGCGCCCGCCCGTCTCCCGCCACCGCCCTCAACCGAGAGCGCTTCGCGCTCGCTCCCCTCGTATCGCAGCACACAGACGTCCTTCGCGCCCAGTTCCATGAGCGCCCGCAGGGCCGCACCCGCCCTGCGCTTCGAGCGGGCCTCCAGGAAGCGGCCGAGCAGGATGAGCGCGACCACCCCGGCGGCCACTTCCAGGTAGATGGCCGACGAGCTCTCCGTACGGGAGACCGTGAGGTCGAAGCCGTGCCGCATGCCCGGCATGCCCGCGTGCCCCCAGAACAGCGCCCACAGGGACCAGCCGAACGCGGCGAGCGTGCCGACCGACACGAGCGTGTCCATGGTGGCCGCGCCGTGCCGCAGGTTCGTCCAGGCGGCCCGGTGGAACGGCAGCCCGCCCCAGACCACGACGGGCGCGGCGAGGGTCAGCGACAGCCACTGCCAGTTGTCGAACTGCAGGGCCGGGATCATCGAGAGCAGGACGACGGGGAGGGCGAGGACGACGGAGACCGTCAACCGCTGCCGCAGGGCGGCGAGTTCGGGATCGTCGGCCGACTCGGCGGCGGGCGTCTCCTCCAGGGGCGGCGGGGGCTCCTCGGCCGTGTAGCCCGTCTTCACCACGGTGGCGATCAGATCGGCGACCTGTATTCCTTCGGAATACGTGACCTTCGCCTTTTCCGTCGCGTAATTGACCGTGGCGGAGACGCCGTCCATGCGGTTGAGCTTCTTCTCGACGCGGGCCGCGCACGAGGCGCAGGTCATCCCCCCGATCGTGAGCTCGATCTCCTGGAGGGGCTCACGTGTGAGAGCCTCGGCGATGGTGCCGGTCATGTCCGCTCAGGCCCTGCCCACGAGCTCGAAGCCGGCCTCGTCGACGGCGGCGCGCACGGCATCCTCGTCGAGCGGGGCGGTGGAGACCACGGTGACCTCGCCGGAGGCGGCCACGGCCTTCACGGACGTGACGCCGTCGATCCCGGAGATCTCGCTGGAGACGGAGCCCTCGCAGTGCCCGCAGCTCATTCCGCTCACCTTGTAGACAGTGGTGACGGTTGTGGCGGTGCCGGCAGTGTCGGTCTGGGCTGTCATGGCGTTGCTCCTCATGGAGGCGGATGGGGCCTACGTGACCTCAATCATACCCCTAGGGGGTATGGGTTCGGCAAGAGGTCCGCGACCGGCCCCGGCAGGGGCTCCACAGCGAGGCCGACCGGCGGTTAGCGTTCGCTGGACGGTGACCTTCCGGATGGGGCCGGGCGGGTCCGGTGAACCCGGGTGGATCCCGGTGGATCCGGGTGGAAGGGCGTGGGCGTATGCGTGCGGTGGTGTTCGAGCGGTTCGGGGAGCCGGCCGAGGTGCGGCAGGTCCCGGACCCGGCACCTTCGGAGCACGGGGTCGTGGTGCGCGTCGAGGCCACGGGACTGTGCCGCAGTGACTGGCACGGCTGGCAGGGCCACGACCCGGACATCACGCTCCCGCACGTGCCGGGCCACGAACTGGCCGGAGTCGTGGAGGCGACGGGGGACCGGGTGGGCCGCTGGCGCCCCGGTGACCGTGTCACCGTCCCCTTCGTCTGCGCCTGCGGCACCTGCCCCGCCTGCGCCGCCGGGGACCAGCAGGTGTGTGAGCGGCAGACGCAGCCGGGGTTCACCGACTGGGGGTCGTTCGCCGAGTACGTGGCCCTGGAGCAGGCGGACGTGAACCTCGTCGCCGTACCGGACGAGCTGTCGTCCGCCACGGCGGCCGCGCTGGGCTGCCGGTTCGCCACGGCGTTCCGGGCGGTGGTGACCCAGGGGCGCGTCGCGCCGGGGGAGTGGGTGGCCGTGCACGGGTGCGGCGGCGTCGGGCTCTCGGCGGTGATGATCGCGGCGGCCTCGGGTGCGCGGGTGGTGGCCGTCGACGTGTCCGGCCGAGCGCTGGACCTCGCCCGGAAATTCGGTGCGGCCGAGTGCGTGGACGCCTCCCGCGTTCCGGACACCGCCGAGGCCGTGCGTGACCTCACGGGCGGCGGCGCCCACGTCTCGCTGGACGCCCTCGGCTCACCCGCCACCTGCGCGGCCTCGGTGAACGGTCTGCGCCGCAGGGGCCGCCACATCCAGGTCGGCCTGCTCCCCTCCGCGACCGGCACCACCCCGGTCCCCATGGCCCGCGTGATCGCCCTCGAACTCGAACTCCTCGGCAGCCACGGCATGGCCGCCCACGCCTACCCGCCGATGCTGGAACTGGTCCGGACGGGCATCCTGCGCCCCGACCTGCTGGTCACGTCCACGATCACCCTGGACGCGGTCCCGGCCGCGCTGAAGGCGGTCGGTACGGCGCCGGGCGCCGGGGTGACGGTCATAGACCCGTGGAGCTGAGCGCCCCTGCCTCCGGGCGACCCCGGTGGACGGCCCACTCCGGGGCGAGAACCGCCATCCGCACGGCGTCGATCCACCCACCGTCCTGCCACAGGGCTTCCCGCTCCACGCCCTCGGCCACGAAGCCGACCTTCTCGTAGGCGCGCCGGGCCCTCGGATTGTGGACGAAGACCCACAGCGACACACGGTGCAGGCCGAGCCGCTCGAAGGCGTACCCGACGATCAGCCGCACGGCCTCCGTACCGAGACCGCGGTCACGTCCTCCGGGGCCGATCAGTATGCGGAAGGTGCAGTTGCGGTTGTGCCGGTCCCAGTCGAAAAGGACGGCCTCGCCGACGAGTTCACCGCTCGCCCGGTCGACGACGCCGAGGTCGAGCCGGTCGGTCTGCTCGCCGCGGGAGCCGTACCAGGAGCGCAGCCGCTCCTCCCCGAACTCCACCGCCGGGCTGCCGGTCAGCCGGATCACCTCGGGATCGGCCAGAATCCGCGTCATCACCGGGGCGTCCTCCGCGGTGAACGGCCGCAACAGGGCCTTCTCACCGGTGAGGACCGGCTTGACGGAGAAGTCGGCCGCCGGGGCGGAGGGCGTCGTATCGGAGCTCATCCCCGGATTCTCGGCACCGTGCGAACGGGGCGGCAACGGAATAACGGGGCGACAGCGGAATGCGGAATAACGGGGCGACAGCGGAATGCGGAATAACGGGGCGGCAGCGGAATTCGTCCCGCCGTCGGGCCCCATCACTCGGTCCTGCGGCCCCGGTTGCCTGGGCGGGAGGCCGCCCAGGCCCGTACGGTGTCCGCGTACCAGTACGGTCTTCCGCCCTCCACATGGTCGGGCTGCGGCAGGAGCCCGTGCTTGCGGTAGGAGCGGACGGTGTCCGGCCGCACCCGGATGTGTGCGGCGATCTCCTTGTACGACCAGAGGCGACGGTCGGTCATCAGGGGCACCTCCTCCTGCGCGCCGGGCGTAACGCCGGCGATCACCATGCCTACTGACCGGTCAACGAGGGTGACCGGCCGAGGGGAGATGGCTGTGGAGGAGGTGTGACCCACGGGTCGCGGACATGCGACATCTGTGACAGAGCGATGCTCTTTGTGACACGAGTGATGAATTCGCCAACGCCAACGGCAACGGCAACGGCAACGGCAACGCCAACGGCAATGGCAGCGGCAATGGCAGCGGCAACGGCAATGGCAGCGGCGGCAACGTGCTTTCGTACCACCGCCCGCAGTGTTACGCGCATTGCGAGCGAGAGCGCCTACGCCCCGCAGGACCTCAGAAACGCCCGGGTCCGCCGAGCGATCGGCAGTGGACGGTCCGGCTCGCACGGGTACATGTCCTGCTCCACGATCGCGAACAGATCCACGTCCAGCTTCTGCGCGGCGGCGAGCACGGGCTCCAGCGCGGGCACACCCGCGGGCGGCTCGCACATCACGCCCTTCGCCACCGCCGGCCCGAACGGGATCTCGTTCGCCCGAACCTCGGCGAGGATCTCCGGGTCCACCTGCTTGAGGTGCAGGTGCCCGATCCGCTCCCCGTAAGTCTCGATGAGCTTGACGCTGTCGCCCTCGCAGTACGCGTAGTGCCCGTGTCCAGCGTGGTGCAGCCCGGTGAACACCGTGCTCGCCGACACCTTCAGGCCACGCTTCGACGTCTCCTCGGCGAGCACGGCCGGGTCGGTCGGCAGGTACCCGTACGGGCCCAGCTCGATGCACTCCTAACCGGCCGCGGCGACCTCGTCGAGGAACCGCTGCCAGGGGACCTGCTGCGGATCGTCGGGGAACCAAACGCCCCAGGAATCCGGGGCTGATCCGATCCGGATGCGGGAAAGTGAGGACTGAGGAGACGGCGACGGCATGGGCGTCAGCGTGAGGGGGCAGGTGACGCGCGTCAAGGCATGGTCCGAATGTCCGGACAAAATGTTGACAGGGGTCTGTGCGCGAGGCTAGATCTTGGGTCACGAGGCCGGGCGTGGGATGCGTTGCGGTCCCGAGCGGCCCGTGACGTCGGGCCCAGATCGCCTCCGGCGCGGGAGGCCGCTTTGCTTTGGCAGGAGCGAAGTGCGAGCGATGACTCCCCGCCCGCTACGGCCCCGCGCCGGAGGTCCCCGACATCGGGTGGACGGCGGCTCGCCGTCCGTGAGGACATCCGGCCGGCAGGCGCACCATTGAAACGTGGGCACGGCGGAGCCGTACCGCAGGTGGTGGATCTGCTTACATCCGGCCCACGCCGAGAACACAGGGGGATGCCGATGACCTCAACGACGAGGCTGACGGTCGCTCAGGCGCTGGTGCGGTTCCTGGCCGTCCAGTACACGGAACGCGACGGCGAGCGGCAGCGGCTGATCGCAGCCACCTGGGGCGTCCTCGGCCACGGCAACGTCGCCGGGCTCGGACAGGCGCTCGTCGAGTACGGCGGCGACATGCCGTACCACCAGGGCCGCAACGAACAGGCCATGGTGCACGCGGCGGTCGGCTACGCGCGTCAGTCGAACCGCCTGTCCACCCACGCCGTCACGACGTCGATCGGGCCGGGCGCCACCAACCTGGTGACCGGCGCCGCGCTCGCCACGATCAACCACCTCCCGGTCCTGCTGCTGCCCGGCGACACCTTCGCCACCCGCCCGGCCGACCCGGTGCTCCAGCAGCTCGAAGTCCCGTACGCCGGCGATGTGTCCGTCAACGACTGCCTGCGCCCGGTGTCGAGGTACTTCGACCGGATCACCCGCCCCGAGGCCCTGATACCGGCCGCGCTCCAGGCGATGCGCGTGCTGGCTGACCCGGTCGAGACCGGCGCCGTGACGCTGGCCCTCCCGCAGGACGTGCAGGCCGAGGCGTACGACTGGCCGCAGGAGTTCTTCGCCGAGCGCACCTGGGCGGTGCGCCGCTCGGCCCCCGCCACGAGTGAACTGGCCGCCGCGGTCACGGCGATCCGCCAGGCCCGGCGCCCGCTCATCGTGGCGGGCGGCGGAGTCCACCACAGCCGCGCCGAGGAGGCGCTCGCCGAACTCGCCGACGCAACCCGCATCCCCGTCGCCTCGACCCAGGCGGGCAAGGGCTCCCTGCGCCACGATCACCCGCAGGACGTGGGCGGCATCGGTCACACCGGCACCGCCACCGCCGACGAACTCGCCCGCACCGCGGACCTGGTGATCGGCGTGGGCACGCGCTACACGGACTTCACCACCGCCTCCGGCACCCTGTTCACCGGCGAGGGCGTCCGCTTCCTCAACCTCAACATCGCGCCCTTCGACGGCCACAAGCTCGCCGGGCTCCCGCTCATCGCCGACGCGCGCGCGGGCCTGGAGGAGCTCACCGAGGCCCTCGAACTGCACGACCACCAGGTCGGCGACTCCTACGTCAGCGAGTACACCGACGACAAGCAGCGCTGGGAGTACCGCGTCGACGCCTGCTACGAGTGCGACGAGCCCGACGTCCGGCCCACCCAGCCCCAGGTGCTGGGCCTGCTCGACGAGATCGTCACCGAGGAGGACATCATCGTCAGCGCGGCCGGCTCCCTCCCCGGCGACCTGCACAAACTGTGGCGGACGCGGTCGCGGGACCAGTACCACCTGGAGTACGGCTACTCCTGCATGGGCTACGAGATCCCGGCCGCGATCGGCGTACGCATGGCCGCGCCGGGGCGTCCCGTGTGGGCGCTGGTCGGCGACGGGACGTACCTGATGATGCCGACGGAGCTCGTGACGGCCGTGCAGGAGAACATCCCGGTCAAGGTGCTGATCATCCAGAACCACGGGTACGCGTCCATCGGCGGCCTCTCCGAGTTGGTGGGCGGCGAGCGGTTCGGCACCGCGTACCGTTACCAGTCCGACGACGGCACGTTCACCGGCCCGCCCCTTCCCGTGGACCTCGCGGCCAACGCGGCCAGCCTGGGCATGCGGGTGCTGCGCGCGAAGACGGTGCGTGACCTGCGGGCCGCGCTCGCGGAGGCGCGGGCGGCCGACACCCCCACCTGTGTCCACGTGGAGACCCAGACGGCGGACATGGTGTCGGGCGCGCCCCCGGCCCAGGCCTGGTGGGATGTCCCCGTGGCCGAGACGGCGACCCGATCGTCGGCGGTCAAGGCCCGTGAACTGTACGAACGGCAGGTCTCCACCCGACGCCGCCATCTGTGAGGGACCACTCGCCCCCGCCGCCCCTACCCATTCCCGTCCCTTCCCTGAGG
>NZ_VMNX01000299.1 GCF_009377235.1 Streptomyces acidicola
GATCCAGGTCGTACGCCGCGTCCCGCTTGCCCGCGTTGACGAAGGCCTGCTCGGGGGAGGGGCGGGACACCACCTGCGCCCAGAGGCGGAAGGCGGGGTGGAGGGCGCCCTCTTCGGGGACGCGGTTGAACGGGGTCACGCGCCCGTAGTGGCCCGCGTCGTGCGAGACGTACGCCCCGGAGCGCAGCAACTTCAGCACCGGCAGCGACAGTTCGGGAAGCTCGGCGAACACGTCCGCCACCGCGTCGAACCAGGCGCTGCCGCCCGCGCTCACCACGATCTCGTCCAGGCCCGCGAACCGCCCGGCCTCGTCGAAGCCCGCCGCCAGCGCGGTGAGCCGCCGCAGCCAGGCGCGCACCCGCTCCGGGTCCGCCTCGGGCACCTCGCCCTCGTAACCGGCCACCCCCACCAGCCGCAGCGTGGACACGGCAGCCACCGCGTCCGCCACCGCCGCGCACTCCGCCTCGGTCCGCACCCCGGTACGCGCCCCTTCACCGGCGGCCAGCTCGACGACCACGTCCAGCGGGCGGGAGGCGACACCGCGCAGCGCCGCGTCCATCAACTCGACCCCGCGCACGGAGTCGACGTAACAGACGAGCCGGAAGGAGGGGTGGGCGTTCAGCTCGGCGGCGATCCAGGTCAGCGCCGCCTCGTCGACCACCTCGTTGGCGAGGAAGATCCGTTCGATCCCGAACTCCCGTGCCACCCGCACCTGATGCGGCACCGCGAGCGTGATGCCCCACGCGCCCCGGTCGATCTGCTGCCAGAAGAGCTGCGGGGCCATGGACGTCTTGCCGTGCGGTGCGAACGCCAGGCCGTGACGGGCCGTGTACGTCTCCATGAGCGCGAGGTTGTGCTCCAGGCGCTCGGCGGAGAGGGCGAGCACCGGGGTGGTGAAGCCACCGGTGAAGAGGTTGCGGCGCTCGGCCGTGAGCTCGCCGACGGTCAGGCCTGCGGCGTCCGGGGGGAGGCCCTTGAAACGGTGGCCGACCCGCTCGGCGGCCAGGCCGGCCAGGGCTTCGGTCCGTACGTCGGTACTGGTTCGTACATCGGTACTGGCTTCCGCACCCATGGAGCCTCCCTGATCAGGTGAATTGCGATATCTGCAACGGTCATTGCGTATGTCGCTCACTGCTGTCTAACATCCCAGCCAACACCGGGTCAACGGGATCTGTTGGCCCAGCACCGACGCCCAGCACCGACAAGGAGCCTGTGTGGACGTAGTGGCGCTCGGCGAGTCCATGGTCACCTTCCTTCCCTCCCGGCCGGGCCGCCTCGCCGACGTTCCGTCATTCGAGCGGGGCATCGGGGGCGCGGAGTCCAACGTCGCCTGTGCGCTCGCCGCCGCCGGGCACGCGGCACGGTGGGTGAGCCGCGTGGGCGCCGACGGGTTCGGTGACCACCTCGTCGAGACCATCGGCGGGTACGGCGTGGACGTGTCGGCCGTACGACGGGACCCGCAGCGCCCCACGGGCGTGTACTTCCGTACGGCGAGTGACCGGGACGGGGACGGGCACGAGGTGGCGTACTACCGCGCGGGCTCGGCGGCGTCCGCGATGGCCGTGGGGAACGTCGACCTCGCGGCGGTGCGGGCGGGCCGCGTCCTGCACCTCTCCGGGATCACGGCGGCCCTGTCGGACGACTGCCTCGCCCTGCTCCGGGAACTGACCGCGCCCGGTCCCGGCCGCCCGCTCGTCTCCTTCGACGTCAATTTCCGCCCCAGCCTGTGGCGCGACCCCGACGGCCCAGGCGTCCTCCTCGATCTGGCCCGCCGCGCCGACCTCGTGTTCGTCGGCTCCGACGAGGCGGCGGCCGCCTGGGGCGTCGACGCCGACCCCAGGACCATCCGGGACACCCTCCCCGAGCCCCGCGCGCTGGTCGTGAAGCAGGGCGCACAGGGCGCCACGCTCTTCGAGCGGACGCACCAGAGGGAACCGCACGCTGCGGAGCCCCGCCTCATGGAACCGCACTGGGAAGCGCACTCGGCGGAAGACACCGTGGCTTTCGCCCCCGCGCTCCACGTGGACGTCGTCGCCACCGTGGGCGCCGGGGACGCCTTCGCCGCCGGCTTCCTGTCCGCGACCCTGCGGGGACTCCCCGCGCGGGAGCGCCTCCGGCACGGCCACCTCATGGCCGCGGCCGCCCTCACCGCCCCCGGCGACCTCGGCACACCCCCCGCCCGCGACCAGGCCGACCGCCTGGCCGCCCTGGACGACGCGACGTGGGGGACACTTCGTCTCGGCCCCGGCTGGACACAAGCCGTCGATCAGGTCATTGACCCAGCTGTCGATCAAGGTGTCGATCAAGCTGTCGTTCAAGGCGTCGTTCAAGGTGTCGACGCAGGCGCTGACCGAGCCGTCACGCGGGCCGAGGAGGAGGTACACCACCCATGAGCCAGACCGTCGACCGTGCCCTCAGCATCCTGCCGCTACTGGCCGAGGGCCCCGCCGACCTGGGCCGGGTCGCCGACCGCCTCGGCGTCCACAAGTCGACAGCCCTGCGCCTCCTTCGCACGCTCCATGAGCACGGCCTCGTCTACCGCCAGTCCGACCAGCGCTACCGCCTCGGTGCCCGCCTCTTCGCCCTCGCCCAGGAGGCCGTCGAGAACCTCGACATCCGAGAGATCGCCCACCCCCACCTCGTACGCCTCAACGAGGAGTGCGGCCACACCGTCCACCTCGCGGTCTACGAGGAGAACGAGGTCCTCTACATCGACAAGGTGGAGAGCCGCTACCCGGTGCGCATGTACTCCCGGATCGGCAAACCCGTCGCGATCACCGTTGCGGCCGTCGCGAAGCTGCTCCTCGCCGACCTCCCCGAGGCCGAGCGCCGCGCCCTCGCCGACAAGCTCGACTACCCCCTGTACACGCCCCGTTCGACGCCCAACGCGCCCGCCTTCCTCAAGGAACTGGAGCGGGTGCGCGAACAGGGCTGGGCCACCGACCTCGGTGGCCACGAGGAGTCCATCAACTGCGTCGGCGCCCCCGTTCGCGGCACCGACGGCCGGGTCGTCGCCGCGATGTCGGTCTCGGCCCCGAACGTCGTCGTCACCGGCGACGAACTCCTCACCCTGCTCCCCCTGGTACGCCGCACCGCCGAGGCCATCAGCCGCGAGTACTCGGGCAGGACGACCCCATGACCGTGAAGGCCAAGCACCCCACCACCGCGAAGGCGAAGGACCCCGCATGACCGAGAAGATCGCGCTCACCCCGAAGACCCACACCACCCCGCCAGCGAAGTTCTCGCACGGAGTGAGGAAGGGGAACATCCTCCAGGTCGCCGGCCAGGTCGGCTTCCTGCCGGCCGAGGAGGGCAGGCCCCCGACGCCCGCCGGGCCCACCCTGCGCGAGCAGACCCTCCAGACCCTCGCCAACGTCAAGGCGATCCTCGAAGAGGGCGGCGCCGGCTGGGACGACGTGATGATGATCCGCGTCTACCTCACCGATGTGGACCACTTCGCCGAGATGAACGCGATCTACAACCAGTACTTCGAGGAGCAGCAGCTCACGGCTCCGCCCGCCGCCCGCACGACGGTCTACGTGGGCCTCCCCGCGGGCCTCCTCGTCGAGATCGACGCCCTGGCCGTACTCGGCTGAGCCCCCGCAGCTTCAACTCCCGCAGCTTCAACTCCCGCACCCTCAACTCCCGCACCCTCAACTCCCGCAGCTTCAACTCCCGTACTCCGTAAGCCATCACGGTCCGGCGCCACCCACTTCCCGCACGGGGCGCCGTACCGCGATACCCCCTGCCCGAAAGCACCATGAACCCACGAAAAGGTCCCCCATCGTGTCCCTCCCGCTGTCCTCCCCTCAGTTCTCCTCCCAGTTCTCGCCCCATCAGCTCGCAGCCTCCGCCCCGCCGGAGCCACCCCCGCACACCGGTGGCCTGCTCGTCCTCATAGACGGCACCGCCGGACTCCTCACGGTCGCGGCCCTCGGGATCGTGCTGCTCCTCGTCCTGATCATCAAGGTCAGACTCCAGCCGTTCGTGGCCCTCCTGGCGGTCTCCATAGCCGTCGGCCTGGCGGCGGGCCTGTCCGTCACCGAACTCTTCGGCACGGTCCAGAAGTCGGACGCGGTGTCCACCATCGAGTCCGGCATGGGCGGCATCCTCGGCCATGTCGCGATCATCATCGGCCTCGGCACCATGCTCGGCGCGATCCTCGAAGTGAGCGGCGGCGCGGAGGTGCTGGCGTCCCGCCTCCTGAACCTCTTCGGCGAGAAGCGCGCCCCTCTTGCCATGGGCCTCACGGGCCTGATCTTCGGTATCCCGGTCTTCTTCGACGTCGGCATCTTCGTCCTTGCGCCGATCGTCTACGCCGCCGCCAAGCGCTCCGGCAAGTCGATCCTGCTGTACTGCATGCCGTTGCTCGCGGGCCTGTCCGTGACCCATGCCTTCCTGCCCCCGCACCCCGGCCCGGTGGCCGCCGCCGGACTCCTTAAGGTGGACCTCGGCTGGGTCATCCTCATGGGCGTCGTCTGCGGCATCCCGGCCGTGATCGCCGCCTGGGCGTACTCGGCCTGGATCGGCAGGCGGATCTTCGTCGCCGTACCGCAGGACATGGTGGAGGCGGCGGCCGAGGCCAGGCAGGCCGTGCTCGACGAGCAGCGCGCGTCCGGCGTCGAGCCCCCGGAGAAGCCGGTGCCGCTCGCCACGGTGCTGGCCATCATCGGTACGCCGCTGGTCCTCATCCTCGCCGCCACGTTCTCCTCGATCGCCCTGGACCCGTCCACGGGACGTTCCGTGATCGAGTTCTTCGGCAACCCGTTCGTGGCGCTCACGCTCGCCCTGTTCCTGGCGTACTACCTGCTCGGCATCCGCCGCGGCTGGTCCCGCAAGTCCCTGGAGACGGTGTCCACCGCCTCCCTCAAGCCCGTCGGCAACATCCTGCTCGTCGTCGGAGCCGGCGGGGTCTTCGGCGCGGTCCTCAAGGGCAGCGGGGTCGCCCAGGCACTCTCGGACACCTTCAACGACGTCGGCCTCCCGGTGATCGTCCTCTCGTATCTGATCTCCGTGGTCCTGCGCGTGGCCCAGGGCTCGGCGACGGTCGCGATCGTCACGACGGCGGGCATCGTCGCGCCGCTGCTCTCGGAGGGCGACCACTCCCAGGCCTTCATCGCCCTGGTCATCATGGCGATCTCGGCGGGCTCCATCTTCGCCTCGCACGTCAACGACGGCGGCTTCTGGATGGTCGCCAAGTACTTCGGCATCAGCGAACGCGACACCCTGAAGTCCTGGACGGTCCTGGAAACGGTGCTGTCGGTGGCCGGTTTCGTGGTGGCGGCGGGCCTGAGCTTCTTCGTGTGACGCATGGTGACGCATTTAATGCGTGTAACGAACCAGGGGCTGGCTGTGCCAGGCACAGGATCGTCGACCATACTGCCCGCTGTGGAGCAGCGCATAGGTTCGAGCAGCCAGCCCCTGGAGGGCGCCGGATTCGACCCGGCCTTCATCCCCGGGCTCACCTCACCCGTGTCCGGCGAACCGAAGGACGCCAAGCCGAAGGAGGCGGTCGAGGCCGACGCAGACGCACACGTCGACACCGACACCGATGCCGACACCGGCACCGACGGTGCGGCCCCGGTCGAGGACAAGGCACCCGAGGAGCCCTCGGCCGATGCCGAGAAGCCGGAGGACGCCGAGAAGTCCGAGGAGGCCGAAGAGAGCGAGGGGACCGAAGAGGAGGAAACCCCCGACGGTCCCGTCTTCGAGGCCTCCGACCGCCGCGCGAAGATCGTCGCGGACCACAAGGGCGTACGACTCTCCCTGGACGACCAGCGGTGCGAGTTCCGCTGGGACGAGATCGGCGCCCTGGAGACCGAGACACCGCGCTTCGGGAAGCGGTTCACCGTGACGGTGCACACCCCAGACCGTCGCTGGTACCCGATCGAGATCGAGGCGACGTCCAGGAGCCGCTTCCAGGAGTGGGACTCGCAGCTGGACGAGGTGCTGGACGCGTACTTCGAGGAGGGCGCGGCGGAGACGGAGGACAGCGCGGCCGACGCGGAGGACGGCGCGGCTGAGGAGAGCGCCCCGTAAGGGGCGCGGGGAACTGCGCGACCGGCCACGACGGACCCGCAGTTCCCCGACAACCTCAAGTCGACCGGCTTTCCCAGCGGAGCGCTACGCGCAGTACTGGGCCTCCTTGCCGATGGACCGGTACATGCAGTCCGCGTTCTCCAGCAGCTGCAGCACCGCGTCCCGGTTCCGGGACGTCTCCCGCTCGATGACCTCGTCGGGCGGGTAGAAACCGCCTCCGCCGGCCGACGACGGATACATCTCGAACGTATAGCCGAAGATCTTCTGGTTGCCCCACAGCCAGTCGTCGATCGAGCCGTCCGTGATGTAGAGATCGCTGGACTGCTCGGGTGTGTACCCGTTGCTGGCGGCCATCTTCTGGCCGACGGTCGCGAACGCGTTGCGGTCGTCCGCCGTCATCCCGGTGGTGGTGTCGGCGGTGGTGTACCCGAACGGCCAGAGCACCAGCTCGCTGTACGTGTGGAAGTCGATGCCCGCCTTGATCTGCTGGACACCGCCGACGACCCGGCTGCGCACGAAGTCGGCGACGACCTTCACCTCGGGCGCGGACTCGGCGGACGGACCCCGGTAGGTCTCCGAGGACGTGGACCCGGAGGACCCGCCGCAGCAGCCCCACCGATAGTTCCAGTTCCGGTTCAGGTCCGTTCCGACGGCCGACGAACCGCTGTTGGGCTGGCGGTTCTTGCGCCACGAGCGGTACGACCCGGTGGCGATGTCGTACTCGCTGCCGTCCGGGTTGAGTTGCGGGACGATCCAGATCTCACGGTTGTTGACCATGTTCGTGACGCGGGAGTCGGAGCCGTAGCCCGCGCCCAGCTCACGGATCAGATACAACGCCATCTCGACGGTGAGGTGCTCACGGGCGTGCTGTTGGGCGGTGAACAGCACCTCGGGCTCGGACTCGTCGCTCGCGACATTGTCGCTGATCTTGACTGCGATGATGTCCCGGCCCTCGTACGACTTGCCGATCACGCGCTTGCTCATGATGTTCGGGTACGCCGCGATCCGCTGGTCGATCTGCGCGTTCATCTCGGCGTAGTTGTTGTAGCGCGAGTCGGCCGAGGGGAAGTCGAGGAGCCTTACGTCGTCCTCGCCGCCCGAACGGTCGGGGGCCGCGCCCAACGGCGAGACCTCGTATCCCAGTTGCTTCAGCTTCCTGACCTGGTCCGCGCGGCCGGAGACGAAGACCGAGTGGGAGTCGGCGTCGTCCACGGTCACGCCGGACTGCTGGAGTGCCGTACGGGACGCGGAGTCCGAGCGCATGTGGACCTCGTACTGGCGGATGTCGTCCGCCGAGGCCGAGGGGCGCTGTGCGCTGGTCGCCGTGGCGTCGGTGGAGGTCGTCGCGGCTACGGGGGCCGCGAGGGCGAGCGCCAGCAGGCCGATGAGGGCGGCGGAACGGCGACCTGGTCTGCCGTTGCCGTTGCCGTTGCCGCTGCCGCGTATGCGGAGTCGCATGAAGTCTCCTAGTTTCTCCGGGGGTGTGGAGCGGGGGGTGGTTCAGCGCGACGTACGACTTCTGGTGCGGGTGTGGCGCTCATCGTGCGGGGGTGGCATGGGCAGGTCAAGGGTAGGGGTGATTTTGACGACCCTCTGTTGGCCTGAACTGCTCGGAAATTGGCCGGGCTTGGCACCACGACCAGGGCATAGGCGGTACGCGTACACCCGGAAGCATGTATTCCTCCCGTGCGCCGGACGCCGGACTCCGGGGAAGCGCACCCTGAACGCATGCTGCGACTTTTCGTGGGATACGAGGCACACGAACGACAACTCCCCGACCACGGCCCCCGGTTCGGCACGCTCTCCCCGCTGCCGCCGGGTGCCGGCCACCGAAGTGTCGAGTACGACCCCTGCCCCTCCGCGGCCGGCCGGGCCCGCGCGGAGGTCCGCAGGCAACTGGAGAGCTGGGGGCTCACCGAACAGAGCGAGACGGCGGAACTCCTCGTCAGCGAACTCGTGACCAACGCCGTGGTGCACGCCTGCAGCCGCCTGCGGCTGACCCTGTCGGCGGCGCACGGCGTGCTGCGCTGCGAGGTGTCCGACGCCGACGGACGCCGTCCCCGGGTGCACCGGGTCACGGAGACGTCGGAGGACGGCCGGGGGATGTTCCTGGTGGACACGCTCGCACGCCGCTGGGGCTGCCATCAGGACGGGCCGGGCAAGACCGTCTGGTTCGAACTCGCCACGTGCGGGTTGGACGGCTGCGGCGGGCGACGGCCGTAGCCGGGAGTTCCGGCGCGCTTCCCGGGGCGAGCCCCGTGCTTTCGTGGGGCGAGCCCGGCGCTTTCGCGGGGCGAGTGACCGGTCTGAAGCGGCCAGACGGCCGATTTCCTTCACCGTATGCCCTCTTGTGCCGTCGTCCGCTTTACGCTTTCTTGATCCGCATGGCGGACACCACGGACAACACAGCGACAGGAAAGCCCACTTCAGCCCCTCGAAAGTCCAGTTGGAAGTACATCGGCCCCGGCATCGTCGTCGCCGCGACCGGCGTCGGCGCCGGTGACCTCGTCGCGACCCTCATCGCCGGCAGCAACTTCGGCTACACCCTGCTGTGGGCCGCGGTGATCGGCTGTCTCGTCAAGATCTCCCTCGCCGAGGCGGCGGGCCGCTGGCACCTGTCCACCGGACGCACCCTCTTCGACGGCTGGGCGAGCCTCGGCCGCTGGACCATGTGGTTCTTCGCCGTCTACGCCGTGATCTGGGGCTTCGTGTACGGCGCGGCCGCGATGTCGTCGAGCGCGCTGCCGCTGCAGGCGCTGTTCCCGGACGTCATGGACCTCAAGTGGTGGGGCATCCTCTGCGGCCTGGCCGGCCTGGTCTTCGTCTGGTTCAACAAGTACGCCGTCTTCGAGAAGGTCATGACGGTCCTGGTGGGCGTCATGTTCGTGGTGACGGTCTACCTGGCCATCCGCGTCACCCCGAACCTCCCCGACGCCTTCGCCGGCCTCCTCCCGGTCCTGCCCGACGAGAAGGACTCCATCCTCAACACCCTCGGCCTGATCGGCGGCGTCGGCGGCACCATCACGCTCGCCGCGTACGGCTACTGGGTCAACGCCAAGGGCTGGACGAACTCGGGCTGGATGAAGGTCATGCGCCTCGACAACCGGGTCGCGTACGCCACGACCGGCATCTTCGTGATCGCGATGCTCTTCGTGGGCGCGGAGCTGCTGCACTCCGCGAACATCGCCATCGCGAGCGGCGACAAGGGCCTGATCCAGCTCGGCGACATCCTGGAGGACGAGTACGGTTCGGCCACCGCGAAGTTCTTCCTGATCGGCTTCTTCGCCACCTCCTACACCTCGCTGATCGGCGTCTGGCACGGGGTGAGCCTGATGTTCGCCGACTTCGTGGCCCGTTACAGCACGCGCGGCGGGGAGCTGAAGGGCGAGGAGGTCGCGTCGGGCGAGCGGGAGCGGTCGTGGCCGTTCCGCGCGTACCTGCTGTGGCTGACCTTCCCGCCCATGGTGCTGCTCTTCCAGGGCGAGCCCTTCCGCCTGATCATCATCTACGGCGTCCTGGGCGCGGCCTTCCTCCCGTTCCTCGCCCTCACCCTGATCTGGCTCCTCAACTCCGACCGCACCCCGCGCGAGTGGCGCAACGGGCCGCTGAGCAACGTGATGCTCGCGGTCGCGGGCGTGCTGTTCGTGGTGCTGTGCGTGAAGCAGATCTGGGACCAGCCGTGGGCGGAGTTCTTCTGATCGGGCCGTTCAGCCCGTTCAGCCCGTTCAGCCCGATCCGCCGATCAGTCGGCCTGAAGGAGCTGTTCCCACTGCTCACTTGTGGCGACCTTCCTGAGGTCCCCCATGGTGAGGGCGGGGGTGTCGCGGTTCGGGGCGGTGTGCTGTGAGCGCGAGTTGAAGGCCATCACCACGACCCGCAGGCCGTCGGTGCGGAGGGTGTCGACGGTCCACATGACGAGCCCCACGACCTTGTCGTCGCCCGGGCCCTGCCGTGTGGTCACCTTGGTGCCGTCCGGCAGGACCTCGGCGTCGGGCCCGAAGAGCTCGCTCTCGACGTCGGACATGCCGGGCTGCACATTGATCTGCACGAACGTCGCGCCCTTGCCGTCGTCGACGACGACAAAGCCGTACTCGCTCTCCTGACCCCCCTTCGAGACCACCTCGACGTCCTTGGGCAGCAGGCTGATGAGCGTCTTCTGGATCGCCTGGCCGTCGGCGGCCGGGGGTTCGGCGGGGGTG
>NZ_VMNX01000029.1 GCF_009377235.1 Streptomyces acidicola
GGCCGCATCGTTTCGCTGGAGCACTTCGGCGCTTCGGCCGACGGCAAGGTCCTCTTCCGCGAGTTCGGCTTCACTGCCGACAACATCACGGCGGCAGCCCAGGAATCCCTCGCCGCCGCCCAGCGCTGACGCCCGTATACGACACGTAGGAGATGCATTTTCCATGACAGACGCACTGAAGCGCCTCTCCGAGGAAGGCGTCGCGATCTGGCTGGACGACCTGTCGCGCAAGCGGATCACGTCCGGCAACCTCGCCGAGCTGATCGACCAGCAGCACGTCGTGGGCGTCACCACCAACCCCTCGATCTTCCAGAAGGCGATCGCCGGCGGTGACGGCTACGAGCAGCAGCTCCAGGACCTCGCCACCCGCAAGGTCACCGTCGACGAGGCCATCCGCATGATCACCACGGCGGACGTCCGGGACGCCGCGGACATCCTGCGCCCGGTGTTCGACGCCACCGGCGGCCAGGACGGCCGGGTCTCCATCGAGGTCGACCCGCGCCTGGCGCACAACACCCGGGCGACGGTCGCCGAGGCCAAGCAGCTCGCCTGGCTGGTGGACCGCCCGAACACGCTCATCAAGATCCCGGCGACGAAGGCGGGTCTGCCCGCGATCACCGAGGTCATCGGCCTCGGCATCAGCGTCAACGTGACACTGATCTTCTCGCTGGAGCGCTACCGCGAGGTCATGGACGCGTACCTCGCGGGCCTGGAGAAGGCCAAGGAGCGCGGCCTGGACCTCTCGAAGATCCACTCGGTCGCGTCGTTCTTCGTGTCCCGCGTGGACACCGAGATCGACAAGCGGATCGACGCGCTCGGCACGCCCGAGGCGAAGGCCGCCCGCGGCAAGGCCGCCGTCGCCAACGCGCGGCTCGCCTACCAGGCGTACGAGGAGGTCTTCGCCTCCGGCCGCTGGAGCGCCCTGGAGAGCGGGGGCGCCAACAAGCAGCGTCCGCTGTGGGCCTCGACCGGTGTGAAGGACAAGGCGTACAAGGACACCCTGTACGTCGACGACCTGGTCGCCCCGAACACGGTGAACACCATGCCGGAGGCCACCCTCGTCGCCACCGAGGACCACGGCGAGATCACCGGCAACACCATCGCCGGCACGTACGAGCAGGCCCGCGCCGACCTCGACGCGGTCGAGAAGCTCGGGATCGGCTACGACGACGTGGTCCAGCTTCTGGAGGACGAGGGCGTCGAGAAGTTCGAGGCGTCCTGGAACGACCTGCTGAAGTCGACCGAGGCGGAGCTTGAGCGCCTCGCCCCCTCGGAGGGCTGAGACCTTGGCCCCGCTTTCCGGTACCGGAGCGAATCCGCTTCGTGACCCCGCAGACCGACGGCTCCCGCGTATCGCGGGGCCGTCGGGCCTGGTCATCTTCGGCGTCACCGGTGATTTGTCACGCAAAAAGCTGATGCCCGCCGTGTACGACCTCGCCAACCGCGGACTGCTGCCGCCGGGCTTCTCGCTCGTCGGTTTCGCCCGCCGCGAGTGGGCCAACGAGGACTTCGCGCAGGAGGTCCACGACGCGGTCAAGGAGCACGCCCGCACCCCCTTCCGCGAGGAGGTCTGGCAGCAGCTCATCCAGGGCATGCGCTTCGTCCAGGGCACGTTCGACGACGACGACGCGTTCGAGCGGCTGCGCGAGACGATCGACGAGCTGGACAAGGCGCAGGGCACGGGCGGCAACTTCGCGTTCTACCTCTCCGTGCCGCCGTCCGCGTTCCCCGTGGTCATCCAGCAGCTGAAGAAGCACGGGCTGGCCGACCAGACGAGCGACTCCTGGCGGCGTGCGGTCATCGAGAAGCCCTTCGGTCACGACCTGGAGTCGGCGAAGGAGCTCAACGCGATCGTCCACGAGGTCTTCGCCCCGGACCAGGTCTTCCGCATCGACCACTACCTGGGCAAGGAAACCGTCCAGAACATTCTGGCGCTCCGCTTCGCCAACCAGATGTTCGAGCCGATCTGGAACCGGTCGTTCGTCGACCACGTCCAGATCACGATGGCCGAGGACATCGGTATCGGTGGCCGCGCCGGCTACTACGACGGCATCGGCGCCGCCCGTGACGTCATCCAGAACCACCTGCTCCAGCTGATGGCGCTGACCGCCATGGAGGAGCCCGCGTCCTTCGACGCGGACGCGCTCGCCGCCGAGAAGACCAAGGTGCTCGGCGGGGTGCGGCTGCCCAAGGACCTGGGCCGGGACACCGTGCGTGGTCAGTACGCGGCCGGCTGGCAGGGCGGCGAGAAGGTCATCGGCTACCTCGAAGAGGACGGCATCGACCGCAACTCGAAGACCGACACCTACGCGGCGATCAAGCTGGAGGTCGACAACCGCCGCTGGGCGGGCGTCCCCTTCTACCTGCGGACGGGCAAGCGCCTGGGCCGCCGGGTGACGGAGATCGCGGTCGTGTTCCAGCGCGCCCCGCACTCCCCCTTCGACACCACCGCCACGGAGGAGCTCGGCCAGAACGCGGTCGTCATCCGGGTCCAGCCCGACGAGGGCGTCACGGTCCGCTTCGGGTCGAAGGTGCCCGGCACCTCCATGGAGATCCGGGACGTGTCGATGGACTTCGCGTACGGCGAGTCCTTCACCGAGTCCAGCCCGGAGGCGTACGAGCGCCTCATCCTCGACGTCCTGCTCGGGGACTCGAACCTCTTCCCGCGCACCGAGGAGGTCGAGCTGTCCTGGGAGATCCTCGACCCGATCGAGGACTACTGGGAGAAGAACGGCAGGCCCGCGCAGTACCCGGCGGGCACCTGGGGTCCGGTCGAGGCGGACCAGATGCTTCAGCGAGACGGACGGAGCTGGCGCCGGCCATGAAGATAGACCTCACCGACACCACGGCCAGCAAGATCAACAAAGCGTTGGTGCAGGGCCGCCGCGCCATCGGCACACCCGCCGTCGGCATGGTGCTCACCCTGGTCATCGTCACCGACGAGGAGGACGCCTACGACGCCCTCAAGGCCGCAAACGACGCGTCGCGCGAGCACCCCTCGCGCACCCTCGTGGTCATTCGGCGCGTCTCGCGCTCGCCCCGCGACCGTACGTCGTCGCGGCTCGACGCCGAGGTGCGGGTGGGCGCGGACGCGGGCACCGGCGAGACGGTCGTGCTGCGGCTGTACGGCGAGGTGTCGGACCACGCCCAGTCCGTCGTGCTCCCGCTGCTGCTGCCGGACGCCCCGGTCGTGGTCTGGTGGCCCGTGGGCGCACCGCGCGACCCGGCCAAGGACCCGCTGGGCGCCCTGGGCCAGCGCCGGGTCACCGACAGCTACTCGACGGAGAAGCCCATCGACGAGCTGCGGGCCCGGGCCGAGAGCTACGAGCCCGGCGACACCGACCTCGCGTGGGCCCGGATCACGCCGTGGCGTTCCGTGCTGGCGGCCGCCCTCGACCAGGTCTCCTGCGAGGTCATCTCCGCGGAGGTGACGGGCGAGGAGTTCAACCCGAGCGTCGAGCTGCTGGCCATGTGGCTCGCCGACCGGCTCCACGTGCACGTCCGGCGCGGGGTCTCCTCCGGCCCCGGTCTGACGGGGGTGCAGCTGGAGACGACCTGCGGTCCGATCTCGCTGCACCGGCCGGACGGGGCGATGGCCACGCTGGCCGTGCAGGGCCAGCCGGACCGCGCGGTGGCGCTCAAGCGGCGCGAGACGTCCGAGCTGATCGCGGAGGAGCTGCGGCGGCTCGACCCGGACGACACGTACGCGTCGGCGCTGCGGTTCGGTGTGGACCGGCTGGGCGGGAGCCCGTCAAGCGTGCCGAGGATCCCGGCTCCTGCATCGCCCGCGGTGTCCGCCGCGCGTCTGTCGGTGTCGGACTCGGCCTCTTCGTCCGGTCCGCTGTCGGAGCGCGCGGACCCGGTCGCGTCCGCGTCGGAGACGGCGTCCTCCGCCCGGACGTCCGCGCCGGCCCTGCCGCCCGCCTCTCTGTCGTCCTCGGGGGACGACGACGGCGACCGGCCGTCGCCCTCGCAGATGCCCCCAGTCAAGAAGGCGACCTCGAAATGAGCACTCCCCAGCTGGTCGTGCACCACGACAAGGAACTGATGGCGCAGGCCGCCGCGGCCCGGCTGATCACGAAGGTCGTGGACGCCCAGGCCTCGCGCGGTTACGCATCGGTGGTCCTCACGGGCGGCCGCAACGGCAACGGCCTGCTGGCCGCCCTCGCGGCCGCCCCCGCCCGGGACGCGATCGACTGGGGCCGCCTGGACCTGTGGTGGGGCGACGAGCGGTTCCTGCCCGAGGGCGACCCGGACCGCAACGTCACCCAGGCCCGCGAGGCGCTTCTGGACTCGGTGCCGCTGGACCCGAAGCGCGTGCACGCCATGCCCGCGTCGGACGGTCTGTACGGCGCCGACGTGGACGCGGCGGCCGCCGGTTACGCGGAGGAGCTGGCGCGGGACGCGGGGCCCGAGAACCACGGGGCCGTCCCCACCTTCGACGTGCTGATGCTGGGTGTCGGCCCGGACACCCATGTGGCGTCCCTCTTCCCGGAGCTGCCCGCGGTACGGGAGACCGAGCGGACAGTGGTCGGCGTGCACGGGGCCCCCAAGCCACCGCCCACCCGGACCACCCTCACGCTCCCCGCGATCCGTGCGGCACGTGAGGTGTGGCTGCTGGCCGCCGGCGAGGACAAGGCCGAGGCCGCGGCGATCGCCCTCTCGGGCGCGGGCGAGATCCAGGCCCCTGCGGCGGGGGCGTACGGCCGCTCCCGCACGCTGTGGCTGCTGGACGCGGCGGCGGCGTCGCAGCTGCCGCGGTCGCTGTATCCGCCGGCGTCACCCTGAGCACCGCTGCCCCGTGCCCCGCTGTTCGGGGTGGCTGCTCAGGAGAGCCCCAGGCCGAGTGCCTGGGGCTCTTCGTTTGCCTCGGGCTCCCCGTGGCCCGGGCCTCTCACGGCGACGTCGGCGTTCCCCGCGTGGTGGAGTGCGGCGCGGGCATGCCGCACGGAGGAGTGCGACGCCGGCGTCCCGCGCGGCGGAGTGCGGCGCCGCCGGGACGACGCCGCCCACCGCTTCACACGGTCACCGATCCGTCTACCGGCCGCGCAGCTGCCGGTACTTGGCGACCAGCGACGTCGTCGACGCGTCCAGGCCCGGCACCTCCGCGCCCTCGGTGAGGGCGGGTTCGACGCGCTTGGCGAGGACCTTGCCGAGTTCGACGCCCCACTGGTCGAAGGAGTCGATGTTCCAGATCGCGCCCTGGACGAACACCTTGTGCTCGTACAGCGCGATGAGCTGCCCGAGGACCGACGGGGTGAGCTCCTTCGCGAGGATCGTGGTCGTCGGGTGGTTGCCCTTGAACGTCTTGTGCGGCACCAGCTCCTCCGGGACCCCTTCGGCCCGCACCTCGTCCGGCGTCTTGCCGAAGGCCAGCGCCTGGGTCTGTGCGAAGAAGTTGGCCATCAGCAGATCGTGCTGGGCGACCAGACCCGGCAGCAGGTCGGCCACCGGCTCGGCGAAACCGATGAAGTCCGCCGGGATCAGCTTCGTGCCCTGGTGGATGAGCTGGTAGTACGCGTGCTGCCCGTTCGTCCCCGGCGTCCCCCACACCACCGGTCCGGTCTGCCACTCCACGGGCTGCCCGTCCCGGCCCACGTACTTGCCGTTGGACTCCATGTCCAGCTGCTGCAGGTACGCCGTGAACTTGGACAGGTAGTGGCTGTAGGGCAGTACCGCGTGCGACTGCGCGTCGTGGAAGTTGCCGTACCAGACACCCAGCAGGCCGAGCAGCAGCGGCACGTTGGACTCGGCGGGAGCCGTGCGGAAGTGCTCGTCGACCAGCCGGAACCCGTCGAGCATCTCCCGGAAGCGGTCCGGCCCGACGGCGATCATCAGGGACAGGCCGATCGCCGAGTCGTACGAGTACCGCCCGCCGACCCAGTCCCAGAACTCGAACATGTTGGCCGTGTCGATGCCGAAGTCCGACACCTTCTCGGCGTTCGTCGACAGCGCCACGAAGTGCCTGGCCACCGCCTCCTGGCCGGCCTTCAGCTCGGTCAGCAGCCAGTCGCGTGCCGAGGTCGCGTTCGTGATCGTCTCGATCGTCGTGAACGTCTTCGAGGCGATGACGAACAGCGTCTCGGCCGGGTCGAGGTCGCGCACCGCCTCGTGCAGGTCGGCGCCGTCCACGTTCGACACGAAGCGGACGGTGAGGTCGCGGTCGGTGTAGGAGCGCAGCACCTCGTACGCCATCGCCGGGCCCAGGTCGGAGCCACCGATGCCGATGTTGACGATGTTCTTGATGCGCTTGCCGGTGTGCCCGGTCCACTCTCCGGAGCGGACCTTCTCCGAGAAGGCCGCCATCTTGTCGAGCACGGCGTGCACCCCGGGTACGACGTTCTCCCCGTCGACCTCGATCACCGCGTCGCGCGGGGCGCGCAGAGCGGTGTGCAGCACGGCCCGGTTCTCGGTGGTGTTGATCTTCTCGCCACGGAACATGGCGTCGCGCAGACCGAACACGTCGGTCGCGGCGGCCAGCTCCCTCAGCAGCCGCAGGGTGTCATCGGTGACCAGGTGCTTGGAGTAGTCGACGTGCAGATCGCCGACCGCGAGCGTGTACCCGGCGCCGCGGCCGGGGGAGGCGGCGAACAGCTCGCGCAGCTGGACGTCGCCCAGCTCCTCCCGGTGCCTGGCCAGTGCCTGCCACTCGGGCGTCTGATTGAGCCTGGTACGGCTGTCTGCGTTCATCTCGGACTTCAGCCTTCTTTCGTGTCCTGCCGGCGTACCTCGAACCTAATTGATCACAGCGGAACACGAGCCGTCGTCCCGCCGTCATTCGGCTCAACAACTAGTACGTTCGCCTTGAGCGTGGGTATCAGCGCGATGACGGCGAGGACGAAGAATGCGGCCGTGAGCAGGGGCGGGGTGTTCAGCCCCCACGCGGTGGCGACGGCTCCGCCCAGCAGGGCGCCGAGGGGCACTCCGGCGAAGGACAGGGTCCGGAAGGCTGAGCTGACCCGGCCCAGGAGCTCGGCGGGGCTGCGCTCCTGCATCAGCGTCGTCGTGTTGACGTTCCACACCATGCCCATGAGCCCGAAGACGGCCAGTGCGCCCACCAGCACGATCATGCTGCGCACGGTGCCCATGACGACGAGGGCGGCGATCTGCACGGAGCCGGCGAGCAGCACGGCCCTCATCCGGCCGAGGCGCGCCACCAGCCGCCCGTTCACCGCTCCCCCGGCCAGGCTGCCCACGGTGACAGCGGTGCCCGCCGCCGCGTAGCCCGCGGGGCCCGCCCCCAGCCAGCCGGTGACGAGGACGACCAGGGTGGCGAGCTGTGCGCCCATACCGACATTGCAGAGGGCCGTGGCGGCGCACAGGCCGCGCAGGGCGTGGTCGCGCCACAGGGTGCGGAGCCCGTCCGCGATCTCGCGGCGCAGGGTGCTGCCCGCCCGTCTCGGCTTCCGGTCGGATGCGGCGGCCGGCAGCGAGGCCACCAGCGCGGCCGCCACGAGGAAGGTGCCGACGTTGGCCGCGAAGGGGACGGCGGCCCCCGCCGCCATCAGTAACGGCACGACCGGTCCGCCCAGCAGGCCGCCCGCGATCCGCTGGCCGGTCATGAGCCGGGCGTTCGCGCTGCCCAGGGCATCGCGGTCCACCACGGCGGGCAGGAGGGCCGTGGAGGCGTTGTCGAAGAGCGTCTGGAGAGCGGTCAGCGTGAAGGCCAGCGCGATGAGCAGGGCGATCGAGGCGTGCCCGAGCGCGACGGCCACTGCGAAGGCGCCGACCAGCAGCGCGCGCACCGCGTCCACCGTCCACATCGCGCGCCGCTGGTCCACGCGGTCGGCGACGGCGCCCCCGAGCAGCCCGAAGATGATCCAGGGCAGATAGCCGCAGGCCGTGATGGACGCGATGAGCAGCGGCTCGTCGGTCAGCGTCACGGCGACCAGCGGCAGCGCGGCCGCACGCAGTGCGTCACCGAAACTGGAGAGCACAGCGCCGCTCCACAGCCGCGTGAACGCTCCGCTCCAGGGCGCCGTGGCCCCTTGCCCACCCGTCGTCACGTGTCCCCCTCACGTCATCGATGCACAAACCCTAGAGGGTGCCACTGACAACGGGGCTGAGCTGGGGAAACAAGAGTTCGGGGGTGCGTGTGACCGGTACGCCCGGCCTCGCGCCGAACGCCTCCGGCCAGGCACCTGAGGGTGCCCGGCCGGTTCTCAACTCCTAGATCTCGCCTCGCAGTTTGGCGAGCGCCTCGGCGAGGATGGCCTCGCCGTCGGCGTCGCTGCGCCGCTCCCGTACGTACGCGAGGTGCGTCTTGTACGGCTCGGTGCGCGGCGGGTCCGGCGGGTTGTCCCGGTCCTGTCCTGCGGGGAAGCCGCAGCGGGGGCAGTCCCAGGTGTCGGGAACCTGCGCGTCGCTGGCGAAGCTGGGCTGGGTCTCGTGCCCGTTGGAGCACCAGAAGGAGATGCGCAGCCGGGGAGCGGACTCGCCGCGCTCGGCCTCGCCCATCGGCCCCGCCCCGACCCGGCTTCCTCGGATCGCGTTGCCACTTGCCACGGTCGTAACTCCCTGCGTGATGGTGCCGCGAAGCGAGTCGGCGTGACGCTTCGCCGCGAGCGCCTCAGTCTACGTAAGGCCCAACGCGCGTCCAGTGATTGGAGTTACACCCCGCACCCAAGACGCAAGCCCCATGATAGGCCGCGCGGTTGGGCGCGTACCGAGCATGGGGCTTTACGTGCGGATTGGTGCGTCTGTGACGCGGTGCCGTACCGGGGGCCTGTCGGTCAGTTGTTGACCTTCATCAGGATGCCGAGTACGACAATGCACGCGAACCACAGCAGACCGACCACCACGGTGATCCGGTCGAGGTTGCGCTCGGCGACCGAGGAGCCGCCGACGGACGACTGCATGCCGCCACCGAACATGTCGGAGAGGCCGCCGCCCTTCCCCTTGTGCATCAGCACCAGCAGCATCAGCAGCAGGCTGAAGACGATCAGGGCGATCGAGAACCCCATAACCACGGCTGGACCAACTTCCTCGGACTGATATCGACGACGGGGGCCGGGCGGCATGGTCCTTCATACCTGTCGGCCCCCGCAAGGGTACGACGGATCGCCCCCACCGCACACTTACTGGTCGCGGAACCGCACGATCTTGACGAACTCGTCGGCGTCCAGGGAGGCGCCCCCGACCAGGGCACCGTCGATGTCGGCCTGCGCCATGATCTCCGCGACGTTGCCGGCCTTGACGGAGCCGCCGTACTGGATGCGGACCTGGTCGGCCACCTCCTGCGAGTACAGCTCGGCGATCTTGCCGCGGACGGCCGCGCAGACCTCCTGGGCGTCCGCGGCGCCGCAGACCTTGCCGGTGCCGATGGCCCAGACCGGCTCGTACGCGATCACGATCGACTCGACCTGCTCGGCGGGGACACCCTTCAGGCCGCCCTCGACCTGGGCGAGCGTGTGCGTGACGTGGTTGCCCGCCTCGCGGATCTCCAGCTCCTCGCCGACGCACAGGATCGGGGTGATGCCGTGCTTGAAGGCGGCCTTGACCTTGGCGTTGCAGAGCTCGTCGGTCTCGTTGTGGTACTGGCGGCGCTCGGAGTGGCCGACGGCCACGAAGGTGCACTTGAGCTTGGCCAGCATCGAGCCGGAGATCTCGCCGGTGTAGGCGCCACCGTCGTGGGCCGAGATGTCCTGGGCACCGAACTTGATCTTGAGCTTGTCGCCGTCGACCAGGGTCTGCACGGAGCGCAGGTCGGTGAAGGGCGGCAGGACGGCGACCTCGACGGCCTCGTAGTCCTTGTCGGCCAGGGCGAAGGCGAGCTTCTGGACGTGGGCGATGGCCTCAAGGTGGTTGAGGTTCATCTTCCAGTTGCCCGCCATCAGCGGCGTTCGCCCTTGGGCAGTGGCAGTCATGTGGTTCAGTCCTCCAGTGCGGCGAGGCCGGGGAGCGTCTTGCCCTCGAGGTATTCGAGGGAGGCGCCGCCCCCGGTCGAGATGTGGCCGAATGCGGCCTCGTCGAAGCCCAGGATGCGCACAGCCGCGGCGGAGTCACCGCCGCCGACGACCGTGAAGGCCTTGGAATCGACGAGTGCCTGGGCGACCGCCTTGGTGCCCTCGGCGAAATCGGGGTGTTCGAAGACGCCCATCGGGCCGTTCCAGAAGACGGTGGCCGCGTCGGTGATCTTCGAGGTGTAGAGCTTGCGGGTCTCCGGACCGATGTCGAGACCCAGCTGATCGGCCGGGATGGCGTCCGCGGCGACGGCGGTGGGGTGGGCGGGAGCCTTGGTCTTCAGGTCCGGGAACGCGGGCGCGACCAGCGTGTCGACCGGCAGGACCAGCTCGACGCCGGTCTTCTCCGCGCGCTCGATGTACTCGATGACCGCCGGGATCTGGTCCTCCTGGACGAGCGACGTGCCGATCTCGTACCCCTTGGCCTTGAGGAAGGTGTACGCCATGCCGCCGCCGATGAGGATGCGGTCGGCCTTGCCGAGCAGTTGGTCGATGACGGCGAGTTTGTCGGAGACCTTGGCACCGCCGAGCACGACGACGTAAGGGCGCTGGACGTCCTCGGTGAGCTTCTTGAGGACGGTGACCTCGTTCGCGATCAGGTAGCCGGCGGCGTGCGGCAGCCGGGCCGGGAGGTCGTACACGGAGGCGTGCCTGCGGTGCACGGCGCCGAAGCCGTCGCCCACGTAGACGTCGGCGAGGGCGGCCAGCTGGTCCGCGAAGGCGCCGCGCTCGGCGTCGTCCTTGGAGGTCTCGCCGGGGTTGAAGCGGAGGTTCTCGATGACCGCGACCTGGCCGCCGGTCAGGGCCGCCACCGTGGTCCTGGCGGACTCGCCGACCGTGTCGGTCGCGAACTCCACATCGGTGCCGAGGAGTTCACCGAGCCGGGCGGCGGCCGGGGCGAGCGAGAAGGCCGGGTCCGGGGCGCCCTTGGGACGGCCGAGGTGCGAGGCGACGACCACGCGGGCACCCGCCTCGGCGAGGGCCTTGACGGTGGGCACGACGGCGCGGATGCGGCCGTCGTCGGTGATGACGGTGCCGTCGAGCGGCACGTTGAGGTCGGCGCGGACAAAGACCCGCTTGCCGCCGACGCCTTCGGCGAGGAGTTCGTCGATTGTCTTCATGGGGGACTCCTGAGGGAGGGCTCTTGTGGCCGGAGGGCTGATCGATCCGTACGTACAGCAGGGCTCGGTCAGCGCGGCGGTGCGCTGACCGAGCCCTGCCTCACATCGAAGTGCCTGCTCCGGGCCTCAGAGCCGGCCGCCGACGAAGACCGTGAGGTCGACGAGGCGGTTGGAGTAGCCCCACTCGTTGTCGTACCAGCCGACGACCTTGACCTGCTTGCCCTGGACCATGGTCAGGGAGGAGTCGAAGGTGCAGGAGGCCGGCCAGTTGACGATGTCCGAGGAGACGATCTGGTCCTCGGTGTACTCGAGGATGCCCTTCAGCTGACCCTCGGCGGCCTTCTGGAAGGCGGTGTTGATCTCGTCCTTGGTGACCTCGCGGTCGAGCTCGATGACGAGGTCGGTGACCGAGCCGGTCGGGACCGGGACGCGCATCGCGATGCCGTCCAGCTTGCCCTTGAGCTGCGGCAGAACCAGGGCGGTGGCCTTGGCGGCACCGGTGGTGGTCGGGATGATGTTCTCGGCGGCGGCACGGGCGCGGCGCAGGTCCTTGTGCGGGAAGTCCAGGATGCGCTGGTCGTTCGTGTACGCGTGCACCGTCGTCATCAGGCCCTTGACGATGCCGAAGTTCTCGTCGAGGACCTTCGCCATCGGAGCCACACAGTTGGTGGTGCAGGAGGCGTTGGAGATGACGTGGTGGTTCGCCGGGTCGTACTTGTCCTGGTTGACGCCCATCACGATGGTGATGTCCTCGTCCTTGGCCGGAGCCGAGATGAGGACCTTCTTGGCGCCGCCGGCGATGTGCTTCTCGGCGTCGGCCTTCTTCGTGAAGATGCCGGTCGACTCGATGACGATGTCGACGCCCAGCTCGCCCCAGGGGATGTCGGAGGGGTTGCGCTCGGACAGGACCTTGATCGTCTTGCCGTCGACGGTGATGGTGTCCTCGGTGTGGGACACCTCGGCCTTCAGACGGCCCAGGATGGTGTCGTACTTCAGCAGGTGCGCGGTGGTCGCGGTGTCACCCAGGTCGTTGACAGCCACGATCTCAATGTCTGCACCCTGCTCCAGCAGCGCGCGGAAGTAGTTACGACCGATGCGGCCAAAGCCGTTGATGCCTACGCGGATCGTCACGAACCGATCTCCTCGTTGGTACGCCGGTTACGAGACCGGCGAGCTGTAATGGGATGTCCCCGACCGCATACGACCCTACCTCCCTGAGGCGGCGGGAGTGGCATCAAGCACGCCCTATACACGACAGGGCGGCCCGTACCTGTCAGTAGAGGTACGGACCGCCCTGTTTTTGCAGGCTGATTACCAGATATCGGACACCGGCCTCTGGTCGGTGACCTTCGGTGTCAGCCCTTCAGTGCGTCCAGCGCCCTGCGCAGCAGAGCCGTGCGGTCGGCGGCCGCGCTGACGTGCTCCAGGCCGAAGCCCAGCAGGACGGTGTCCCCGGTGGTGACCGCTCCGTACGTCTTGAACAACTCGCCGGACAGGCCCCAGTCCTTGACGACCGCCGGGCTGCCCGCGGGCGGTCCGGGTGTGCTCCACGCGCCCAGGGACGTCTCGAAGCCCTCGGTCTGACCGGCCGTGCCGCCGATGACGACGGACGCGTTGTCGGCGAGAACGCCGCGGCCGCCGGAACCGGGATCCGTGATGTAGCCGATCGAGACCTCGACCGTCTTCCCGGCATACGCGGACAGGTCGAACTCGACCTGCTGCCAGCCGTCGGAGGCTCCGGTGAAGCTGTTCCAGGTGCCGCTGGTGCCGGTGGGCGTGCAGCCGCTGTCGCCGAGTGTCAGATAGCGCTTCAGAGCCGGGTGCGTCTGGATGAAGAACCCGGCCCCGCACTCGGCGGGCACGGCCGTGGAGGTGGCGCCGCCCGCCTCCGGGAGCGTGGTCCAGTCGTCTGCCCCCGCCGTGCGCGCCTCCAGTACCGCGTGGTCGTAGCCTTCCTCGGTGTCCCACAGGAGCTGGGTGCGCAGGGCGGGCTTGTCGGTGGCGCTCACGGAGGTGAGGTCGATGGTGCGGGTGAGGCGGTTCCAGGCGTAGTCGCTGTGCGTGGCGGCCGCCATGGACGCGCCCTCGTACGGGCCGAACGGGTTGACGGTCCCGGGGTACTGGCCCGCGCCGGCGCTCTCGAACTGCGGGAACGTCTCCAGGGGCAGGATGTCCGAGGTGACACTGAACGATCCGGCCGAGTTCAGCGGATTGCCGGGCGCGTCGCCGAGCGTTGCCGTGGCGCCCCCGAGCTTGCCGCTGCCCGCGAAGGCGGTGGCGTTCGACAGGGACGTACGGGTGTAGGCGCCCAGGTAGTACTGGCTGAAGTCGTTCGACAGGGTGCCCCCGCCGAGGTCGACGGAACCGCCGGCGCTCTCGCCCGCCTCGATCAGCTTGCCGCCCTCGTTGAGGAAGGCGCGCAGTTCGAGCTGGGTGGCGTTGCCCGGGCGGGCGGCGCCCGTGGAGTGGACGACCGTCGTGAAGTGGCCGAGGACGCCGAGGGCGTCGGGGGCGCCCTGGGTGGCGACGTCCCAGACGACCGCCTTCTTGCCGTTCGCCTTGAGCGCGTCCACGTAGGTCTGTGCCTGGGTCGCGGCCGCGCCCTCCTCGGCGACCACGAGGGTGTCCGCCCTGGGCCGCTCGGCGACCGTGTACGTGAAGTGCTCGCTGAAGGTGGGCCTGCCGCTCTTCGTCTCGCCGGTGAACCAGACCTCGACCTTGTCGCCGGGGTCGCCGTCCGCGACCTTGGCCCGGTACTCGTCGAAGTACAGGTTGTCCTCACCGCCGTAGGTCTCGCCGCCCTTCCAGGGCATGAGCGCCATGTCGTGTGTTCGGCCGCCGTTGACGCGGTACTTGAGCTCCTTGTCGCGCACGGACTTCCGTACGACGACGGAGACCTCCTGGTCGGCGCCGCGCGAGTACGACGTGGTGAAGGGCGCCGGGGTGAAGTCGGGGGCGTCGATCCCCACCGAGGACTTCGGCTGGTCGGGCTTCGCGGCGGACTCGGCGACGGAGAGCGCGAACGGGATGTTCTTCTCGAACTCCTGCTGGATCAGCTTCTCGTCGTCCGGGAAGGTGAAGATCGACCCGCAGTCCCTGGCCTCCCAGGCGTCGTCCGGGTCGGCGTTGGACGCCGTCTCACAGGTCGACATCTCCGGGGTGAACATCGCCGTGCCGTTGACGTTGGCCGCGTGGCCGTCCGCCTCGCCGTTGGTCGTGTAGAGCTCGGAGGAGAGCTGCGGGTGGTAGCCCGGGATCGCCGAGTTCTCGGGTGTGCCGGCGAGGGACTTGTAGAGCACGTCGTCCGGGGTGGGAGTGGCCACCTGCCAGCCGACTCCGTAGAGGAGCAGTTCGGCGGCCGAGTGGTAGTTGATGCCGTACTTGAAGCCGATGCGCTTCTCGAAGGCGTCGAGGGCCTTGGTCTCGGGCTCGGAGTTCGGGCCGGCGCCGCGGTAGGTCTGGCTAGTGGGGAAGGGGGACGAACCCTCGTCGTCGTAGCCCCACTTGTAGGCGAAGTTGCGGTTGAGGTCGACGCCGTCGCCGATGGCGATCTGGCCGTCGCCGTTGTTGTCGCGCATGTTCTTGCGCCACTGGCGGTCGCCGTCGGCCTGGTGGGTGAAGTCGTAGCCGTCCGGGTTGGCGGAGAGCACGAACCACAGTTCGGTCGAGTCGACGATCTTCTTGATGCGCTTGTCGGTCCCGTAGTTGTCCAGGTAGTGGTGCATCAGGCGCCGGGTCATCTCCGGCGTGATCCACTCGCGCGCGTGCTGGTTGGACATGTACAGGACGGAGGGCTTGGCGCCGTCCTTGGCGTTCTTGGCGTTCTTGGTGAGCTTGAGGGCCAGGATGTCCTGTCCCTGGAGGGTCTTGCCGATGGAGACCACCTTGGTGAGGGACGGGTGCTCCTGGCCCGTCCGGATGATCTCCTCCTTGAGGTTGCCCGCCCCGCTGTAGGGCCGGTAGACCCCCTCCCCGGCGGCGGCCACGCGCGCGCGTGCCTTCGCCGTGAGCGTGTGCTCCTTGAGGTCGACGCCCTTTTGTGCCAGCCCCTCGGCCTGCTTGTCGGTCAGGTAGACCTCGACGGTGGCCCTGCCCTTGTCGGGTGCCTGTTCGCCGAGTTCGTGACTGTCCTGGCCGGCCGCGAGCAGCAGGGGTATCTGCTGCCGGGTGACCTCGGCTCGGTAGACCTTGACCTCGTCCCCGTCGGGAGAACCGCTCGTCTCCGCGGCGTGGGCGATGGGTGCGAGTCCCGCGCCGCCGAGCAGGAGCGCGCCAACAGCGAGGATCGGTCTCGCTTTTCGTCTCATAAGCCCCCCTTGCAGTGGTTCGCCACGCGGCGAACCATGCCAGGCTCATGACAGTTCATGATCGAGTCAAGGGTGCGTCAGGAAGGCGCAATGGAGTTCCCAAGAACGACGAACGCCGGTGCCGAACGCCCCATGCGGGCGACGGGCACCGGCGTGTCGGCGAACCCGAGATCTCGTCTGACGGGCAGTCATCCCATCAGGCCGACGGTAGTCATCCCACCAGGTTGTCGGCCATCTCCTCGGTGAGGTTGGACTCGGTGCCGGGGATGCCGAGATCGGCGGCCCGCTTGTCGGCCATGGCCAGCAGCCGGCGGATACGGCCCGCGACGGCGTCCTTGGTCAGCGGCGGGTCGGCGAGCGCGCCCAGCTCCTCCAGGGAGGCCTGCTTGTGCTCCATGCGGAGGCGGCCGGCGGCCGCGAGGTGCTCGGGCACCTCGTCGGCCAGGATCTCCAGGGCGCGCTGGACCCGGGCTCCGGCGGCCACGGCCGCGCGGGCCGAACGGCGCAGGTTGGCGTCGTCGAAGTTGGCGAGGCGGTTCGCCGTGGCGCGGACCTCGCGGCGCATCCGCCGCTCCTCCCAGGCCAGCACGGACTCGTGGGCGCCGAGACGGGTGAGAAGCGCGCCGATCGCGTCGCCGTCCCGGACGACTACCCGGTCCACGCCCCGTACCTCGCGGGCCTTCGCGGCGATCGACAGTCGGCGGGCCGCGCCGACCAGGGCGAGCGCGGCTTCCGGGCCCGGGCAGGTCACCTCCAGGGAGGACGAGCGGCCGGGCTCGGTCAGCGAGCCGTGCGACAGGAACGCCCCGCGCCAGGCCGCCTCCGCGTCACAGGTCGCCCCGGAGACGACCTGAGGGGGCAGGCCCCGGATCGGGCGGCCCCGGCCGTCGACGAGTCCGGTCTGGCGGGCCAGCTGGTCGCCGCCCGCGACCACGCGCACCACGTAGCGGGAGCCGCGGCGCAGTCCGCCGGGTGCCATCACGATCAGCTCGGAGCTGTGGCCGAAGATCTCCAGGATGTCCCGCTTGAGCCGGCGCGCCGCCATCGCGGTGTCAAGCTCCGCCTCGATCACGATGCGGCCGCTCACCAGGTGCAGCCCGCCCGCGAACCGCAGGATCGCCGAGACCTCCGCCTTTCTGCAGCAGGTCCGGGTGACGGGTAGCCGGGAGATCTCGTCCTTCACCGCTGCCGTCATCGCCATGGGCCGATCCTTCCATGCATCCGAAAAATACGGTCGTACGCGGCGGCCAGCAGCTCCGGGTCGTGCCGCGGCGAGCCGTCGGTCCGGGCCACCGGGGCCAGCTCGACCGCGGCACCGAACCGCTTGGCCGCGTCGGTGAGCGACGCGCGGTCGGGCACGGCGGCCGTGTCGGCCAGCACCACGTCCAGGGCGAGTTTAGGGGCGTGTCGTGCCAAAACCTCCAAATGACGCTGCGGGGAGAAGCCCTCGGTTTCTCCGGGCTGCGGTGCGAGGTTCAAGGACAGCACCCGGCGCGCCTTCGTCTGGGTGAGGGCGCCGAGCAGCTCGGGCACGAGGAGGTGCGGGATGACCGACGAGAACCAGGAGCCCGGTCCGAGCACCACCCAGTCCGCGTCCATGACCGCCTCGACGGCCTCGGGGACCGCGGGCGGGTCGTGCGGCACGAGGTGCACGGACTGCACCTCGCCGGGCGTGAGCGCGACGGTCGCCTGTCCCCGTACGGTGTCGACGTCGTCCGGGCGCTGCGGGTCGTGGCCTTTGACCAGCGCCTGGAGTTCCAGGGGTACGGCGGACATGGGCAGCACCCGGCCGTGGGCGCCCAGGAGCCGGCCGACCAGGTCGAGGGCCTGGACGTGGTCGCCGAGCTGCTCCCACAGGGCGACGATCAGCAGGTTGCCGACCGCGTGCTCGTGCAGGTCGCCCTTGCTCTGGAAGCGGTGCTGGATGACACGGGCCCAGGTCTGCCCCCAGTCGTCGTCGCCGCACAGCGCGGCCAGCGCCTTGCGCAGGTCGCCGGGCGGGAGCACACCCAGCTCGTCACGCAGGCGCCCGCTGGAGCCACCGTCGTCGGCCACGGTGACGACGGCCGTGAGGTCTCCGGTGATCCGGCGCAGTGCGGCGAGCGAGGCGGACAGGCCCATGCCGCCGCCGAGTGCGACCACCTTGGGCTGGGCGCCCCGGCGGCGTACCCGCCCGCCGCGGGCAGCGGCGGGTCTGCCCCCTCGCTCGTCCTGGCTGACCCTCCGCAGTCTGCTCAGCCGCAGAGCGGCACGTCCCGTCATTCGCGGCCCATGTCGCGGTGCACGACCACGGTCTCCACGCCCTGGGAGGCGAGGCGGGCGGCGAGCTTCTCGGAGGTGGCGACCGAGCGGTGCTTGCCGCCGGTGCAGCCGACCGCGACGGTCACGTACCGCTTGCCCTCACGGCGGTAGCCGGCGGCGATGAGCTGCAGCAGCTCCGCGTAGCGGTCGAGGAACTCCTTGGCTCCGGGCTGGTTGAAGACGTAGTTGGACACCTCCTCGTTGAGCCCGGTGTAGGGGCGCAGCTCGGGGACCCAGTGCGGGTTCGGCAGGAAGCGCATGTCCACGACCAGGTCGGCGTCCACCGGAAGGCCGTACTTGAAGCCGAAGGACATGACGGTGGCCCGCAGCTCGGGCTCTTCCTCGCCGGCGAACTGGGCGTCCATCTTGGCGCGCAGCTCGTGCACGTTCAGGCTGGAGGTGTCGATCACCAGGTCGGCGTCGCCGCGCAGCTCGCGCAGCAGCTCGCGCTCGGCGGCGATGCCGTCGACGATGCGGCCGTCGCCCTGGAGGGGGTGCGGTCGCCGTACGGACTCGAAGCGGCGGACCAGGGCCTCGTCGGAGGACTCCAGGAACACGATCCGCCGGGTGACGTGCTTCGCCGCCAGGTCCGCGAGGGACTCGCGAAGGTTGTCGAAGAAGCGGCGGCCGCGGACGTCCACGACGACCGCGATCCGCGCCACATTGCCCTGGGAGCGGGCGCCGAGCTCCACCATGGTGGGGATCAGCGCGGGCGGCAGGTTGTCGACGACGAACCAGCCGAGGTCCTCCAGGCACTTGGCGGCCGTCGACCGTCCGGCGCCGGACATGCCGGAGATGATGACCAGCTCGGGGATGGCCGCCTCGGGGACCGCGGCCGATTCGATGCCCGTACTCACGTCTGCTCCGTCTTCCTGGGGCGCTGGGTGCTGGGAGGCGTGCTCACCCGCTTCCGTGGGGGCTTCCTCGCGCCGTGCCGTGTGTTCCTGGTGTTCTTGTTCGCGCGTGTCGTGCTCGGTCATGTCTCCTGCCCCCGTCGTTCGTCCGGGGCGCCCGCGGTCACGGGCTCCCCCGAGGGGCCCGCCGTCGTCTCGGGCATCCCGTCTGCCTCGTCTGCTTCGTATTCCATGATCTCTCCGGTCGCCGTGTTCACGGCGGGTGCGGCCGGCGCGGCGGCTGCCAGGGCCGCGGCGATCGTCTCGGCCGTCTTGCGACCTATGCCGGGGACCTCGCAGATCTGGTCGATCGTCGCGGACCGCAGCTTCCGCACCGAGCCGAAGTGCTTGACCAGTGCCTGTTTGCGGGTCTCGCCGAGGCCCGGCACCTCGTCCAGCGGACCGGCCCTGAAGCGCTTGGCCCGCTTGGTGCGCTGGTAGGTGATGGCGAAGCGGTGGGCCTCGTCGCGGACGCGCTGGAGCAGGTACAGGCCCTCGCTGGTACGAGGCAGGACGACCGGGTCCTCCTCTTCGGGTACCCAGACCTCCTCCAGGCGCTTGGCGAGTCCGCACACGGCGATGTCGTCGATGCCGAGCTCGTCGAGGGCCCTGCGGGCGGCGGCGACCTGCGGCTGCCCGCCGTCCACGACGACGAGCTGGGGCGGGTAGGCGAAGCGCTTGGGGCGGCCTTCTTCGTCCTTGAGCTGCTCGGTGGTGTCGGCGTCCTCACCGTCGGCCCACTCGCCGGTCTTCTCCTTCTCGGCGAGATACCGCTTGAAGCGCCGAGTGATCACCTCGTGCATGGAGCGGACGTCGTCCTGGCCCTCGAAGCCCTTGATCTGGAAGCGGCGGTACTCGCTCTTGCGCTGCAGGCCGTCCTCGAAGACGACCATGGAGGCCACGACGTCGTCGCCCTGGAGGTGCGAGATGTCGTAGCACTCGATCCTGAGGGGCGCGCTGTCCAGGTCCAGGGCCTCGGCGATCTCCTCCAGGGCTCGCGAGCGGGTGGTCAGGTCGGAGGCGCGCTTGGTCTTGTGCAGCGCGAGCGCCTGCTGGGCGTTGCGCTGCACGGTCTCCATGAGGGCTTTCTTGTCGCCGCGCTGCGGGATGCGCAACGACACGCCCGAGCTGCGGCGGTCCGTCAGCCACTGCTGGACGGGGTCCACCGGGTCGGGCAACGCGGGGACCAGCACCTCCTTGGGGACGGCGTCGCCGGTCTCCTCGCCGTAGAGCTGCTGGAGGGCGTGCTCGACCAGATCACCCGTGGTGACCGCCTCGACCTTGTCGGTGACCCAGCCGCGCTGGCCGCGGACGCGTCCGCCGCGCACATGGAAGATCTGCACGGCCGCCTCCAGCTCGTCCTCGGCGACCGCGATCAGGTCCGCGTCGGTCGCGTCGGCGAGCACGACCGCGTTCTTCTCCATGGCCTTCTTCAGGGCCTCGACGTCGTCGCGCAGGCGGGCGGCCCGCTCGTACTCCATCTCGTCGGCCGCCTCCATCATCTGCTTCTCAAGCCGGCGGATGTATGTGCCGGTGCGGCCGGTCATGAAGTCGCAGAACTCGTCGGCCAGTTCGCGGTGGTCCTCGGGGGAGATCCGCTCGACGCAGGGGGCCGAGCACTTGCCGATGTAGCCGAGGAGGCAGGGCCGGCCGGTACGGGCCGCGTTCTTGAACACGCCCGCCGAGCAGGTGCGGACGGGGAAGACGCGCAGCATCAGATCCACGGTGTCGCGGATCGCCCACGCGTGCGCGTACGGCCCGAAGTAGCGCACGCCCTTTTTCTTGTGACCGCGCATCACCTGCACGCGCGGGAACTCTTCGTTCATGGTGACCGCGAGGTACGGGTAGCTCTTGTCGTCGCGGTACTTGACGTTGAATCGGGGGTCGTACTCCTTGATCCAGGAGTACTCCAGCTGAAGAGCCTCCACCTCCGTGGACACCACCGTCCACTCCACGGACGCGGCCGTGGTGACCATCGTGCGGGTGCGCGGGTGCAGGCCCGCCAGGTCCTGGAAGTAGTTCGCCAGGCGCTGGCGCAGGCTCTTTGCCTTCCCGACGTAGATCACCCGGCGGTGCTCGTCACGGAACTTGTAGACCCCGGGTGAGTCGGGAATCTGTCCCGGCTTGGGGCGGTAGCTGGAGGGGTCGGCCATGTTCCACACCCTACTGGCGGGGACCGACATCGCGGCGGGCCTGTGGACAGAGCCCCACCGTCCCCGCGAACCCCGCTCACCCGTCTCGCTCACACCCCGTGCCGGCCCGGCTCCGGGTGGGTCGGGGCGGTCAGGACGGCCGCGACAGCCAGGGCAGCCGGGACGCGGCGGTGGTCGTCGGCGCCGTCCGTGTTCTCGCCTCCGCTCGAACCGCTTCGTCCGACACGGAGTTGGGGGGCCTGGCCGCTCGCCACCACCGGTCCGGGGTCGCCGACCGCCTGACGAGTGAGCGGGTATTGCGCACCAGGTGTTGTCGGAGCATGGTCAACACGCTTCAATGCGGGGTGGCCCGGCGCGGTGAACAGCCCACATGAGGGCACGAAGTGCCGGTACACCGAGCCCCGGCGCCCACCGGGCGCCCGGCCGGCGCACGCGAACGGTCCGAGCAGCCGTCGAACCCCCGGACAGAGAGGCCCCTGCATGCGGCACGGCACAGAGCACGCGGACGTCGTCACGACGGAGGCGGACCTCACCGCGGCGGAACTGGAGACGGCCTTGCGATGCGGCCCTTTCCATGTGGCCCTGCGCGCCGCCATCGCCGCGCGCGGACTGCCACTGCAACGCGTCCAGCACCATCTGTCGCGCTACGGGGTCAAGGTCGGCGTGACCAGCCTGAGCTACTGGCAGCAGGGTGCCCGTCGGCCCCAGCGCCCCGAGTCCCTGCGTGCCGTGCGCGCCCTGGAGGAGATCCTCCACGTCCCCGACGAGTCACTGATCCGGCTGCTCGCCGAGACAGAGGAGCGCCTGGGCCCGGAACGTCCGGCGGGCCGCTCGTACCGCTCCCTCGTGGAGGCGTCGGGCGTACTGGAGCAGCTCCTGGCCGAGCTGGAGGCGCCGCTCGACGGCGGCCTGCACACCCTCGGCCACCACGAACGCGTACGGATCGGGCCGAGCCGTGAACTGCTGGCCCGCGAGTCCCACCACATAGTCCGGGCCCATAAGGACGGCGTGGACCGCTATGTGGCCGTACACCACGGTGACCCGGGATGCGCGCCGGAGCGCATGGCCGTGCGCGCCCTGGAGAACTGCCGCACCGGACGTGTGCGGTGGCACCACGACACCGGAGTGCTCGTCGCGGAGCTGCTCTTCGACATCCGGCTGCGCACAGGGGACACCTGCCTGTTCCGGTACCGGGTCGAGGACGGCACGGCCGGGGTGTCCCACGAGTACGTCCGCGGGTTCGGCTGCTCGGGCGGGCAGTACGCGCTCCAGGTCGGCTTCGACGAGCGGGCCCTGCCCGAGCGCTGCCACCGCTTCACCCAGCACACGGCGGCAGCCCCGCGAAGCGGCCACCACGAGCTGCCCCTGAGCCATCGGCACCGCTCGGTCCACCTGGTCGAGCCCCGCGTCCGCTCCGGGATCCTGGGCATCGGCTGGGACTGGGAGTGATCTGTCCCAGCACCCCCTCCTCCCCCTGTAGCCGTCTGGATGCGCGGGCACCTGCGCCCGGAGACGTAAACGCTTGCGTAAACGTTTACGTCCCTCTCCGAATGCGATAGCTTCCCGCCCAGGCAGCCCACTGAGTCCGGGAAGGGGTCGGTCTTGGCCACGATGGTCGACGTCGCACAGCACGCGGGTGTGTCCGTGGCGACCGTCTCGCACGTGCTGAACAACACGCGCGCGGTGCGACCGCGCACCCGCCAACTGGTCCTCGACGCCATCGAGGCGCTCGGCTACACGCCCAACACGCTGGCCCGTTCCCTGGTGACCTCGCGGACGCGGTCCATCGGGCTCGCCGTGTCGGCGGTCAGCAACCCGTACTTCACGGAGATCCTCCAGGGCGTCGAGGCCGGCGCGCTGGAGCACGGTTACAGCCTGCTGATCGCCGACCCGCACGACGACCCGGAGCACGAGCGGAAGGTCGTCCAGCTCCTGCACGAGCGGCGGGTGGACGGCATGATCGTCGCGCCCTCGGCACGGCCGGAGGGGCTCCTGGACCACCTCCGCCGACACGACGTCCCGACCGTGTTCCTGGACCGGCTGGTCACCGCACCCGAGGGCGACCCGTTCCGCTTCGACCAGGTCTGCACCGAGAACACCGAGCCCATGGCACAGCTGGTCAGGCATCTCGCCGGCCTCGGTCACCGGCGCATCGGGCTGGTCGCGGGTCTGTCCGGCCTCAGCACCACGGACGAGCGGACCACCGGCTACCGGCTCGGCCTCCGGACCGCCGGACTCCCCTACGACGAGTGGCTCGTGGCCCGAGGCGACTCCGACGCGGAGGTGTCCCGGCGGGTCACCCGTGAGCTGCTCACCCGGTCGAGCCCTCCGACGGCGCTCGTCACCGGCAACAACGCCATGACCATCGGCGCCCTTCGTGCCCTGGGCGAGCTGGGCGTCTCCGTTCCGGACGATGTCGCGCTGTGCTGCTTCGACGACTTCGCGTGGGCGGATCTGTTCCACCCACGGCTCACCGCCATCGCCCAGCCCAGCAAGGAGATCGGCGGGCAGGCCGTGCGGCTGCTGCTGGAGCGGTTGGCCACGCCGGAGCAGGACGCCCGCACCGTCCGCCTCCCCTCCACGTTCGTCCACCGCAGTTCGTGCGGCTGTCCGGAGAACCGCGAGCGCACCACCCGTCCGGAGAGTCCCGAGAAAGGATCCCTCTCGTGATCGTCGTCGCCGGTGAGGCCCTGATCGACCTGGTGCCGCAGGGCGCGGGCGCCCTCGTGGGCCTGCAGCCCGCTCGCGGCGGCGGGCCCTACAACACGGCGGTGGCCCTCGGCCGCCTCGGCTCGCCCACCGCCTTCTCTTCCCGTGTCTCGCGCGATGCCTTCGGTGAGGCGCTGCTGGACGGGCTGCGCGCGGCGGGTGTCGACGTGACCCCCGTGCAGCGCGGCACGGAGCCGACGACCCTCGCCGTGGCCTCGATAGACGCCAGCGGCTCGGCCGCGTACTCCTTCTACGTGGAGGGCACCGCGGACCGTTTGTTCGAGGCCCCCGATCGCCTGCCCGCCGGCACGAGGGCGGTGTCCTTCGGCACCTGCTCGCTCGTCCTGGAGCCCGGCGCAAGCGCGTACGAGGAGCTGATGCGGACCGCTGCCGCGCAGGGGGTGTTCACCGCGCTCGACCCGAACATCCGGGCAGGGCTGATCCCGGACGCGGACGCCTACCGCGCCCGGTTCAAGAGCTGGTTGCCGTCGGTGTCCCTGCTGAAGCTCTCCGAAGAGGACGCCAGATGGCTCGGCGGCACCCCCCGCGAGTGGCTGGCGTCCGGTCCCTCGGCCGTCGTGGTCACCCACGGCGGCGACGGGCTGACGGTCTTCACCCGCGACGGCGCCGAGCACTCCGTACCGGGCGAACGCGTCGACGTCGTGGACACCATCGGTGCGGGCGACACGGTCAACGCGGCCCTGCTGCACGGCCTGTCCGCGTGGGACGCCCTGTCCTCGGAGGCGCTGGCGGGACTGGGGGCCGACGGCTGGAGGCGACTCCTGCGGTTCGCGGCGCGTGCGGCTGCGATCACCTGCTCCCGGGCCGGCGCGGAACCGCCGTACGCCACGGAACTGGGCGATCTTTAACCGTCACCACGCTGCCGCACCGCAGGTGGGCGTCAGCGCAACGGGCGGCGTCCCGCGGGGAGTTCCCGCGGGACGCCGCCCCTGTGTGTGCGTCTCGTCCGCCTCACGCGTCCCGGTGAGCCCCGTCAGGCCTTGCGTGCCCGCGTGGTCTTCTTCGCAGGCGACGTCTTCTTCGTGGCCGCGGCGGCCTTCTTGCTCGCCGTGCTGTTGGCGGTCTTCGCCGTCGCCGTCTTCTTGGCCGGCTGCGTGGCCGCGACCGTCTTCCTGGCCGAGGCCCTGCGCGGGACCTTCACCTGGGCGGCGTCGCTGACGCGCTCGGCACCCAGGACCTCCCGGAGGAACTTGCCGGTGTGGCTGGCCGGGACCCCGGCGACCTGCTCGGGCGTGCCCTCGGCGATGACGAGTCCGCCGCCGCTGCCGCCCTCGGGGCCCATGTCGACGATCCAGTCGGCGGTCTTGATGACGTCGAGGTTGTGCTCGATGACGATGACCGTGTTGCCCTTGTCGACCAGGCCCGACAGCACCGTGATGAGCTTGCTGATGTCCTCGAAGTGCAGACCGGTGGTCGGCTCGTCGAGCACGTACACCGTGCGCCCGGTGGACCGCTTCTGCAGCTCGCTCGCGAGCTTGACGCGCTGCGCCTCGCCGCCGGACAGCGTCGGCGCGGGCTGGCCGAGCCGGACGTAGCCGAGGCCGACGTCGTTGAGCGTCTTCAGGTGGCGGGCGATCGCGGGCACGGCCTCGAAGAAGCCGAGGGCCTCCTCGATCGGCATGTCCAGGACCTCGGAGATGGACTTGCCCTTGTAGTGGACCTCCAGGGTCTCCCGGTTGTAGCGCGCCCCGTGGCAGACCTCGCAGGGGACGTACACGTCCGGCAGGAAGTTCATCTCGATCTTGATGGTGCCGTCGCCGGAGCAGTTCTCGCAGCGGCCGCCCTTGACGTTGAACGAGAAGCGACCGGGCAGGTAGCCCCGCACCTTCGCCTCGGTCGTCTCGGCGAACAGCTTGCGGACGTGGTCGAAGACTCCGGTGTACGTCGCCGGGTTGGACCGCGGGGTCCGGCCGATGGGCGACTGGTCGACGTGGACCACCTTGTCGACGAGGTCGTCGCCGTCCACGCGCGTGTGCCGCCCGGGCACGGTCCGGGCGCCGTTCAGCTCGCGGGCCAGGTGCGTGTACAGGATGTCGTTGACCAGCGTCGACTTGCCGGAGCCCGACACGCCCGTGACGGCCGTGAGAACGCCCAGGGGGAAGGACACGTCGATGTCCTGGAGGTTGTTCTCGCGGGCGCCGTGCACGGTGAGTCCCCGGCCCGGGTCGACGGGGCGGCGGATGTCCGGGAGCGTGATCTCCTTCTTGCCGGACAGGTACTGCCCGGTCATCGACTCGGCGTTGGCCAGCAGCTCCTTCAGTGGACCGCTGTGCACGACCTTGCCGCCGTGCTCGCCGGCGCCGGGGCCGATGTCGACGACCCAGTCGGCGGTCTTGATGGTGTCCTCGTCGTGCTCGACGACGATGAGCGTGTTGCCCATGTCGCGCAGGCGGACCAGGGTCTCGATCAGCCGGTGGTTGTCGCGCTGGTGCAGGCCGATGGACGGCTCGTCGAGGACGTACAGCACGCCCACGAGGCCGGAGCCGATCTGGGTGGCCAGGCGGATGCGCTGGGCCTCGCCGCCGGAGAGGGTGCCGGCCGCGCGGTTCAGCGAGAGGTAGTCCAGGCCGACGTCGACCAGGAACCGCAGCCGTTCGTTGACCTCCTTCAGCACCCGTTCGGCGATCTTCTTGTCGCGGGCGTTGAGCTTCAGCTCGCCCAGGAAGTCCGCGCAGTCGCTGATGGACATCGCGGAGACCTCGGCGATCGACTTCTCCATGACGGTGACCGCGAGGACGATCGGCTTCAGGCGCGTGCCCTCACAGGTGGGACAGGGCACCTCGCGCATGTAGCCCTCGAAGCGCTCACGGCTCGCGTCGCTCTCGGCCTCGCTGTGCCGGCGCTTGATGAAGCGGACGGCACCCTCGAAGGACGCCATGTACACGCGCTCACGCCCGTACCGGTTGCGGTAGCGGACCTCGATCTGCGTCTTGTGGCCGTGGAGCAGGGCCTTCTTGGCGCGCTGCGGCAGGCCCGCGTAGGGGATGTCCGTCCGGAATCCGAGGGCGTCCGCGAGGGCACCGATCTGGCGGTCGAAGTAGTCCTTGGTGTGCCCGTGCGACCAGGGGTGGATGGCGCCCTCGTCGAGGGACTTGTCCTCGTCCGGGACGATCAGCTCGGGGTCGACCTCCATACGCGTACCGATGCCGGTGCAGTCCGGGCAGGCGCCGAAGGGCGAGTTGAAGGAGAAGGAACGGGGCTCCAGCTCCTCGAAGGACAGGTCGTCGTACGCGCAGTACAGGTGCTCCGAGTACATGCGCTCGCGCTCGGGGTCGTCCTCGGGGAGGTCGACGAAGTCGAGCACGACCATGCCACCGGACAGGCCGAGGGCGGTCTCCACGGAATCGGTGAGGCGGCGCTTGGCGGAGTCCTTCACCGTGAGGCGGTCGACGACCACCTCGATGGTGTGCTTCTCCTGCTTCTTCAGCGTCGGCGGCTCCGACAGCTGGATCGTCTGACCGTCCACGCGCGCGCGTGAGTAACCCTTGGTCTGGAGGTCCGCGAAGAGGTCGACGAATTCGCCCTTACGCTCGCGGACCAGCGGCGACAGCACCTGGAAGCGGCTCCCCTCCGGAAGCTCCAGGACCTTGTCGACGATGGCCTGCGGCGACTGGCGCGAGATCGGGCGGCCGCACTCGGGGCAGTGCGGCTTGCCGATGCGCGCGAAGAGCAGGCGCAGGTAGTCGTAGACCTCGGTGATGGTGCCGACCGTCGAGCGCGGGTTGCGCGAGGTCGACTTCTGGTCGATGGAGACAGCCGGGGACAGACCCTCGATGAAGTCCACGTCCGGCTTGTCCATCTGGCCGAGGAACTGCCGTGCGTACGAGGACAGTGACTCCACGTAGCGACGCTGTCCCTCGGCGAAGATGGTGTCGAAGGCCAGCGAGGACTTGCCCGACCCCGACAGGCCCGTGAAGACGATGAGCGAGTCACGCGGCAGGTCGAGCGAGACGTTCTTCAGATTGTGCTCGCGCGCGCCACGGACGATGAGACGGTCGGCCACGCCGGTCCGCACCTTTCTTGAGTGAAGTAGCAGGGGCGAAGCCCCCGCCCTTCACAGACTAGGGGGAGCCACTGACAGCGCCGGTCCTGTTTCCCTGTTGAACAACAATCCCGGGCCTTCCAGCATGCCCGACGCCGCACCCGACCATATAGCACGTGCATTCGATTTGCGGGGGCGGCCCACCTTCTTCACCCCATCGAGTGGCGGGGCTAGGGTCGGCCTCATGATGGATCACGCGCGCGACCTGGCATCTGTACGTGACGCGACCAAGCGGCTCCTCACCGCAGCCGCCGAACTGCACAACGCCCGTGCCCCGGAGCCGTCACGGCTGCCCGGCTGGACCCGGGGCCACATCCTCGCCCACCTCGCCCGTAACGCGGACGCGCTCGTGAACGTCCTCCAGGGGCGCCCCATGTACGCCTCCGGGGCCGCCCGGGACGCCGACATCGAGCGGGACGCACCGCGCCCCCTGGACGTCCAGCTCGCCGACGTACGCGAGAGCGCGGACCGCTTCCAGGACGTCGCCGCGGTCTTCGTGGACTGGTCGCGCACCGTGGAGCTGCGCAACGGCGTGACCGACCAGGCCGCGAGGGTGCCGTTCCGGCGCTGGATCGAGGTGGAGCTCCACCATGTGGACCTCGGGATCGGGTACGAGCTGGAGGACCTGCCGGAGGAATTCACACAGCGGGAGATCGACTTCCTGGCCGCCCGGTTCCGCGGTCACCCCGATGTCCCCGGACTGCTGATCAAGCAGGACGACGGGAGCATGATCCCCAGCGGAGCCGTCGAGTCCGTCTCCGCGCAGCAGCTCGCCGGCGGCTACGAGCCACCACTTCCCGCGCTCACGGTCAGCGGCCAACGGGCCGAACTGCTCGGGTGGCTGGCGGGCCGCCGCGACGGCTCCGCGCTGCACGTTGAGGGAGGGACGCTCCCGTCGCTGCCCCCGCTATAGGCTTGCAGCCATGACGTACAGCGGAGCGGTGACGGTCGGCGGCCCTGCGGATGTGCACGAACTGCAGGACCTGATGATCTCCAAGGTCGCGGTGGGCCCGATGAACAACAACGCGTACCTGCTGCGCTGCCGGGCCACCGACGAGCAGTTGCTGATCGACGCGGCGAACGACGCGCACACGCTGCTCACGCTGATCGGCGGCGACGGCATCGCGTCCGTCGTCACCACCCATCAGCACGGCGACCACTGGCAGGCGCTCGCCGAGGTCGTGGCGACCACGGGCGCGCGTACGTACGCGGGCCGGGACGACGCCGACGGCATCCCGGTGCCGACCGACGTCCCGGTCGACGACGGCGACACGATCCGGGTGGGCCGCGTCGAGCTGACCGCGCGCCATCTGGTGGGCCACACTCCGGGTTCGATCGCGCTGGTCTACGACGACCCGCACGGGCACCCCCATGTGTTCACGGGGGACTGCCTGTTCCCGGGAGGTGTGGGCAACACACGTAAGGACGCGAAGGCGTTCGCCAGCCTGATCCACGACGTCGAGACGAAGATCTTCGACGCGCTCCCGGACGAGACATGGGTCTACCCGGGCCACGGCAACGACACGACGCTGGGCGCGGAGCGTCCGCACCTTCCGGAGTGGCACGCACGGGGCTGGTGACCCCCGGCAGTCCCACCTCCTGAAGTCCCTCCCTGAAGTCCCCGGTGCCGGGGCAGCAGTTGATGCGCCGCCCCGGCCGCGCTGTTGAGCACACGCCGCACGCGCCCCGTGTGAACCGAACACACACGCCGGTGCCATTCGCGCGCTCCCGGCGCAGTCAATGGCGCAGTCCACTGGAAGTGGTCCCGCACAGGATGACGGCTCCTGCGCGGTATGGGCCGCCGGCCGTTCAATCCCCGCCCTCGGCCGGTGGCCCCTCGGGGTTCTCGTCCAGCGTTCACGAAACGGCAACACCCGTTCCCGATATACGGACAAACGCCTCCGTGATCTCGACAAACGGGAGGCCGCGCTGTCACTCTCCCGCCATGCATGCCGTCCCTGGAACGTCTCGCGCCCTGCGCCGCGCCCCGTACGCCGCCGCTGCTGTCGCCCTGCTCGCCGTCGCCGTAGGCTGCGCCCCGCAGCCGGAGGACAACGCCTCCGACAAGGCCTCCGGATCCGCCCAGGAGTCCTGTGCCAAGGGCGAGTTGAGCACCGAGACGTCCGGCAAGCTGACGATCGCGACCGACAAACCGGCGTACGAACCCTGGTTCAAGGACGACGATCCGGCGGGCGGCGAGGGCTTCGAGTCGGCGGTCGCGTACGCCGTGGCGAAGCAACTCGGGTACGACAAGGCCGACGTGGTCTGGCAGACCGTGCCCTTCAACAAGGCCTTCGCGCCGGGTGAGAAGACGTTCGACTTCGACATCAACCAGGTGTCCATCAGCGACGAGCGCAAGAAGGCTGTGGACTTCTCGTCCGGCTACTACGACGTGCGCCAGGCCGTCGTCGCCCTGAAGGACTCCCAGGCCGCGAAGGCGACGAGCATCGACGGCCTCAAGGACGTGAAGCTGGGTGCCCAGGTCGGCACCACCAGCCTCGCCTACATCAACGACGTGGTGAAGCCCCGTCAGGACGCCGCCGCCTTCGCGAAGAACGACCAGGCCAAGTCCGCGCTGAAGAACGGCCAGGTCGATGCCATCGTGGTGGACCTGCCGACCGCCTTCTACATGACCGCGGCCGAGGTGACGGACGCGAAGATCGTGGGGCAGTTCGAGAACCAGGGTGGCACGCCGGAGCAGTTCGGCCTCGTCCTCGACAAGGGCAGCGCGCTCACTCCGTGCGTGACGGACGCCGTGGACGCCCTCCGCGAGGACGGCACACTGGCGCGGATCGAGAAGCAGTGGCTGTCCGACGCCGTCGGCGCCCCGGTGCTCAAGTGACGGTCGTGAAGGAGGAGTCCGGGCAGGACGACCCGGGCGACATCCGGGACGGGCACGACGCGTACGTCCCCTCGCAGCGGCGGATCGAGCGGGAGGCCTACAAGCGTGCGCGTGCCCGCCGTGCGACGGCGATCGCCGCGCTCTCGACCCTGGGCACAGGTGCGCTGCTCTACCTGATCGTCGTCAACGCGCCCGGCTGGCCGCGCACCAGGGAGACGTTCTTCGACTGGGGGTACGCGCGCGAGGCGTTCCCCCAGGTCCTCGAAGGACTGTGGCTCAACGTCCGGCTGCTCCTGGTGTGCGGTGCCGCGGTGCTCGTCCTCGGCATGCTCATCGCCATCGCGCGCACCCTGCCCGGCCCGGTCTTCTTCCCCGTGCGGGCGCTGGCCGCCGCGTACACCGACTTCTTCCGCGGACTGCCGCTCATCATCACTCTGATGATCGTCGTCCTGGGCGTCCCGGCTCTGCGGCTGCAGGGCGTGACCGTCGATCCGGTGCTGCTGGGCGGTACCGCACTGACGCTGACGTACTCGGCGTACGTCGCCGAGGTGTTCCGCGCCGGCATCGAGTCCGTGCACCCCTCGCAGCGGGCGGCGGCACGCTCCCTCGGCCTGACCAACCGGCAGGCACTGCGGCACGTCGTCCTCCCTCAGGCCGTGCGCCGCCAGGTGCCGCCGCTGCTCAACGACCTGGTGTCGCTGCAGAAGGACACCGGGCTCGTGTCGATCGGCGGCGCGGTCGACGCCGTGCGCGCGGCCGACATCATCGTGGGCCGCAGCCTCAACTACACGCCGTACATCGTCGCCGGGCTGGTCTTCGTCGCACTGACCATCCCGATGACCCGCTTCACGGACTGGGTCACGGCCCGCATGGACCGGCGCCGGGCCCAGGGAGGCACGCCATGAGTGAGTTCCCGGAGCAGTCCTCGGTGTTGCGGATGGAGTCCGTCCGCAAGACCTTCGGCGGTACGGTCGTCCTGCGTGACGTCGATCTGGAGGTCGCCCCGCACACGGTGACCGCGCTGATCGGCGCCTCCGGGTCCGGCAAGTCGACACTGCTGCGCTGCGCCAACCTCCTGGAGGAGATCGACGACGGGGCGATCTGGCTGGACGGCGAGGAGATCACCGACCCACGGGCCGACCAGGACGCCGTGCGCCGTCGGATCGGCGTCGTCTTCCAGGCGTACAACCTCTTCCCGCACATGACCGTCCTGGAGAACATCACCCTCGCCCCGCGCCGCGTCCACGGTGTGGCCCGCGCGGAGGCCGAGGAGCGTGCCCGGGAGCTGCTGGAACGGCTCGGGCTCGGCGCCAGGGCGGGCGAGTATCCCGACCGGCTGAGCGGCGGGCAGCAGCAACGGGTCGCGATCGTCCGCGCGTTGGCCGTGCGGCCCCGGCTGCTCCTCCTCGACGAGATCACCGCCGCCCTCGACCCCGAACTCGTGGGCGAGGTCCTCACCGTCGTCCGGGATCTGAAGGACGAGGGCATGACCATGGTGCTGGCGACACACGAGATGGGTTTCGCCCGCGAGGTCGCGGACCAGGTGTGCTTCCTGGACGGTGGTGTGGTCCTGGAGCGCGGCACCGCCGAGCTGGTCTTCGGGGAGCCGCGACAGGAGCGCACACGGCGCTTCCTGCGACGGATCGTGAACGCCGGACGTCTCTGAGGCGGGGCCTGAGGGCGCTGTCCGGGGCCGGCTCAGGTGTCCGCCTGCCCCGCCCCCACCAGCGCCGCGACGCGCTCCACCCCGAAAACGTACCCCTGGACCCCGCAGCCCGCGATGACCCCGTCCGCGCGGAGGGAGACGTACGAGTGGTGCCGGAACTCCTCGCGCTTGTGGATGTTGGAGATGTGGACCTCCAGCACGGGCAGGCCGTCACAGGTGTTGAGCGCGTCGAGGATCGCGACCGAGGTGTGCGAGTAGGCGCCGGGGTTGATGACGATGCCGGCGTGGTTCAGGCGCGCCTCGTGGATCCAGTCGACCAGCTCGCCCTCGTGGTTGGACTGCCGGAAGTCCACCGTGCCACCGTGCGCGGCCGCGGCCTTGGCGCACAGGGCCTCCACGTCGGCGAGCGTGTCGGAGCCGTAGATCTCGGGCTGGCGCTGGCCGAGGAGGTTGAGGTTGGGCCCGTTGAGGATCATGATCGGGGCGTTGGCGAGGGTGCGGGGCACGGTTCCTCCGGTCCGGTGGGCGGGAGCGACCCGGTGAAGGCCACTGCTCAGACCCGGTTTATCACGGTGCGCTGACACGCCACGGGCCCGGACCACATGCCGACAACCGCTCACCGTTCCCGAGCAGTCAGCGGGAGGCCGTCCTGCGCGCGCAGCGGATCTACGCCCCCGACATGACCGATCGTCATCCTCTATGGGGGCGCGATTCGCGTGGACCGGTCCGCCCGGCGCATCACGATGACGTACTGAGACGTACGCACGTCGTACGGGCCACCGTGCGCCCCCGTAACCGCCGATCACCGTGGGTAGTTGTCGCGGCATGCGCCATGCACACACCGTGAAACCGCCCTCCATGTTGCGGATCGCGTCCGCCTCACTGGCCGGGACGGCCATCGAGTTCTACGACTTCTTCGTGTACGGCACCGCGGCCGCACTGGTCCTGGGGCCGCTGTTCTTCCCCACGTTCTCGCCAGTGGCGGGCATGCTGGCGGCCTTCGCGACCTTCGGCGTCGGCTTCGTGGCACGCCCCCTGGGATCGGTGCTGTTCGGGCACATCGGGGACCGGCACGGGCGACGGCCGGTCCTCGTCGCCTCGCTGTTGCTGACCGGCGCGGCGACGGTCGCCGTCGGCTGTGTCCCGACGTACGACTCGATCGGTGTGGCCGCTCCCGCGCTCCTGCTCGGCCTGCGTTTCCTGCAGGGGCTCGGCCTCGGCGGGGAGTGGGGCGGCGCCGTGCTGCTGACGGCGGAGCACGCGCCCGCCGAGCGGCGCGGGTTGTGGTCGAGCTTCCCCCAGATCGGCCCGGCGGTGGGGTTCTTGCTGGCCAACGGTGTGATGCTGCTGCTGTCGGCGACGCTGTCGGACGCCCAGTTCGCGGCCTGGGGCTGGCGGGTGCCGTTCTGTGCGGCGGGAGTGCTGGCTCTCGCCGGACTGTGGCTGCGCTCCTCGCTGGCCGAGAGCCCTCAGTTCCTCGGTATCGACGACCGCGCGCGCGTGCCGCTCGCCGAAGTGGCGCGCGGCCACTGGCGGCTGGTGCTGCTGACGGCGGGGGCGCTCGCGGTCGGGTATGCCGTGTTCTACGCGGTGACGACCTGGTCCCTCGCGTACGCCACCGAACGGCTCGGCGTGGACCGTACGGTCATGCTGGCCTGCATCATGGCCGCCGTGGTCGTGAAGGGCGCGCTGACGCCGTTGGCGGCAGTCCTCGGTGACCGGTTCGGCCGGCGGCCGATGTGCCTTATCGGCTGTACGGCGTGCGCGCTGTGGATGTTCCCCATGGTGGGTCTCCTGTCGACCGGTGAGCCGCTGCTGATGTTCTTCGGCTTCCTGGTGGCGATGCTCGCGTTCATCACCATGTTCGCCGTGATCGCCGCGTATCTGCCGGAGCTGTACGAGCCCCGTGTGCGCTGCACGGGGGCCGCCGTGGGTTACAACCTGGGCGGAGTGCTCGGGGGTGCGCTGACGCCGATCGTGGCGACTGCCGTGGCCCAGGGCGAGGGGGTTCCCTGGGGTGTGGCCGCGTATCTGACGGGGATCGCTCTGCTGAGCCTGGGCTGCTTCGCGCTGCTGCCGGAGACGCGGCCGGTGCGGGTGGTCGCGGCAGAAACCACCGCCGGTGAGGCGGCGGCCGGCTGACACAGGCGCGGACTGCCGCGGCTGTCGGCTGACGCGAGCACCCTCAGCAACGGCTCAGGTGCCCCGACGCAGCCGCCAGCTTGGCCGTCTCGGAGGCCTCGCTGTTGCGCCTGACGTCGTGGCACCTGGTGGCCTCGTACGACTCGAAGACCGGCAAGCACCGGGAGCGGTGATCGGCATTCGCCCAACGGCGCTCCCGGTGCTCCCGGTGCTGGTGGTCGCTACGTCTGAGGCCGCCCGGCCTCGACGCTGTCCTGCGAAGTGCCTTCGGTCTCCTTCTGCGCCGTCTGCGCAGCCTCGGCCGCCGCCTGCTTCTTGGAGGCCATCAGGCTGGTGATCGTGGTGACGATCAGGACGCCGCAGATCACGCCGAGCGAGACCGGTATGGAGATCTCGGGGACGTGGACGCCGGACTCATGCAGGGCGTGCAGCACCAGCTTCACGCCGATGAAGCCGAGGATCACCGACAGGCCGTAGGAGAGGTGCACGAGCTTCTTCAGCAGGCCGCCGATGAGGAAGTACAGCTGGCGCAGGCCCATCAGCGCGAACGCGTTGGCCGTGAACACGATGTACGGGTCCTGGGTCAGACCGAAGATCGCCGGGATCGAGTCGAGCGCGAAGAGCACGTCCGTCGTACCGATGGCGAGCATCACGACCAGCATCGGCGTCATGACGCGCTTGCCGTTCTGCTCGATCCACAGCTTGGTGCCGTGGTAGCGGTCGGCCACGCCGAAGCGCTTCTCGGCGGCCTTGAGCAGCTTGTTCTCCTCCCAATCCTCCTCGGCCTCATCGGCCCTGGCCTCCTGGATCAGCTTCCAGGCGGTGTAGATCAGGAAGGCGCCGAAGATGTAGAAGACCCAGGCGAAGCTGGAGATGATCGCCGCGCCCGCGGCGATGAAGATCGCGCGGAGCACGAGGGCTATCAGCACACCGACGAGCAGTACCCGCTGCTGGTACTGCGAGGGCACCGAGAACTTCGCCATGATCAGGACGAAGACGAAGAGGTTGTCGACGCTCAGCGACTTCTCGGTGATGAAGCCGGCGAAGAACTCCCCGGCGGGCTGACCGCCGGAGAAGACGAGCAGGCCGAGCCCGAAGAGCGCGGCCAGGACGATCCAGACAACCGTCCAGATCCCGGCTTCCTTGATCGATACGTCGTGGGGTTTGCGGCCGATGAAGAAATCGACCGCGATGAGGGCGGCAAGGCCCACGATGGTCAGGACCCACAGGGTCGTGGAAACATCCACTGCGCCTCCGGCAGTACGTAACGGCAAAAAGTCAGCGTCGTCGCTGCCGGAGGTCTCTTCCACCCGTGCCACCGCTGGCGTCTGACACGCCTGGTGCCGCCGGGCCGACGCCCCGGGATCTGGCCAGATCCGTATTGACGGGTACGCCGCAACTGGTAGGGAGTACTCCCCTCCGTACGGAAAACAGTACTCGAATCACCAAGGAAAGGTAAAGTGATGAGTAAAAGAAGATCAAAAACCGCTGGTCAGCGGGGATTGCTCAGGCTTGCCGCATCACTCGGTCGGGTCAACGGTTCCAGGAGCGGCGAGCCGTCGCGACCTGGGTGAGGACGTGCTGCAGGACCTGGCTGCCGGGCGGGACGAGCGCGGGCTCGTACGTCCACGCATGCCCCACCCAGGGGTCGGCGAGGTGGTCGTCGGGCACGGGAGTGAGTCGCAGTAGCGAACGCCAGAGCGGGTCGAGCAACGGTCCGTACGCGGCGGCGTCCTGACGGTCGGCGACCATCATCAGATGCACCCCCACGGCCGGGCCCTCGTCCGCGAGGTAGCGCAGCTGTGTGACGGCCCGGTCGTCGAAGCCGTGCGGGAAGTCGTTGACGATCAACAGCTGTTCGGACACGTCGATACCCGGGGGCAGCGCGTCGGGTGCGCCGCCGCGCACCGCCATCTGCACCAGGTCGACACGCTGGGTGAGCCGCGCCAGAACGTCGGCGACGCCCGCGGCGCCGGCGGCGGGCGGAGCCGCGAGCACACCGGTCTGCACCAGCGGCGCGAGCGCGGACGCGCCCGTACCGGCGGGGTCGATGACGTGCACCGAGAACTCGCCCGGCGGGTGGACCGCGAGGATCCGCGCGGCGAGTGCGGCCGCCGTCTCCAGGGCGAGGGCGCGCAGTTCACCGGAGTCGACGAGCGATGCGTGGCCGGACTCCGAGTAGCCGCTGTCGATCCACAGGCCCCGCTCCAGGGGCAGGCGGACCAGCATCGGGATTCTCACGTTCTCGCTCTCGGGCAGGTGGAGGTCGCCCAGACGCAGGGCCATGGGGATCTCCATCGGGACCCGGTAGGCGTGCCAGGCGGGGTTGTCCCAGCGCGCGTACGCCGGGGGCAGCGCGGGCTCGACGACGTCCGCCTCGGCCCTGAGCTGGGTGAGGTCCCGGTCGAAGGCTTCCCTGGCGCGGTCGACGAGCTGGGTGTGCTTGGCCCGGGCCGTCTCGCGCGCGGCGTCGCCCTGACCGCCGATGCGGCTGCGCGGATCGGACAGGACCGTGTCGAGCTCCTGCTCCATGCGCGAGTCGGCGAAGTCGACGGCGCTGCGGTAGGCGGCCGTGGTGCGGGCCAGGTCCTCGAACATGCCCCACACCTGGTTGTAGAGCCGCTCCTCCATGGACCAGCCGGTGGCGTCGCCGGCGACGGGCTGCGCGGACTGTCCCGGCTGGGCCACAGGCGCGGTCGGCGGGGGCGCCGCGGTCCGTCGGCCGGGGTGCGTGTAGTTGATGGGGCCGCCGCCCGCGGTGGCTGCGGCGGGCGGGTCCGTCGGCGCGGGGCCCTGCTGCGCTCCCGCACCGTGATCGGATCGTGTGCCCTGTGGGCCGGCCGCGTAGGGCGACGAGGGGTCCTGGGCGGCCGCCGCCGAGTAGGGGGAGGTGGCGCCCTGGGGGTCCGAGTTGCCGTAGGGGCTCTGCTGCGGCGATGCGTTCCCGGGAGCGCCCTGGGGTGCGGTGCCGCCGTGGGTCTGGTCAGGGCCCTGCGCGGGTGCGGCGGCGTGCCGGTGGCGGTCGGCGTCGGGCGTCCGCGGTGGGGGTGCCGCCACCGAGCGGGCGAGCCCCTGGGCCACTGCCTCGTTGATGCTGCCCGCGAGCTGCCGGGCTTCCGGCAGGCCCTGGTCGGTGAGGAGTTCGGCGAGGCCGCCCGCGTACCCCTGGCCGACCGCGCGAACCTTCCAGGCGTCCTGCCGACGGTAGAGCTCCAGGGCCACCACGGCCGACTCGGAGTCCAGACCGGTGATGGTGTAACTGGCGACCTCGGTGCCGTCCAGGCCGGTGACGGCGAGGAAGGGAGCGGCGACCGTGCCGAACCGGACCGGGCCCCCGACCCCGGACGGCAGGGCGAGCAGCACGCTCACCCGGTGCACGGCCTGCGGTATGGCGTCCAGGTCGACGGCGAGTCGGTGGTCCGCCGCCGCTTGCCTGGACACCTTGAGGCCGGGCAGCGTGGGTGCGCCGGGGTGGGCCACCCAGTCCGCTCCGTGCACCTTGCCGTGCTCGTCGCTGAGCGTGGCACCGGCCACGATCGGCTTGCCGGCCGAGACGCGGACCTCCAGTCGGACCTCGGGGAGCGGATGGTTCTGCCCCCGGACCAGCTCGGCCGTCATCGCCTTCGTCCCCCTGTGTCGCTGTGTGCGCTGTGCGTCGGGCTGCCTACAGGACCGGCAGGATCGCCGGCATCAGGTCCTGGAAGGTGCGACCGTTGGCCGCGGAGCCGAGGGCCGTCATGTTCCAGCCCTGGCCCACCCTGTGCACCTTCGCCATGATCTGGGCGGTGTAGTTGCCGCCGCCGTCCAGCGTGTAGCGCGCCAGCTCCTGGCCGTTGGTCTCGTCGACCAGGCGGCAGAACGCGTTCTGCACCTCCTGGAAGGTCTGGCCCGTGAAGGAGTTCACGGTGAAGACGATCTGGTCGATGTGGACCGGGACACGCGCGAGGTCGACGAGGATGGCCTCGTCGTCGCCGCCCTGACCGACACCGCCGACGAGGTTGTCACCGGTGTGACGCACGGAGCCGTCATCGCTGACGAGGTGGCGGAAGAAGACGACGTCGACCGGCTGCTTGTCCGCGAACAGCACGGCCGAGGCGTCGAGGTCGATCTCCCGGGTACGGGAACCGAACAGCCCACGCCGCGGGGCTGCCTGCCAGCCGAGCCCCATGCGCACTGCGGTCAGCGTGCCCCCGTCGTTCTTCTGCAGGCTGATGGCCTGCCCCTTGGTCATGTTGACCGTCACGCGCTGTCCCCTCTCGAACTTTCCCCTGTTGCCGCGGAGTCCGCGGTTGTCCAGCACCCTATTGTTCGGCGCGGACAGTGCCGAACCCTGGGTCGCACTTTGTGTCGGTCTTGCAACACAGCGCGCCCATGCCGGTGGCGCGGGGCCCTCTCCCGGTACCCTTCCCGCCTCTGGCGGGCTCTCAGGACAGACCTGCCTCCTGCATCTGCCGCAGCTCCTTCTTCATCTCGGACACCTCGTCGCGCAGCCGGGCGGCGATCTCGAACTGGAGGTCGGCGGCCGCCGCACGCATCCGCTCGGTCATCTCCTCGATCTGCTCGGCAAGTTCGGCCGCCGGACGGTCAGTCGGCACGGCTTCCTTGCGCTTGCCCTTGGCGGACTTGGCACCCTTGGCCGCCTTGCCCGGGACGGGGGTCTTGGCGCCCTTGCCGTCCGCCCCCTTGCGGTAGCCGGTGCCGAGCAGCTGCTCCGTGTCGACGTCCTCGCGAGCGATCTGCGCCACGATGTCGTTGATCTTCTTACGGAGCGGCTGGGGGTCGATCCCCTTCTCCTTGTTGTACGCGATCTGCTTCTCCCGGCGGCGGTTGGTCTCCTCGATGGCCTTCTCCATCGCCGGGGTGATCTTGTCGGCGTACATGTGGACCTGGCCGGAGACGTTGCGCGCCGCGCGGCCGATGGTCTGGATGAGGGAGGTGCCGGAGCGCAGGAAGCCCTCCTTGTCGGCGTCGAGGATCGCCACCAGGGAGACCTCCGGAAGGTCGAGGCCCTCCCTCAGGAGGTTGATGCCGACCAGGACGTCGAACTCGCCGGAGCGCAGCTCCCGAAGCAGCTCGACGCGGCGCAGGGTGTCGACGTCGCTGTGGAGATAGCGGACCTGGATGCCGAGTTCGAGGAAGTAGTCGGTGAGGTCCTCGGCCATCTTCTTGGTGAGCGTGGTGACCAGGACGCGCTCGTCCTTCTCGGTGCGCTCCCGGATCTCGTGCACCAAGTCATCGATCTGGCCCTCGGTGGGCTTGACGACTACCTCGGGGTCGACGAGGCCGGTGGGGCGGATGATCTGCTCCACCGGGCCGTCCGAGCGGGACAGCTCGTACTGCCCGGGGGTCGCCGACAGGTAGACCGTCTGGTCGATGCGCTCCTGGAACTCCTCCCACTTGAGTGGGCGGTTGTCGAGGGCGGAGGGCAGCCGGAAACCGTGGTCCACGAGGGTGCGCTTGCGGGAGGCGTCGCCCTCGTACATCGCGCCGATCTGGGGCACGGTGACATGGGACTCGTCGATGACGAGGAGGAAGTCGTCCGGGAAGTAGTCCAGCAGCGTGTTCGGCGGGGAGCCGGGGAGGCGGCCGTCGAAGTGCATCGAGTAGTTCTCCACGCCGGAGCAGGAGCCGATCTGGCGGAGCATCTCAAGGTCGTACGTGGTGCGCATGCGCAGGCGCTGGGCCTCCAGGAGCTTGCCCTGCTTCTCCAGCTCGGCCAGGCGTTCCCCCAGTTCCTTCTCGATGTCGTTGACCGCGCGCTCCATGCGCTCGGGGCCCGCGACGTAGTGGGAAGCCGGGAAGACGTACAGCTGCTGGTCGTCGCTGATGATCTCGCCGGTGAGGGGGTGCAGTGTGGAGAGCGCCTCGATCTCGTCGCCGAACATCTCGATGCGGACGGCCAGCTCCTCGTAGACCGGGAAGATCTCGATCGTGTCGCCCCGGACCCGGAAGGTGCCGCGGGTGAACGCCATGTCGTTGCGCGTGTACTGGATGTCCACGAAGCGGCGCAGCAGGTCGTCACGGTCGATCTCGTCGCCGACCTTGAGGGGGACCATCCGGTCCACGTACTCCTGTGGAGTACCGAGGCCGTAGATGCAGGACACCGAGGCGACCACGACGACATCGCGGCGGGTGAGCAGCGAGTTGGTCGCGGAGTGGCGCAGGCGCTCCACCTCCTCGTTGATCGAGGAGTCCTTCTCGATGTACGTGTCCGACTGCGGGACGTACGCCTCTGGCTGGTAATAGTCGTAGTACGAGACGAAGTACTCGACGGCGTTGTTCGGCAGGAGCTCGCGGAACTCGTTCGCCAGCTGGGCGGCCAGGGTCTTGTTCGGCGCCATCACGAGGGTGGGGCGCTGAAGCTTCTCGATCATCCACGCGGTGGTGGCGGACTTACCGGTGCCGGTCGCGCCCAGCAGGACGACGTCCTTCTCACCTGCTTCGATACGCCGGGCGAGCTCGGCGATGGCCGCGGGCTGGTCGCCACTCGGCTGGTAGGGGCTGACGACCTCGAAGGGCGCCACCGTGCGTTCGATCTTTGATACGGGCCGCATGGAATCCACCGTACGACCCCGCACTGACAACGGGCCCTGATCACCAGTTCTGCGGGGTGCGGGGGCTCGACCGCCGGGGGCGCCGGTGGTGCTGGCGGGAGCTGGAGGTGGGGCGCCGGCCGAGGTGGGCGGCGGTGGCGTGGGCCGGGATACCGGGGCGCTGCTCGGTGGAGTTCCAGGCGGTGGGCTTGCCCATGACCATCAGCGGGTCGAACATCACGACGACACCGGCGAGGAGCAGGAAGGCGAGCGGGCCGATCATCATCGGTGCGAGCAGGGTGGCGGGAGACTCGCCCGCAGGGGTACCGCCGGCGGCGCCGTGCAGGTGGACGCTGAGGGCGCCCATGCCCGTGTAGTGCATGCCGGTGACGGCGAGCCCCATGACGAGGCTGGCGCCCACGCTCCACAGGAAACCGCGGACCTGTCCGGCCGCCCACAGGGCGGCGGTGGCGGCCACGACGGCTATGACGACCGAGACGGACACGGTGAAGGTGTTGTACGTGAGCTTTCCGTTGAGGCGCATGCCCGCCATGCCCAGGTAGTGCATGGAGGCGACGCCCAGGCCGGTGATGGTGCCGCCGGTGAAGAGGGCCGTTCCGGTCGCCCTCTTGTAGCCGACGATGAAGATCCCGATACCGACCATGACGATCGCGACGGCCAGGCTCGCGAACGTGGTCGGCATGTCGTAGTGGATCGGGGTCTCCCGGACCGTGAAGCCCATCATCGCGATGAAGTGCATGGTCCAGATGCCGGACCCGATCGCCGTCGCTCCCATGGCTAGCCATCCGGCCCGCCAGCGGCCGGCGACGAGCATGGATCTGGTGGTGCAGCGCAGGCCCAGCGCACCACCGAGGCAGGCCATGAGGTAGGCCACCAGCGGCGTGACAAGTCCGTAGCTGAAGCCGTCGACCGTGCCCTGCATGCGCGGCTGCCCTCCCACCCTGTTGGATCACGAGTTCCCTGAAATACCCCCCGCCCCGAGACCGCCGACAGCAGTCAGGGGTGTGGCAGAGAGTATGACCCCCACCGGAATGGTCGAACGATTTTCCGGCAAAGAAACACGGCTCTGCCCCACTTGTGCGGTGCTGGTGAGCGGACTTGGGCAACTCCATTCAATTCGTGGCCATTCTGCACCCCCCTCTCGTTGACCCTCTGCTGTCACTCTGGAGCTGTCCGTGATCGCTCGACGCGAGGAGTACGCATGCACATGCGCGCTGTTGCCACCGCGAGCACCGCGCTCATGGGGGCCACCGTCCTCTTTCTCCCCACCTCCCCCGCCCAGGCCTCCAACGCGAGCGACAACCCGCTCGTGGTGGCCCACCGGGGAGCCTCCGCCTACGCGCCCGAAAACACCCTGGCAGCCGTCGACAAGGCGGCCAAAATGGGCTTCCGCTGGGTCGAGAACGACGTCCAGCGCACCAAGGACGGCGAACTCGTCGTCCTCCACGACGCCTCACTGGCCCGCACGACGAACGTGGAGGAGGTCTTCCCCGGCCGGGCGCCCTGGAACGTGCGGGACTTCACCGCGGCGGAGGTCGCGCGGCTCGACGCGGGCAGCTGGTTCGACTCCAGGTACGCCGGCGCGCGCGTACCGACGCTGAAGCAGTACATGAACCGTGTGTCGCACAACCACCAGAAGCTCGTCCTGGAGATCAAGAATCCCGCCCTCTACCCCGGTATCGAGCGGGAGACCCTCAAGGTGCTGAGCAACGAGGGCTGGCTCAGCCCGGCGCACCTCAAGAACAGTCTGGTCGTCCAGAGCTTCAGCGCCGACACCGTGCGGACCGTCCACCAGCTGCGTCCGGGCGTCAAGACCGCCTTCCTGGGCACTCCCGCGGTCACGGACCTGTCCGAGTACGCGGCGTTCGCCGACCAGATCAACGCGTCGTACACCACGATCTCCCGCGGCTACGTCGCCGCCATCCAGGCGTTCAACGGACCGCACGGCAAGCCGATGGAGATCCTCACCTGGACCGTGGACGACGCGGACAACGCCCGCCGCGTCGCCGGGTACGGCGTGGACGGCATCATCACGAACAAGCCCGACGTGGTCCGGGCGGCGACGGAGAGCTGACGGAAGGCCCCTGGGACCGGGTTCCCGCCCGGGGCGTGGATGTGCGCGTGCGTCCTTGCCCCGGGCGTTGTCAGTGGCGCGCCGTACGGTGGGTCGCATGAACAGCCATGGGCAGAACGAACAGCAGGTCGTGTGGGCCGTGGTCGGCACGGACATCGGCCCGTTGCTGCTGGCCGCGACCCGCGACGGCCTGGTGAACGTCGTGTTCCACGCCACGGAGGCGGTCCGGGACAAGGCGCTCGACCGGCTCGCGTCCCGGCTCGGCACCGAGCCCGCCGAGGTGCCGGACTCCCCGCTGCTGACCGAGGCGATACATCAGGTCGCGGCCTACTTCGCGGGCGAGCGGCACGACTTCGACCTGCCCCTGGACTGGTCGCTGATCTCCGGCTTCAACCGCCAGGTGCTGCGTGAGCTGGCGTCCGGCGTGCCGTACGGCGCGGTCGTCGGCTACGGCGACCTGGCCCGGCGGGTGGGACAGCCGGGCGCGGCCCAGGCGGTGGGCGTGGCCATGGGCTCGAACCCACTGCCGGTCGTGGTGCCGTGCCACCGAGTCGTCGAGAGCGACGGTGGGATCGGCGGGTTCGGAGGGGGTCTGGAGACCAAGCGGCAGCTGCTGGCACTGGAAGGGGTGCTCCCGGAGCCGTTGTTCTGAGGTTCCGCAGGGTGGAGGAGTACCCGCGCACGCGTGGGCACCCTTTTTCGCGCGCCCTGGCACCGCGTGACCTACTCGTAGTGCCGCGCCTCGAACACATTGCCGTCCGGGTCGCGGAAGTAGAAGCTGCGGCGGGCCATGCCACGGGCGCCGAACGCGTCGTACGAGAAGTCCGAAACGGGAACGTCCCGCTCCTCCAGCCGGCCCCTCAGGGCCTCGAAGCCGTCGGCCTTGTAGGAGAGACACACGTGGTTGACGGGGTGGCCGGCGCTGTCGGCCGCCCCGGGCACCATGGTCATGTGCCCGGCCACCGTGCGCGGCATGAGGTCGAGGATGGTCTCCTCGTTGACCCTCACCGAGGGGAACGGCACCTGGCCCGCGGCGTACTCGGTGAGCCTCACTGGCCGCAGTCCGATCGCCTTCTCGTAGAAGTGGGCCGCGGCGATCGGGTCGCGGACCCAGAGGACCACATGGTCGAGACGTGTCGTGTCGTCCGTCATGTGGGCCAGGCTGGTGGTGTCCCCCACGAGCCGCAAGGGTTTGGCCGGGCGCGTCGCCCGCCAGAGATGAGGGAGAACCGGAAGACAGGAGGCAGGCACGTGGTGCTGGTGGTGTCCGAAGAGGTGCGGGAGGCGCTTTACGCGCGCCGTCCCGTGGTGGCCCTGGAGTCCACGATCATCGCGCACGGGCTGCCTCGCCCGCGCAACCTGCAGGTCGCGCTGGAGCTGGAGGAGGTCGTGCGACGGGAGGGCGCCGTCCCGGCGACGATCGCCGTGCTCGACGGGCGGCCCCACGTCGGCCTGGACAAGGTCCAGCTGGAGCGGGTCGCGAACGAGGACGGGATCCGCAAGCTGGGCCATCGGGACCTGCCGCTCGCCGTGGCCTCGGAGGTGAGCGGTGCCACCACCGTGTCGGCGACCGCGCAGCTCGCGGCCCTCGCGGGCGTACGGGTGTTCGCGACAGGTGGGCTGGGCGGGGTGCACCGGCAGTGGACGGTGACCCAGGACGAGTCCGCCGACCTGGGGTTGCTGGCGCGTACCCGGATCACCGTGGTGTGCGCGGGCGTGAAGTCGATTCTGGACGTGCCGGCGACACTGCAGCGACTGGAGACGCTGGGGGTCGCCGTCGCCGGGTACGGCACGGACCGCTTTCCCGGCTTCTACCTGTCCGACTCGGGGCATCCGGTGGACTGGACGCTGGAGTCACCGGAGCAGGTGGCGGAGGTCATGCGCGCTCAGGACGCGCTCCGCGGGCCGGAGTCGGCGCTCATCGTCGCCAACCCCGTGCCCGAGGAGGAGCAGCTCGATCCCGGACTCCACGCGCGCGTGCTCGCCGACGCACTGCACGCGTGCGAGGAGGAGGGCGTCACGGGGCAGGCCGTCACGCCGTTCCTGCTCGACTATCTGGTGCGGCACACCGACGGCGCGTCGCTGAGCGCGAACCTGGCGGCGGTGCGCGGGAACGTCCGTCTCGCGGCCCGCATCGCGGCGGCCTGGGCCGGGGTGTGACCGGTCCCGGCGGGCAGGAGGGGAGACGGGGCGGGGAAGGGCCTGGAGTGGTTCCGGCGCCTGCCGACCGGGGCGAGGAGCCGTCAGGTACGGGCACGTCTCCTTCCGGTGGCGCTCTGCTGGTCGTAGGGGACGTCGTCACCGACATCGTCGCCCGGCACCGTGGACCGCTCGCGTCCGGGACCGACACCGCCGCGTCGGTGCGGACCCTTCCCGGTGGTGCGGGCGCCAACGTGGCGTGCTGGGCGGCTTACTGGGGCTGTGCGGAGGTACGGCTGCTCGGGCGGGCGGGCACGGATGCGGCCGCGTGGCACGAACAGGAGCTGACGGCCTGTGGGGTACGGCCGCTCCTCGTCGTCGATCCGGTGGCGCCGACCGGGACTGTGATCTGCCTGGTCGACACGGACGCGGCGGCCGAGCGGACGTTTCTGACGGACAGCGGGGCGTCCCTGCGGCTCGACCCCGGCGACTGGTCGGACACCCTGCTCAACGGGGTCGCCCGGCTGCATCTGTCGGGCTATCTGCTGTTTTCCGAGCCGAGCCGGGCGCTGGTGGCGGCCGCTCTGGACGCGGCACGTGCGCGTGGCGTGCCGGTGAGCCTGGATCCGGCGTCGGCAGGTTTTCTCACGGAGCTGGGTGTGGACCGCTTCCTGGAGCTCGTCGAGGGGATCGAGGTACTGCTGCCCAGCCGCGACGAGGCGTGTCTGCTCACAGGCCTGCCCGATCCGTCGGACGCGGCGGCCAAGCTGAGCCGCCACGTTCCGTTGGTGGTCGCCAAGCAGGGGGCTGACGGTGCGCTGGTGGCCCGGTCCGGCACTGTCCACGCGCGCGTGCAGGTCGCCCCTGCTACGCCCCGCGACACCACGGGCGCCGGCGATGCCTTCACGGGCGCCTTCCTCGCGGCCCTGCTCGCGGGCGCCGGGCCCGAGGAAGCAGCGGGCGAGGGGTGCCGCGCCGGGGCGCTGGCGGTGCAACGAGTGGGCGGGCGGCCGCCCGTGGCGAACCGGCAGCGACACGCGAGACCCACCGGGCCCATGGCTTGAGGGGCTCCGGCTCCCGCCCCGGCCCTATGCCTTCCTTCCCCACGCGGAGATCATCGGCGCCGTGGCAAGGTCCATCGTGCCGGTGGCCACGTTCGCGAGGTGCTGGTCGATCTCCTGTTCGGTAGCGAGGCCCGACGAAACGAGCTGGTCGCGGACCTGCCGGATCGTCGCGGACTCCAGGGCGGCGCAGGCCGGCGAGGCAACCGGGAAGTACGCGTCGGCTTGGACGCAGCGCAGACCGGCCTCCCGGAGCAGCCGGGGCAGTGTGCGGCCGTACCCGAGGTCGGCGCCGCGCTCGGAGAGCAGGCTGCGGAAGCCCTGGCGCAGCCGGTTGGCCAGTTGTTGCTCCGGGCCGTACTCATCGGGGCAGAGCAGGGGCTGCAGGGCCGGGTCGGCGTCCTCGATCAGGATCCGCCCACCGGGCCGCAGCGCGTTGATCATGGAACGCAAAGCTCGCTCCCGGTCCCGCACATGGACCAGGACCAGCCGGGCGTGCACGAGGTCGAAGCCCTCCCCCGGCGCTTCGTCCGCGCCCACGTCGTGGACGCGCACCTCGACCGGCGGGCGGGCTGCCGAGGCCATCAACGAGGTGTCGATGTCGGTCGCGAGGACCTTGCCGGTCGGACCGACCTTCTTGGCGAGCCAGGAGATCACGGAGGTGCCGCCCGCGCCGACCTCCCAGCAGCGCCAGCCCGACCCGATGCCAAAGCCCTGGAGGTGCCGGAACGTGATGGGATCGAAAAGGGTGGCAAAGGCATCGAAACGCTCGCCCGCCTCGGCCTGCTGGTTGTCGAGAAGATACCCGTCGGTTCGCGTCATGGCGCGATCATCCCATTTGACTGCCATGTCAGCACATTGACGCCCACACGACTCCCGTCCCCCGCCCCGGCAGCAACTCGGCAGGCACGCACACACGCCGGAAACCAGCGGCACGACCAGCCGGCCAGCCTGGAAGCGGAGCGGAATGTTCCGTTCCCACAGGCTTACGCGTCACTCGATTCATGCTGGCAGACTGGCCACGGCAAGGCACGGAGTGCGGCGCGTCCCGGGGGCGAACTGCGCACACAAGGGGAGATCCACGCGAGGAGATCCAGATGTCCATGGCAGGGAATCTGCGGAAGGTCACGGGCCTCGACAAGGTCGGCGGCCTGCGCGGGGTGGCACGGCTGACACGGCGCCGCGTCCGTGTCGATCTCAGCCACCCGGCCCGCTCCCCGCTGGGCTCCGCGGTGGTCAACTGTGTGACGTACCAGGACGGGGTACGTGTACCCGGCAGCCGTGACCTCGTCGACGCCGTCGAGCATGTCCGCAAGACGGACGAAGGCTTCGTCTGGCTGGGGCTGCACGAGCCGACGGCGCGCGAGTTCGCGAGCATCGCCGAGTTGTTCGGGCTGCACCCGCTGGCGGTCGAGGACGCGGTCGAGGCCCATCAGCGCCCGAAGCTGGAGCGCTACGGCGAGACGTTGTTCGCCGTGTTCAAGACCGTCTGCTATGTCGAGCACAAGGAGCTGACGGCGACCAGCGAGGTGGTGAACACCGGCGAGATCATGGTTTTCGTCGGCACTGACTTCGTGATCACGGTGCGGCACGGCCGGCACGGCTCACTCGGACCGCTGCGCGAGGAACTGGAGTCGAACCCCGAGCAGCTCACCAAGGGACCGGCCGCGGTGCTGCACGCGATCGCGGACCACGTGGTGGACGACTATCTGACCGTCACGGACTCGGTCCAGGCGGACATCGACCAGGTCGAGACGGACGTGTTCGCGGAGAACGGCGCGCGGGTGGACCCTGGTCGCATCTACCAGCTCAAGCGCGAACTGCTGGAGCTGAAGCGGGCGGTGGCCCCACTCGCCCGCCCGGTCCTGGAGCTCGCCACCCGGCCCGAGCGGGTGGTCGCCCCGGAGATTCAGGCCTACTTCCGGGACGTCTCAGACCACCTGCTGCGGGCCACCGAGCAGATAGCCGCGTTCGACGAGTTGCTGAACTCGATCCTGCAGGCACATCTCGCGCAGGTCAGCGTCGCGCAGAACGAGGACATGCGGAAGATCACGGCGTGGGCGGCACTCATCGCCGTCCCGACGATGGTGTGCGGGGTGTACGGAATGAACTTCGACTACATGCCGGAGCTGCGGTGGAAGCTCGGCTATCCGATGGTCTTGGTGGTCATAGCCGTCGCCTGCACCGCCCTGTACCGGGGCTTCAAGCGCAACGGCTGGCTGTGATCTCCCCCGCCCGGAGCGGAGGGGTCGTACCTCGACCCGTCCGGAGACCGAGCGAGGGCGCGCCCTCAGTGGACCGACATGGACCGAACTGACGTGAACTGACGGACTCAGTCAGCCCGGGGCGAACCGGCGGAGTCAGCCCGGGGCGCCCTTCGCGTAGACGCTCTCGACCCAGACCCCGATCTGCTCCTCGGGCAGATGCTCGGCCAGGTCGGCCTCGCTGATCATGCCGACGAGGCGCTTGTTCTCGATGACCGGAAGCCGGCGGATCTTATGCCCGGTCATCTCCCGGAGCACTTCGCTGACATCGGCGTTCGCGTCGATCCAGCGCGGCGTGCCCTTGGCCATCTCGCCCGCCGTGACGCGTGACGGGTCATGTCCCATGGCCACACAGCCCACGACGATGTCGCGGTCGGTCAGGATGCCACAGAGCCGTTCGTTCTCGTCGCTGATGGGCAGGGCTCCGACATTGAGCTCGCGCATCAGCTGCGCGGCACGGTCCAGGGTCTCGTGGGCGGGAATCCACTGGGCGCCACGGTGCATGATGTCTCCGGCGGTGGTCATGAAGTACCTCCCGGTGCCGGACGGCCGGCGCGGTGCGGGGACGCACCGCTAGTCCCGACCCCCTACATTCTCGCCGCGCCGCCGGGGGGACGCACCCGGAGCGTCACGGCTCCGGCCGACCCCCCGCACCCCGCAGGACCCCCTCGGGCCAGGGCTGGGGGCCTCAACCGGCCCGAGGAGTCAGGCCGAGAAACCGATGCGGAGTGCCGCGCCCGGGCTCAGCCGCTCCATGCGGGGTGTCGTGGGTCGTCGGCGCGTACCAGGACATCGGCCGTCGCCGCCGGGTCGGTTTCCGCCGTGTAGCGCTCGTAGGCGGGGAGGGTCCAGTGCTCGGCCTCGGGTGTACGGCGGCGAAGGGCGCCCGCCGAGAGGAGGACGTGGACCGACAGGTCGAAGGGGAACCAATGCTTCAGAAGGAGGGGACCGTGCAGCAACAGGAGCCCGCCAGGTGGGAGTTGGACGTAGGGACTTCGGGAGGCGCGGTCCGTCGTGGGATCCCAGAGGTCGGGCAGGACACGGCCGTCACCACCGGGTTCGAGGGGACCGAAGACCTCGCGCCAGAGGGCGGCCGTGTCGAACCAGCCGCCGTAGTACGACTCCACGTCCTCGTGCCCGTACTCGAACCGGAGGGACGCGGGGCGCAGAAAACCCTGCGCGCCCACGACGAGCGAGGGCCGACCGCGCACGCGCAGTGCATCGGAAACACGCTGGGCGAGATCGCCGGGGCCTGCGGCGGGGGCTCCGTCGAAGGCGATGCGGGGCCAGGGGCTGCCGTCGTCCGGCTTCAGGTCGAGCAGGCGGTCGGCGAGGAGGTCGCCGAGCCGCTCCCAGGTGATCGCTTCGAGTCGCACACGGCCCATGATGCCCCGCGAGGCCATCCAGCCCTGAGAACGGTCAGGGGCGGAAGACGGACTCCTCGGGTGCGGCATGGGCGGAGAGGAGCCGGGGAACGGAGACGCGCCAAGGGGGCGCGAACCTGGTGACGTGCAGGTCGAGCCGGGAAGGAACTGCATATGGCAGCACCAGCAACTCCCCTGTATCGCACCGGCCTTGTCGTGATCCAGGCGCTCAGGAAGAAACACTGCGCAGAGTGCCGCAGCGGGCCGCTGGCGTTGCTGGTGCTGGAGGAGGGTGTGCCGCGGTGTCTCGACTGCGTCGACCTCGGGCATTTGGTGTTCCTGCCGCGGGGTGACATCGCGCTGACGCGGAGGTCGCGGGAGGAGAGCTCGCTGTCCGCGGTGGTGGTGCGGTTCGACCGGCGGAGGAGCCGGTACGAGCGGCAGGGTGTCCTCGTCGAGGAGGCCGCGCTCGCCCGGGCCGAGGATCGGTGCCTGGCGGACGCGGAGGCGAGGCGACGGCGTCGGGTGCGGGACGCGCGGCGGCGGGCGGAGGAGGACGTGCGGTTCACGGACGCGTTCGCGGCGGAGATCCGGCGGCTGTTTCCCGGGTGCCCCGCCGGGCGGGCGGGGGCCATCGCGGCGCACGCCTCGCTGCGCGGCAGCGGGCGGGTCGGGCGGAGCGCCGCAGGGCAGGCGCTGTCCGAGGCGGCCGTGACCTCGGCGGTCATCGCCTCCGTGCGGCATCTGGACACGCCGTACGACCAGTTCCTGATGAGCGGGGTGCCCCGGTACGAGGCACGTCGGCGGATCGCGCCGGTGGTGGAGATGACTTTGCGGGAGTGGCGGGAGGCCGGAGAGGGCAAGGAGGCCAGGGATGAAAGGGATAACGGGGAGTGAGTATGGGGAGCAAGAGGAGTACGGGGAGTGACGCCAAGGGCCGGTCAGGCTCTTGGATTCGGGGGATGAGGCGGGAGCGATTCGGGGGATGAGGCAGGAATGGACATGATCGATGGACCGTACTTTGTGCTGACGGTGCTGGGGGTGCTCGGTACGGGTCTGGTCGCCGGGGTGTTCTGCGGGTTCTCGACGTTCGTGATGAGAGGGATCGCCGCGCTGCCGCCCGCGCAGGGGGTGGCAGCGATGCAGTCGATCAACGTCGCGGCGCTGAGGCCGGGCTTCATGCTCGTGTTCGTCGGGTCGGCCGTGCTCTGCGCCGTGCTGGCGGTGGTCACGTTCGTGCTGTGGCCGGATGAGGGGACGGTGGAGTTGCTGCTGGGGAGTGTGCTGTATCTGTTCGGGTGCTTCGGGGTCACGGTGGTGGCGAACGTCCCGCGCAACGACGCCCTCGCCAAGCTGGACGCGGGCACACCGGAGGCCGCAGCGTACTGGCCGACGTACGTGAGCGAGTGGTCGACGTGGAACCACGTCCGGGGCATCGCCTCCGCCGCCGCGGCGATCTCGTACATACTCGCCCTGACCTGATTCGGATACGCGGGCGCCACCCGGGCGGCCTGAGAGGGACAGGCTCGCGTGCCTGGAGCGAACAGGCCTGCACCCGGCCGGGGCGTATGCGACGACCGCGACGTATCGTGGCGGGAAGTAGAGAGTGCCGCCCGAAGGCGTACGGCCTCGCGCAGACCGGAGACCGCAGTCCGCAGTCCGCAGTCCGCAGTCCGCAGTCCGCAGTCCGCAGTCCGCAGTCCGCAGTCCGCAGTCCGCAGGTCATACGGCCATGCCGTACACGTATGTGATGTAAGGGGACACGGCCATGGCCGATCCCAAAGGTTTTATGAACACCCCACGTGAGGAATGGCCTCGTCGGCCCGTCGAGGAACGGGTGCGGGACTGGGACGAGGTGTACGTTCCCCGGGCCCTGCTGCCGATCATCAGCAAGCAGGCCGACCGCTGCATGGACTGCGGCATACCGTTCTGCCATGACGCCTGTCCGCTGGGGAACCTGATACCCGAGTGGAACGACCTGGTCGCGCGGGAGGACTGGCGGGCGGCGAGCGACCGGCTGCACGCCACGAACAACTTCCCTGAGTTCACCGGGCGGTTGTGCCCCGCGCCCTGCGAGGCCGGGTGCGTGCTGGCGATCAACCAGCCCGCGGTCACCATCAAGAACGTCGAGGTCGCCATCGCCGACCGTGCCTGGGAGGAGGGCTTCGCGCCGCCCAGGCCGCCGGACCGGCTCACGGGGCGGACGGTCGCGGTGATCGGCTCGGGGCCCACCGGACTCGCGGCGGCCCAGCAGTTGACGCGGGCCGGGCACACCGTGGTGGTGTTCGAGCGGGCCGACCGGATCGGCGGGCTGCTGCGGTACGGCATCCCTGCGTTCAAGATGGAGAAGCGGCACCTGGACCGTCGGCTGGAGCAGATGCGGGCCGAGGGGACGAAGTTCCGTACATCGACCGCGGTCGGGCGGGACATCGGGGCGGCCGAGCTGCGGGCACGGTACGACGCGGTGGTGATCGCCACCGGGGCCACCGCGTGGCGGGAGCTGGACGTGCCGGGGCGGGAACTGGACGGTGTCCATCAGGCGATGAAGTACCTGCCGCTGGCCGACCGGGTGTGCGAGGGGGACCTGGAGGTGTCACCGCTGTCGGCCGCCGGCAAGCACGTGGTGATCGTCGGGGGCGGTGACACCGGGGCGGACTGCCTGGGGACGGCCGTGCGGGAGGGCGCGGCGTCGGTGACCCAGCTGGACATCTACCCGCTGCCGGAGGCCGAGCGCGACGAGGACGCCGAGCCATGGCCGACGTATCCGAAGATCTACCGGCTCTCGGCGGCGCACGAGGAGGCGCGCGATCTGAGGACGGCGCCCGCGGCGGACGCCGACGCGCGGTTGTTCGCGGCGTCGACACTCCGCTTCACGGGGGACCCGGACGGGCATGTGCGGTCGCTGCACCTGGTCGAGGTGGACGCGCAGCGACGCCAGGTGCCGGGCACCGCGCGCACGCTCCCGGCGGACCTCGTCCTGCTCGCCCTCGGCTTCTCCGGGCCCGACCGGGCGGACGGGCTGATCGACCAGCTCGGTCTTGCGCTCGACCGGCGCGGCTTGATCGCCCGCGACGCGGACTTCGCGACCGGCGTGCCCGGCGTGTACGCCGCCGGCGACGCCGCCCGTGGGCAGTCCCTCATCGTGTGGGCGATCGCTGAGGGGCGGGCGGTGGCAGCTGCCGTGGACCGCCAGCTGACGGGCGCGATGAGGCTTCCGGCGCCGATCGGGCCGTATGACCGGCCCATGACGGCGTAGCCCCGAGGACCGTGCCAGGGCTGCTGGATCGCGCGGACCGTGCCAGGACTGGTGGAAGGAGCGGTGGAGGCAGTAGTGGAAGGAACTGTGCGCACCCTTCGCCGGGTCGCCCCAGCCGTCCCGGCCGTCCCCGACCGCCCCGGGAGCACTACCGCCCACTGCCGCCCCGACCGCCACCCACGGTGATCACGCTCGGTTGCCCGGCGGAACGCACCGCGCCGTACACAGAGCCCTCAGAGCCGACTCCGCATACGGCGCGGGCCCGACGTCACGCCTTGCGGCCCACCGCCCCGTAGCCCGGGATGACGTCGTCGTCCTGCCCCGGCACGGGCTCGCCCAGCTCGGGGTGCCAGTCGGTGACCAGCGAGACACCGGGATCGACGAGTTCGAGGTTCTGGAAGAAACGGCCGACCTCGTCGCGGGAGCGCAGCGCCAGGTTGATGCCACCGGCCCGGTAGGTCTCGACCGCCGCCTTCGACTTCTCCGGGGTGAAGTCCGCCGTGGCGTGCGACACCGTCAGACAGCTACCCGGGGGCAGCTGGGACATCAGTCGCTCCACGAGGTCGTACGCGCCGTCCTCGTCGGTGACGAAGTGCAGCAGCGCGACGAGCGAGAGCGCCACGGGCCGGCTGAAGTCCAGGACCTCCTTGGCCCGCTCCACGATGGCGTCCGGCTCCCGCACGTCACCCTGTACGTACTCGGTCACGCCCTCGGGCGTGCCGCGCAGCAGGGCCGCCGCATGGGCCAGCACGATCGGGTCGTTGTCGCAGTACACGACGCGGGCGTCGGGCGCGACCTGCTGGGCGATCTGGTGCAGGTTGGGCTCGGTCGGGATGCCCGTGCCGATGTCCAGGAACTGGCGGATCCCGCTCTCGGCCAGCCAGCGCGTGGCGCGGTGCATGAACGCGCGGTTGACCCTGGCCATCACCGGTGTCCGCGGGTCGAGGGCGAGCATCTTGCGGCCCAGTTCCTCGTCGACGGGGTAGTTGTCCTTGCCGCCGAGGAACCAGTCGTACGTCCGTGCCGGATGTGGCTTGCTCGTGTCGAGCTTCAGGGGGCCCTGCCCGGTCATGAGGCACTCCATAAGTTGTCGGTGCGGCAGTTGGTGATCAATTCCACCAATCCCACGCTCAATTCACTATCAAAATTAGGAAAGTTGAGTAAACAAAGGACTCAAGACAGCAGGAAGTCGGCCTCCCCCGCCTTCGCACCCTCGATGAACGCGTTCATCTCGTCGGGCGTGTAGATCAGCGCCGGACCATCGGGGTCGGTGGACTGGCGTACGGCGATCCGGCCGTCGGCGAGCTTCATCGCCTCCAGGCAGTTGCCGCCGTTGCCCCCGCTCCAGGGCTTGTGCCAGCCCTCACTGCCCAGTTCCCGGGCGGGCATGCCGTTGTAGGCGCGCATGTGCGACTGCTGCTTGCGGGACTGGGGCTTGATGCGATCCATTCACAGCTCCTTGCGGAGATCCCGGAGGATCTCCTTCGTGCGATGTGCTGTGGCGGCCTGGGCCGCCATGCGGTCCATGACTTCGAGGTGGGTTGCCACTTCGTGGCGCGCGTCCAGATAGACGGCGCCGGTCAGGTACTCGCTGTAAACCATGTCGGGAAGCTCCGGCACGGCGAATCGGAACAGCACGAAGGGCCCGTACGTGCCCGGGTGCGGCCCCCGGTCGAACGGCACGATCTGCAACGTCACGTTGGACAACCTCGTGGCGTCGAGCAGCCTGTCGATCTGGGCACGCATGACCTCGGGGCCGCCGACGGGACGGCGCAGGACCGTCTCCTCCATCACGGCCCAGAAGCGGGGCGCGTCCTCACGCGTCAGCAGTCCCTGCCGCTGCATCCGCAGCGCCACATGACGCTCGATGTCCTCGGGGCTGGTCTGCCCGATGGCGCCCGACTCCAGGACGCCACGGGCGTACTCCTCCGTCTGCAGCAGTCCGGGCACGAAGTGGGGTTCGTACGAGCGGATGGTGCTCGCCGCGCCCTCCAGGCTGACGTACATCGAGAACCAGCCCGGCAGGATGTCGTGGAACCGCTGCCACCAGCCGGGTCTGTTGGCCTCCTCGGCCAACTGGACGAAGCCCTCGGCCTCTTCGTCGGAGATGCCGTACGCCTTCAACAGGAGCTGGAGGTACGGGATCTTGAGCGCGACCTCCGCCATCTCCATACGGCGGACCGTGGCGGGTGCGACACGCAGGATGCCTGCGGCCTCCTCGCGCTTCAGGCCCGCCCGCTCCCGCAGATCCAACAGGCGTCGGCCGAGGACGACCTGACCGACCGTCGGTGCGGACCTTGGCTCGCTCACCGCGCACCTCCTCCTGGCCCCGTAAGCCCTGCTCCTCCTGGTCTCGACAGCCCTGCGGCGCCCGTCCGAAGCCTTGCCGTGCCCGTGTGTGTCGACGTGCTCACACACCTGTGCACTCGTGCAGGGATCCAACTGGCGCCGCGTCACGTGCTGTTACCGAGCAGTGTGCCACGACCGTTCAGAGAGTCACACCGCACTCTGCAATTTTCAAAGTGACACTTGCCAAGTGTTCGAGGCGAGGAGATAGTGGCAAGCGTGATTCCGCCTGCGCCCTTAGGAATAGAAGCCGCCCGGGACCGGTTCGGTCCCGGACCGGCGGCCCTGGTGCACCCCGGCACGGCCGCCGGGCGCCGGTTCCGCTTCGAGCTGGCCGCACACCCGGGTTCCGTGGCTCACGCCCGGCGGTTGACGCGCGCCCGGCTGTCCGGCTGGGCCCTCTGCGAGGACACCTGCGACACGGCCACACTGGTCGTCTCCGAGCTGGTCACCAACGCCATCGTGCACGCGGCCGGCCGTCGGGTCGTCTGCGAGCTGCACGACCGTGACGACCTCGTCCGGATAGCCGTACGTGACGAGGGGCGCGCTCCGGGTGAGCCGCACCCCGCGTCGCAGCGACCGGAGGAGGAGCACGGACGGGGTCTTCTTCTCATCGAGGCCATGTGCCGGGCCTGGGGCGCGCAGGACGCGGGCCCTGGGCTGCTGGTCTGGGCGGATGTGCCCCGTGGTGTCATCCCGGCTCAGCACTCCTCGGAGGCGTCGCACCCGGCGGACTCCGCGCTCCCCCTGAACACGGTGCCGCCCCCGGCTGACCGCCGCAGCCAGGACACGGCCGCCCGGTCCGACCTGGGCTGGAGCGCGAAGAAGCCACCGGCCGAGGACCGCGGCAACGGGGCGGAGGCTGCGCACAGGACGGGGACGGGGACCGTGGGGGTCCCCGCGGCCCGGCGAGGCCGAGAGCGGGGGACTGTGTGACGACGTCGACCGGTGCGATTTCGGCGGGTCGTACGGCCCCGGTGGTATGCCTGGACACCCTGGTCCGCCTCCGGCGCTCTCAGCGGCCCCCCGAGGCGCTCCGGCGGCTCGTCCTGCCCGAGGGCATGACCGCCCCCATGGGCTGCGACGCGGTCGGGGTGCCCGCGGAACTGGGCCCCGAGGTGCTGCCCCGGCTGCCGCGCGTGGGATGCGTGTACGCCGACGGGACGCGCTGGTGGTGGCTCGTGCCCTCCGACTCCGACTACGCCCTGACGTGGCCGGAACCCGCCCGGTACACCACGGGCGCGGTCCTGCCCGACACCCCGGCCGGCCGTTCTTGCCACCTGTGCGCGTCGCGCGTTTGTCCGAGCCGGGCGCTTTCCCCACCCTGGGCCTCCCCCGATCGTCGACGAACGGCCACTATCGCGGGGCGGACCGCGGGGGACCAGA
>NZ_VMNX01000002.1 GCF_009377235.1 Streptomyces acidicola
GGGTAGGGGCTGGCGGGCCCGGGGGACGTCGGCGGGGTGGTCTCGGCCGTACTGCTCGCAGGCGGTGGGGCGAGCGGGACCGACGGCTGTGCGGGCGCCTCGTCTGTCGCAAGGCGCAGTGGCAGTGCGACGAGTGCGGCGACGGCGCACGACACGCAGACTCCGGCCGCGGCGCGGAGCAGCCGACGGCGCGCTGCCGCGCGGCGGATCGCGTGATAGTGGCCGGGGGGCGGGCCGAGGTGGTCGGACGGCGGTCGCAGGATGACCGCGAGGGGGTCGTCGGGCTCGAAGTCCGGGCCCTCGTCAGAGTGTGTGATCAAGGCTTCTCCTCAGGTGGGCACGGAGCAGCTCGCGGGCCGCGTGGAGGTCGGCCTTGATGGTTCCTTCCTTGCGCCCGGTCAGCACGGACACCTCCCGGATCGGCATGTCAGCGTAGTAGTGCAACAGCACCGGGACGCGCAGCCGTTCCGGCAGCGACTGCACGAGCAGGCGGACCGAGGGATCGGCCTGTTCGGTCCCTGGGCGGACGGAGGCTTCCACGGTGACCCGGTGCATGGCTCGGCGCTCGCGCTCGCGCTTGCGCCAGTGGTCCCGGACGAGGTTGGCCGCGGTGACGTAGAGAAACCCTTGAGGCTCCGCGACGGTTGTCCAACGGGCCCAGAGGCGGGTGAACGCCTCCGCGGCGATCTCGTGGGCCGTCTCGTCGTCGTCGACCAGCCGGCGGCACCAGCCGGCGAGGCGCGGGTAGAGGGCGGCGAACAACTCGGACGCTGCCTTCTCGCGGGACCGTTTCAACGCTCTCCATGGTCGTGACGTCGGGGTGGTACTCGTGGGGGGAAGAGCCCGGGCCGGCGGCGTACGTTCCATCGGCCCGGGATGTGGGGTCCGGATCCCGGTCAGGGTCAGGGGTTCGCGGAGTTCAGCGCGGCGAAGACGATCACGTTGTCGCGGTAGCCGTCACCGGTGCGGGGGCCGCCGCAGGTGACGAGCCGCAACTCGGGACGGTCGACGTTCCCGTAGACCGCGTCGACCGGGAACTCGGCCTTGGCGACCGTCTGTACGGAGCTGACGGCGAACACCGCCGCCGTGCCGTTCTCCAGGCGCGCCACGATCCGCTCGCCCCGCCGCAGCCGTGCGAGATGCCGGAACACCCCGTCACCGTACGAGCCGACCGTGGCGTGACCGAGGATCACCGACGGACCGATCTGACCCGGCGTCGGCGAGTGCCGGTACCAGCCCGCCCGGTCGTGCTCGGTGATCGGGGGCACCTGCGCAGTGCCGTCCGAGGCCAGCCCCAGCCGGATGACCGGGGTGTCGACCCCGATGGCCGGGATCTGCAACCGCACCGGGACCGAACGGCCAAGGGCGCGGGCCTCGTTCGCGGAAGACCGCGAGGATCGCGAGCGCCGTGGCGTGCTCTCGGGTTGCGCGGTGGTGCCCTGGCCGTCGCCACGGGGGCCGCCGCAGCTCACGAGCAGCGAAGCCATCGCCGCGGTGGCGAAGGCGCGCCTGGAGAGCGACGTCATGCCTTGGTTGCCTGCCGGCGACGTACGAGAAAGACCGCCGCGCCGCCGGCGGCGAGTACCGCGGCAGCGCTCCCGCCGACCATCAGCCCGGTCTCGTTTCCGGACTCCGCCGATGCCGGCGCCACACCGGTGTCCGGTGCGCCACTGGGCACGACGGAGACCTGGCCCGGCGCCTCGGCCGGCGCCTCGGTCGCTTCGACGGTCGGAACCGGAGTCGGAGCGGTCGTGGCCTCCGGCTTCGAGGGCTCGGCGGTGGCGGCCGGGGCCTGGCCCGGGGCCGTGGTGGCCTCGCGGACCGTGGGAACCGGGGTCGCCTCGTCGGCGAGCGCGGGTACCGCGCCCGCCAGCACAGCGGTGCTCGCGAGTGCCATGGCACTGAGGACACTTCGGCGCATGAATCGCTCTCTTTCGTCGGTCCGCCCGCCCGGTGGCGCGGCGGGTCGCGTTACGGATCGAGCGGAGAGACGAGGCAGCGACGGGGCGGGTTGTAAAGAGAAGGCAAAGTCATCGGGAAGTCGCTGAGCAGTGAGCGGAACGCGCTGAATCCCGGCGCGCAACTGTCCGCACACCGAGCTCGCGGTCCGGAACCTGATCACCGCCACGTGCGTCGTACCAGGCACGTCTTGCTCATGGATGTGGGGCGGATGTGGGGCATGGGTCGAGTCCGGGGTAGATGGGTGGGGCCAGGTGGAGCGGGCAGACGGCGCGGTGGCGTCGGGGGCGAAGGCGGCGGCGCTCCGATGGCGGCTTCGTCATATCGGCTGGCTGTACGGGGGCAGGAGCGTGGGAGCCCGGTCGCCCTGGGCGCGCGGGCGTGTTCTCGCGTCGCTTGCCGTGCTGACCGCCGGCCTGCAGGCGTTCCACTCCGCCGTACCCAACGCCGTGGGCCGTCTCGGCAGCCTGCTGGAGACGTTCCTGCCGTGGCTCGGCCTGGCCGTTCCGTTGCTGCTCGTGGCGGCACTGCTGCGCCGCTCGGCCCTCGCGCTGGTGGCACTGGTGCTGCCCGCAGCCGTCTGGGCGTACCTCTTCGGCGGCCTTCTGCCGGCCGGGGACCGCGGCGCGCACGACATCATGGCGGTTCAGCACAACGTCAGTGACGAGAACGCCGACCCGGCGGGCACCGCGACTGCCCTGATCGAGGCCGCGCCGGACCTCGTGGCTCTGGAAGAGCTGACGTCCTCCGCGTTGCCGGTCTACGAGAAGGCCCTGGCCTCGGACTACCCCTTCCGGGCGGTCGTGGGAACGGTCGGGCTCTGGTCCAAATATCCGCTGTCGGACGTCCGGCCGTTGGACATCAAACCTGAGGGGATCCGGGAGGACTGGAACCGTGGAGTGCGGTCCACGGCGCGTACGCCATGGGGCGATATCGCGGTGTACGTCGCCCACTTGCCCTCGGTCCGCATCCGGGGGAACGGCTTCAGCACGGGGTGGCGGGACGAGAGCGCCGGACTGCTGGGGGACGCCATCGCCGCCGAGAAGCTGGACAGGATGATCCTGTTGGGTGACCTCAACAGCACGGTCGACGATCGGGGACTGGACCCGGTCACCTCGCGGATGGACTCGACGGGGCGGGCCTTCGCCTTCAGCTGGCCCGAGGCCTTCCCCGTATCCCGGATCGACCACATCATGGCCCGCTCGGCCACCGTCACCAGCATCCGGACCTTGCCCGCCACCGGCAGCGACCACCTGCCGATCGCCGCCGGTATCAGACTTGCGCAGGGCCAGCACGGCACGCCGGGTGGCGGGAACGGTGCGTAACAGGGCACGGACGGCGACCCCCGTCGTCACCTGATCCTCGTGCCCGGACCGTGCCGTCTCCGGCAGGTGTTCCGTCGGCACCTCGGCGTGCCGGCTCCTTCGGCCCCGCCGTCGGCCCCCACCGGTCGACTACGCCCCGGGCGCCAGGTGGCCTTCGAGAATGGTCCGGGTGATCGGGGGGCGGTCCCAGAGGGCGAGGAGTTCGTTGGCGAGAGCCACGATCGGGAGGGGGTGCCGAGCACCCTGCACCTCGATGGCGGCGGCCGACAGGCTGCGCGGGACGGCCGCGGCATCGAGGAGGACGCGCCAGTCGTCCGGCCCGAGTTCCAGGAACTCCAGGCCGGTGAGTTTGGCGATCTCCAGGGGGTCGGCGAGCGTACCGGGATAGGCGGTGAGGGTCCGCAGGCGGGGAAGCCCGGTGAGGGGGGCGAGGCTGAGGGGCTCGCTGTCCCACACGCCGATGGACAGGACCTCCAGGCCGGGGTGGGCGGCGGCCTGGACACTGCTCAGGCTTCGGATGTTGACCCTCGCCACTGCCGGTGGGTCGTCCCCGTGAGGGCCGCAATGCCCCGGACCGGGCCCGTTCAGCACGAGGCTGGTGAGGGAGTCGGCGAGGCGGCCGGCACCGATGTTGTCCTCGTGGTTGAGCATGATGATCTGCCCGGTGTGTCCGCGCGGGCCCGGAGTCAGGTCGACGGCGATCCGGTCGCCGCCGCCGTTGTCGCCGAAGGCGATCCAGCCGGGTGAGCCGACCAGCCCCTGAACCGTCGCGTCGGGCCGAGTGACGACCGACTCCAGCGCCGCGAACCGCCACGGACACGGACGGGACGGCGCGTCGGCGATGTACAGGTCGTCCAGGGGGAAGAGCTCGCAGCCGACCGCGGTGAAGACGCGCTCCGCCACCACGTAGTCCTCGCCCCAGTCCTCCCACCGCGCCCGCGTCACCCGGTAGAGCACCTTGAGCTCGTCCGGCAACGCGACGCCGAGGCGCGCTTCCGTGGCGGCGATCTCCGCGTCGGTGGCGCCGATGGCGCCGGGGATCCGCTCACGGAGCGTCCGCTCCAGCAACGCCAGATCCACCGACGGGGCAGGTCCGGCCCCGGGCACCGGATCGGGCAGACGGCGCCAGGGCTCGGGGACGGAGTCCTCGACGAGGATGAGTGAACCCGGATGCGGACCGCCGATGCCGGGCTCCACCGCGGGTCCGTGACCGATCAGATACAGCACCGTCCTCCCGGCCGGCGAGATCTCCGCCGTGAACGAGATGCTGTCGGCGCCGCTCTCCGCGAGCGCGCCCTGCACCCGCTGCACCGCGTCGAACTCGTCCTGCATGTCCTCGACCTGGGCCGCCTGGCCGGGCCGTGGGATCCGCCGCCGCAGAGGCAGGCTCCACCCGTAGTGGCTGATCTGTCCCGCCACGTGGCCGCCCGGGGCGGCAAGGCTCCTCGCGTTGTCGGCGCGCAGGAGCCGCAGGAGCGGCTCCCACGTCGCGAACTCATGGAGCGATGACAACGGTGGCCTCCGGGGCGTTGCGGTGGACGTAGCGAAGCTGATTATCAGGTGTGCGTCCGCACTGCGGCCAACGTAGGAGGCCGGCCCCGATTCTCGGTCCGACGGCCGGCGCACTGGTCGAAACAAGGTGACCCGTCCGTGGGCTCCCAAGGCCGGCGATCAGTCGACGCGGGGCGATTGTCAGTGGGTCCTCCTATGGTTCTGGGCACTGGGACCTGCCGGAAAGGCCGCAGGTCCGCCCTGGGGAGGGGTCTGTCATGTCTGCCGGGACCACGGTGTCGACGACGTATCTGGAGCTGTCGCAGGAAGGGGGCGGCGCGCACAAGTTCTATGAGGTGTGCGTCGACGGTCTGGTGGTGACGGTGCGGTACGGGCGGATCGGCGCCGCCGGGCAGGTGCAGACGACGACGTTTCCCACGGCGGAGAAGGCGCGGGCTGCCGCTGCGAAGAAGGTGGGGGAGAAGGTCCGCAAAGGGTACGCCCCGGCCGTCCCCGGGCAGCGGGCCCCGCGGGCGGTGACCCGGCGTCAGGTCGCGTCGGCCGCGTCCACCGCGCGCGCCGTGGCCCCCGTGCTGTGGCGATTCCGTACGGGCTCGTCGGCGTTCGGCATCCATGTCGACGACGAGCACTGCTGGGTCGGCAACCAGGCAGGCGACGTCTACACCCTGGACCACGACGGTGCCGTCCTCGCCCGCTTCAGCTTGCCGGACGGAGTGAAGTGCCTGGTCGCCGACGACTTCTGGATCTACGCGGGCTGCGACGACGGCAAGGTCTACGACCTGTCCTCGAAGCTGCCGTTCGCGGCGTACGACATCGCCGCGGACGTCGACATCTTCTGGCTGGACATCCACGAGGGCATCCTGAACGTCTCGGACCGCGCCGGCCGGCTCACCGTCATCGACCATGAGGACGAGCACCAGTGGGCCCGCCGCAGCCAGGGCGAGCACGCCTGGATGGTCCGTGCCGACGACTGTGCCGTGTACCACGGCCATCACCGGGGCGTCACCGCCTACGCGCCCGACGGCGGAGGCGAGTTGTGGCACACGGCCACCAAGGGCGGCGTGCTATTCGGCTGGCAGGAGGACGACGCCGTGTACGCGGCGACCGCCCACCGCCTGGTGCAGCGGCTGTCGAAGACGACCGGCAGGGTCGAGGCCACCTACACATGCGACAGTGCGGTGTACTCGTGCGCCACCTCACCCAGCGGGCGGTTCGTGTTCGCCGGCGACGCGGCGTCGTCCGTCTACTGCTTCGACCGCGACGGCACCCGCCTGTGGAAGCTCGGCACGGGCAGCGGCTCGGCACTGTCGATGCAGTACCGCGACGAGCGGCTGTACCTGGTGACCACGGACGGCTCGCTGGTGTGCGTGGACGCCGGCGAGGCGGCCATCTCCGCGGCCCAGCAGGGCACGGTGCCGGTGGCGCGGGACGTCAAACTCGCCGCGGCCCTGCCGACCTACGCCCCGGCCACGGCCCCGGCCGCGATGCCGAGCGTCGACCGGGCTCCCGTCGGGACGGTCGTCGTCGAGTGTGTCCGGGAGGCCGGCCGTCTGCGCGTGCACGTGGTGTCCGAGGGCTACGACCAGTCCTTGAACGTCCAGTTCCCGCGCGCGATACGCGAGCCCGGCGCGCGCTATGTCGTGGACGCCCTGCACACCGCTGCCGGCGGCTTCTACCGGGTCCGCGGCGACATCCGGCGGCTGATGTGATCCGGGTGGGCGAAGCCTGGCCGGCCCGATCAGCATCTCACCCAGCGCCCGCGGTCCCGGCGCCGGCCAGCGCTCGGCGAGCGCCCGCGCGAGCTCGGTCATCGAGCGCGGCTCGCCGTCGGCCATCACCACCCTGCTCCCCGCCGCGAGTTCGTCGAGATCCACCCTGTCGAGCTCGCGCCGGTAGGTCCCGATCACAGTGATCGGGTCCTTCTGGTCGTTCTCGTTTGCCTGGCACGAGAGAACCGTCGCAGGAGTAGCGGTCAGGGTGTGGCCGCTACTCGGGGCAACATGGGCACCATGCCGAAGACATCAGCGCGACTGCTGTCCCTGCTCTCCCTGCTCCAGGCACGCCGGGACTGGCCGGGGGCGCTGCTGGCCGAGCGGTTGGAGGTCAGCCCACGCACCGTGCGCCGCGATGTCGACCGCCTGCGAGAACTCGGCTACCCCATTACGGCCTTCAAGGGACCCGACGGTGGGTACCGGCTCGATCCCGGCGCCGACCTGCCGCCGCTGTTGTTCGACGACGAGCAGGCAGTCGCCCTGGCTGTAGCACTCCGGATCGCCACGACGACCGGTGCCGGCATCGAGGAAGCCGCGGCGCGCGCGTTGACCACCGTTCGGCAGGTCATGCCCGCACGGCTGCGCCGCCGTATCGACACTCTTGAGGTCACCGCCGTAGAGCGGTCCGAGGCCCGGCGCGCACCGCAGGCCGACAGCCGTGTGCTCATGACGCTCAGCGCCGCTGTGCACGCCCGCGAAGTGCTGCGCTTCGACTACGCCCCCGTGTCCCCACCGGGAGTCGACGACGCCCGCGCCGCGACTCTGCCGCGCCGGGTGGAGCCCCACCACCTCATCACCTGGGGCGGGCGCTGGTACCTGGTCGCCTTCGACCTCCTCCGCGAGGACTGGCGCACCTTCCGCGCCGACCGGATCACCCCGCGCACCCCCACTGGACCCCGCTTCACTCCGCGCGAACTGCCGGGAGGCGATGTGGCCGCCTTCGTGGCCGGCCGGTTCCGGGGCTCCGACGCCTTGGGCCACTGGCCCTGCCGTGGCGAGGTGAACCTCGATCTGCCCGCCGCCGAGGTGTCCCGCTACAGCCACGACGCGGTCGTCGAGGAACTCGGCCCGAACCGCTGCAGGCTCGTCCTGGGCTCGTGGTCATGGCCCGGCCTGGCCGCCGCCGTCGGCAGGTTCGACGCCGACATCGAGGTCGTCGGCCCCGCCGAGCTGAAGGACGCCTTCGCGCACCTGGCCCGCCGCTTCGCCAAAGCCGCGACCGACACACCGGCCACGCCGCCCCCGAACGAATGAGCCCGGCGCAGGCCAGCGCCTCAGTGGAACGGACCGTCGTTCGCGAAGGCGTGGGTGGCGAAGCGCTTGCCCATCCGGCGGTATGCGGCGGCGGTGGGGTGAAGGCCGTCGGCCAGGTCGTGCGCCTCGTCCGGGCCGAGCAGCTCGCGTCCGTCGAGATAGTGGAGGTGGGGATCGCGATCCCGCCGGGCGGCCACGATCCGGGCCAGCTCGGCACGGACCACGGCCAGCGACAACGCCCCGCCGGCCACAGCGGCCGGATCGCTCAGAGCTGTGATCTTCCCGTCCGGCCCCACGGCTGTCGGGCCGGGAGTCTCCTCGACCGCCGGACAGCTCACCGGGGACACCAGCAGCAGAGGGGTGTCAGGGTGCCCGTCCCGGATCGTGTCCAGGAATCCGTGCACCGCCGGGCCGAACGTCCGCAGCCGGAAGGCGGCCAGACTTACGATGTTGATGCCCACCTTCAGGCTGATCAGATCTGCGGGCATGTCGCGGATCGTTCGCGCGACATAGGGATCCAGCACCGCATTGCCCGCCTGGCTGAGGTTGATCACCTCCACTCCTCCGAGCATGGCCGCCACCACTGGCCAGGTGCCGGTCGGACCGTCGGCCTCGATGCAGTGGCTGATGGAACTGCCGTGGTGCACCCAGCGGCGCCGCCCGTCCGGCAAGGGCGCCAGCACCTCACCGTCAGCGCGCAGTGCCACCAGTTCCGTCGGGGTCTGCTGCGGCAGCCACAGCTCGACGTTCTTCATGCCGGCCGGCAGCCCGGAGAACCGTACGGTCCCGGGCCCGCCCGGGATGAGTCTCTGCACGGCCCCGAGGGCCGCCATCCTTACCACGTTGCCCACCGGTGCTCGCCGACGCCCGGTCAGGACGCCGTCCACCACCAACTCCAGCATCCCGGTCGGGCGGGGCTCGGGGTCGGAGTCGAGCTGCCCCGTGGTGGTGAGTACCTCCAACTCCAGCGCACATGCATCAGTACGGAACACCAGCCGCACTCCCGAAGGCATCAGGGTCACCCCGTGGACCGACGGATCCTGGTACTGCTCCTTGGTCCACGCGGGCAACCGGCGCGGCATCACCCCTGCCTGCGTGATCTCCAGGTCCAGCGCACCGCGTAACTCCACCGGCCCGTCCATCAGCGGGACCGCCCGCATCGCCACCGTCACCGCTCCCGCCACAGGTCGAACGCCCTCAGGCCCGGACGCGAGTACGTGTACGTGTCCGAGAAGTGCCCCACCGTGGCCCCTCAGGTGCGACGGGCCGCGACGAGGTGGGCGAACACCACCACGTTCTCCTCGTATTCGCGGGTGCTCTTGTTGTAGGCGCCGCCGCAGGTGATCAGGCGAAGCTCCGGCGAGGAGGCGTCGGCGTAGACCCGTTTGTTGGGGAAGTCGGCCTTGCTGAAGGATTTGACCGAGTCGACCTTGAAGCTCGCGACGATGCCGTCCGCGCGGGTGATGCGAACCGTGCTTCCGGACCGGAGTTCCTCAAGCCGAGCGAACACGGCCGGGCCCGTCTTGGTGTCGACGTGGCCCACCACGATCGATGAGCCCCGTTCGCCGGGCGAGGCCCCGTCCCGGAACCACCCGACGAGATTGGTGTCGTCGGCGGGGGGTGGGTTGAGCTGTCCGGATGCGCCGATGGACAGCCCGGTGAACGGCGCGTTCACGCCGATCTGCGGGATCGAGATCCGCTCCGGCACAGAGCGGGGCAGTGCCGGATCAGCGGCAGATGCAGTCGCCCTGGGCGTTGCGGGGGCGACCACCGGAGGCGGAGTCTGAGGCTTGAGATCTGCTCTGCTCTCCATCGAGTTGTGGATGAGCAGAGCACCGAGTCCCGCTGCCACCAAGGGCCACCGCAGAGCGCGGGGGAGGGAGCGGGATACGGGTTTGGTCTGCGGCTGGTTCGTCTGGTTCGTCTGGTTCGGCTGGCGTGGCTGCGGGGCTGCCATGGGGCGTTGCCCTTTCGTGAGGGGGACGGCGGTGAGGCGTGAGGGGACGGGGGTGAGGCGCAGGTGAAACGCCGCGGCCGCGGCCGTCGCCCTCCGAAGGGGACGACGGCCGCGACAGCGCAGCAACTGCGAGGGGAACGGGATCAGGCCGCGGCGTCCGCCGCGTTACGGCGCCGCAGCATGTACGCGCCGGCCCCGAGGCCACCGAGCAGCAGCACGGAACCTGCCGTCATGCTGCCTCCGGACGTGGCCAGGCCGCCGCCACCGGCGTGGATGCCGCCCTTCGGCCTTTCCTTGCCGAAGTGCTCCTTGCCGTGCTCCTCGCGCTCCTTGCCGTGCTCCTCCCGCTCTTCCTTGCCGTGGTCTTCCTTGAATCGCTCGTCCTCGTCGCGGAAGCCGTCCTTCGGGAGGCTCATGGCCAGGCCGCCGCTGCCGGCGTGGATGCCGCCCTTCGGCCTTTCCTTGCCGAAGTGCTCCTTGCCGTGCTCCTCGCGCTCCTTGCCGTGTTCCTCGCGCTCCTTGCCGTGCTCTTCGCGCTCTTCCTTGCCACGCTCCTCGCGCTCTTCCTCGTCGCGGAAGCCGTCCTTCGGGAGGCTCATGGCCAGGCCGCCGCTGCCGGCGTGGATGCCGCCCTTCGGCTTCTCCTTGCCGTGCTCTTCGCGCTCCTTGCCGTGCTCCTCGCGCTCCTTGCCGTGCTCCTCCTTCTCCTCCTCCTTGCCACGCTCCTCCTTGCCGTGGTCTTCGTCCTTGAACTTGTCGTGCTCCTCGTTGCCGTAGGAAGTGTTGCCGACCGACGCCCAGGGCTCGGCTGCCGTCGCGGCACTCGCCGCGGGAGTGCAGATCGCGACAGCCGCAGTTATCGCGGCGGAGACGAACACTGTCCGGGCAATGCGCATGGGAATACCCCTTTCGTCGCGACTGCGCAGCCGACACGGCGCCGGCTCGAACGATTCGCAGTAGCGACGTGATCACCCTCGGTCGCATCACGGCCCCTCGCCACCCGAGAACTCCGCATTCGAGTTACTTCATGGGCTCTTTGAGTGGTTGAGCCCGAAGAATGACCCGGTTGGCGGCACCCGGTTCCGTCACTGGGGCGCCGCGATGAGGTATAGCGCGAAGACCCTCGCTGGCTGCCAAGGCGGCGATCGTGTGCCCACCGGGGTGCGGGCACGCGCGTGCATGAGGCGGCTCTGCACGGTGTCGCTGTCGAGGCCGGCTTCGAAGGCCTCAGCGGTCCAGCCCGCTCTTGCCTTCGCGCGTCGTTCGCGCCGGTGCCGCTGCTCGGCTTCGGCGCGTCTGTTCCCTACAACCGTTCCCTGTAACGTCAGTGACGTCTGACGGTGTGCCACATCGAACTCGTCGCAAGGTGCTTCAACGGCGAACGCACGGCCACCGGGTCCACAGCGACTACGGAGTCCGGTGTGCTCACGAAGGGCCGGAAACCCCGGGCGAACCGGTGCTTGGCAGTGTCGGGTGTGCTCATCGAACTCACCAGCCCATCTCGGTGTAGAGGCGACCGGTGCGGATCCCGTCCAGGGCTGCCCGGGTGTAGGGGACGATCGGCTCCGGCAGATCGTCCTGCGGCCACCACCGCCAGGCGAGGCACTTGTCCGGCTCACGTAAGCTCGGCGCGCCCTTCCAGCGGCGGGCTCGGAACACCATCTGCATTCGCGGCCGTTCACCGGGCGAGTCGACGACGTGCACCGTGTGCACGAGCTCCACGTCGGCGGGGGCGATGACCAGACCGGCCTCCTCGAAGGCCTCCCGCACGAGACACCCGATGGCGCTCTCCTGCTCGCAGTGCCCGGCGAGGAAATGCCAGGAGCCGCCCGCATACGCCGAGTCGGGATGACGCAGTCCGAGCAGGACCCGGCCGTCGTCCTCCAGGTAGAGGTGGACGCCGATGACGTTCAGCACACTGCGACCGGCGGCCGGCGCGCGACTCGCGAGCGCGCCGGGCGGTCCGCCGTTCGTGGACGCCTGCTGTGCCGCGTGCCGCTGCACCAGGTCGCGGGTGGCCAGGCTCAGCCGCAACCGGTGCAACATGGCCGGGGAAAACCACCGCAGCAGCACGCCCTCGGTCAAGGCCAGCCTGTCGGGGTCTCCGTTCCACTGCCCGGCCCAGATCTGGATCGGTGTGCAGAGACCGTCGATGCCGGTGGCCTGCTCCACGACGAACGGCGTCAGGTCCGGCACGTCGAGACCAGGTACCTCCTCGGCGAGCTCGCGGCGGAGCGTGGCTTCGAGCGACGTGTCTCCTGGCTCGCGCCCGCCGCCGAGCAACGCGAAGGCGCCCGGCTCCCAGATCCCCGGGTAGTTGTCGCGCAGGTGCAGCAGGTACCGGCCCGCGCCGTCGTGGATCAGGGCGGAGGCGTTCACCGGTTTCGGCCGACCGTTGAGCGAGGAGTCCAGGAGTTTGGCGCGCAGAGTGGGGGAAACGACCTGGTCGAAGGCGCGCCATTCGGCCCGGACGCCTCCTGCCTCCTGGTCCTGCAAGGCGAGTTCGGGGTGGCCGTGGGCCAGGTAGAAGACGAACCGCAGGTCGTAGTGCTGGTGGGTCGGCTCTCCCGTGGCATGGTCGGCGTCGATGTCGTGGACGTCGATGTCGATCGGAGAGCGGAGGAACTGCGGGGTCAGGCACAGATCGCCGGGCTCGATGCCGGCCTCCTCCGCCACCACGCGCAGTGCCGCGGTGAGCGGGGTGCGGTCACCGGTCTCGACATGGCCGCCGGGGGTGAGGACCAGACCGCCGGCCTTGTGGTGGATGTGCAGCACGCGCCGGTCGCGGTCGATGACGACAGCCGTGGAAGTGATGTGCCAGGGCAGGGCCGACCGGCTCGCGGGGTCCTCGGCGGCATCGAGCGATGCCAACAAGCCCTGTAACAGGCGACGTTCCGCCGGGTGCCGCTCAAGGTAGGTGTGGACGAGGTCACGGATGTCCGTTCGGGCGGGCGGCATTGCGGAGCCTTCCTGAGCGGGGCAGCCGGTGTGTGGGCAGCCGATGTGTGAGCGGACGGAGGCGGCAGGGCTCACTTCCGTACTTTCCCGGCGGCCGGCCGGGGCCGACAGGGCCTAGCCCTCGGCCTACACGGTGAACATGGGCGCGTAGGAGCCGCCCAGGGCCATGAGGTCGTCGTAGGAGCCGGACCCGATGATGCATCGGGCGTCGAACACGCAGATCCGGTCGCAGCCGACGAAAGCGGTCAGCCGGTGGGAGATCAGCACTCCCACCAGATGCGAACGGTCGCGCCGCAGCAACCGCGCCGTCTCAGAGGGCCCTTGAGCGAGGCGGTCACCACGTTCGCGAGCGGAGTGCCGGTCCTCACAACCCGGCCGACGGCAGGGGCTGTTCGGCCCAGATGGTTTTTCCGTGGGCCGTGTAGCGCGTGCCCCAGCGTTGAGCGAGCTGGGCCACGAGGAAGAGCCCTCGGCCGCCTTCGTCGCTGGTGGCGGAGCGGCGCAGGTGGGGGGAGGTGCTGCTGGCGTCGGCGACTTCGCAGATGAGGGTGCGGTCACGTACCAGGCGCAGGTGGATGGGGGCCGTCGCGTACCGGATGGCGTTGGTGATGAGTTCGCTGACGATGAGCTCGGTGGTGAAGGCCGCTTCATCCAGTCCCCATTCGGAGAGCTGAGTGGTGGCTTTGGCGCGGATGTCGGCAACGGCGGCAGGATCGTCGGGTACGTCCCAGACGACGACGGCCGCGGCGTCCAGCGCGCGGGTGCGGGCGACGAGCAGGGCGATGTCGTCGGCGCGGCGGCCGCGGCCAGTGGGCAGGAGGGCGTCGAGTACGGCGTCGCAGGTCTGCTCGGGTGGCCGGCCCGGGTGGGCGAGGGCCTGACGCAGCCGTTCCAGGCCGATGTCGATGTCGTCACGGCGGCTCTCGATGAGGCCGTCGGTGTAGAGGACGATTTCGCTGTTCTCGGAGAGCTGGATGTCAACCGTCTCGAACGGGAAGCCGCCCAGCCCGAGGGGTGGTCCGCCGGGCACCTCGGGGAAGTGCACCGTGCCGTCGGCGTGGACGAGTGCGGGGGCGGGGTGGCCCGCGCGGGCGAGAGCGCAGTGCCGGGAGATGGGGTCGTAGATCGCGTACAGGCACGTGGCGCCGATGATCCCGGTGCCGCCTGTGGCCGCCGCGCCCTTCTCATGGCTGCGGTGGTCCTCGTCCTGACCGAGGCGGATGACGAGCTCGTCGAGGTGGGTGAGGAGTTCGTCGGGAGCCAGGTCGAGGGCGGAGAAGTTGAGGACGGTGGTGCGCAGGAGCCCCATGGTGGCGGCGGCGTGTACGCCGTGGCCGACGACATCGCCGACGACGAGGGCGACACGCGCTCCGGAGAGGGGGATGACGTCGAACCAGTCGCCCCCGACCCCGGACTGCGCCGGAACGTACCGGTAGGCGGCGTCGACCGCGTTCTGCTCCGGCAGGTCGCCGGGGAGCAGGCTGCGCTGCAGGGACGCGGACATGGCGTGCTCGCGGGCGTACCGGCGGGCGTTGTCGACGCAGACCGCGGCACGGCCCACCAGTTCCTCGGCGGTGGACACGTCGTCCTCGTCGAAGGGTGCGAGCTGTCCGTTCCGGTAGAAGCTCGTCACGCCCAGGACCGTGTCCCGGGCACGGAGGGGGACCGTGATCAGCGAACGCATGCCCTGTTCGAGGATCCACCGGGTGTGTGCCGGGTTCCGGGGTTCCCCCTGCTCGGGTGCGCGGACCAGGTCCGTTTCGAGCCTCGGCTTCCCGAGCGCCAGGCTCTGGGCCTGCGGTGCGGAGGGCGAGAAGCTGACGAGCTGCCCCGCCTCGTACAGGGGGCGCTGATCCTGTGCGGAGGCCGAGGCCGTCCGGCGCAGCGCGGTGTTCTCCTGGTTCGGTTCGTCTCCGTGCAGCACCGAGTCGAAGAGGTCGACGGTGACGAAGTCGGCGAACCGGGGAAGGGCCGCCTGGGCGAGCTCCTCGGCGGTCCGGGTCACATCGAGGGTGGTGCCGATGACGACACTGGCGTCGTAGAGCAGTTTGAGGCGTTCGCGGGACTTGGTGGCCTGGCCGGCCAGGGCCCGCAGCTCGGTGGTGTCCCGCAGCGTGGCGACGCTGCCGAGAGTGCGGCCGCGCGAGCGCGTGGGCTGCTGGTTGACGGCCAGGAAGCGGTCCGCCGACTGGTGGACCTCGTCCGCGGCGACGCGCCCTTCGGCGAGCAGCCGGGCGACGGAGGGGTCGAGGCCGAGATCCGCGACATGTCGTTGCTGCGCGTCGGGGGGCAGGTCGAGGAGGCGGCGCGCCTCGTCGTTGGCCAGCAGCAGCGTGCCGTTGTTGTCGACGATGAGGACGCCTTCCCGGACGGCATGCAGAACGGCGTCGTGATGTTCGTACATCCGTGTGATCTCGGTGGGGCCGAGCCCGTGTGTCTGGCGTCGTAGCCGCCGGCTGGCCCCGGCCACGCCCGCCGTCGCGAGAGCGAGCGCGCACGCGGCGGCGCCGAACAGGATCGGCAGCTGGCGGTTGACGGTGCCCGACACGCTCGCGATCGTGACCCCCGAGTTGACGAGGCCCACCACCGTGCCCTTCGTATCCATGACGGGGACCACCGCACGGATCGACGGCGACCGCAGAGTCTGTCCCGGGACACGGTCGGTGAACGCCCGGCCTGCCGTGGCCGGCCAGAGGGGGCCGGTGATGCTCTTGCCGATCTCGGCCGGGTTGGGATGGGTGTAGCGGACTCCTTTTGTATTGGTCACGACGATGTAGTCGACGTGGGTCCGGCGCTGGGTCTCCTGTGCGATCGGCTGCAGTACTGCGCTCGGATCGCGAGACTTCAGCGCGGGGAGCACGCCTGGGGCATGGGCGAAGGTTTCGGCCACCGCCAGGGCGCGCATCCGGGCCAGGTTCTCGCTGTCGTTCCGTGCCAGCGTGACCACCGACGCCACGGCCCCGGCGACGAGCAGCAGCACGATCATCCCGAGCACCGCGAACATCTGCCCCGCTATGGTGCGCGGGACCAGCGCAGAGCGCCGGCCGGCCGGTCTGCCGGTGGATCCGCTCATGCGGTCTTCGTTGGATCCGCTCATGCGGTCCTTGCGCAGGTCATGGTCCCTGCGCAGGGACCATGACCCGATTCGGCGGCACCGGCGGCCGACGCCACGCAGACCCATAAAGACATTATGGGACATTGGTCACATTTCGCGGCAGTGGTGTCGCGTTGCGCCCTCGAAGGGCACCATCCCAGGTCCAGGCCCCGCACACCGGGCACCGCCCACGGTGCCCGGTGCCTGCCGGGAACTACCTGCCGGAAGCGGCCGACTACTGAAACGAAGGTGAGTGACAGCAGATGCCAACAGGGGCCCGTGGGGTCCAGGAGGAGGCGGAGCATCATGAAGTGGTACGAGGACGACTCCCTGTGGTCGGACTTCGCCCCCACGATGTTCTCCCCGGAGCGTGCGGAGTCCGTTGCCGACCTGGTGGCTACGTCACCGCTGCTCGACTTTCCGCCCGGCGCCCGCGTGCTCGACCTGTGCTGCGGTCCCGGTCTGTTCCTGATGCCGCTCGCCGGCCGGGGTTTCGACGTCACGGGCGTCGACCTCAGCGAGCCGATGCTGGACCGGGCGAGGAAGGCGTGCGAGGAAGCCGGAGCCGATGTGCGGCTGGTGCGGGCGGACATGCTCACGTACACGGCCCCCGAGACGTTCGATGCCGTCCTCAACGTGTTCACGTCCTTCGGCTACTTCGACGACCCCGACGACAACCTCCGGGTCCTGCGCAACGCATGGGAGAGCCTCGCCCTCGGCGGACAGCTCCTCGTCGACGTCATGGGCAAGGAAGTCCTGGCCGGCTGGATCGGGCGTCCCCAGGCCGTCGACCTGCCGGATGGTTCCTACGTGGTCCAGCGGGACGTCGTCTTCGACAGCTGGCGCAGGCTGCGGACCGACTGGACGCTGGTGCGGGGTACGTCGGCACGGACGGCGTCCCTGACGTCCTACCTGTACAGCGCAGCCGAACTGCATGACCTGTTCGTGGCCGCCGGCTTCGCGGACGTGGAGTGCTTCGGCGGCTTCGACGGTTCCGCGTACGACAACCACTCGCGACGGTTGATCGTCCGGGGCCGCAAGAAGTGACACGACCTGTGACGTTCCCCCGGAGCGTTCCCCGGCCGGGTGCCGCTCCGCGTGCTCCGCCCCGCCCCGGCACGGACGGCAGCCGTACGCGCACACACGCCTCTGCCGCCCGCTCGTGGCCAACTGCTAGGCACCCCGCAGCCCTGGAGGACCGGTACGACATGTCACCGCACCACCACGAGAACCAAGACCTCACCCGCGACCTCGCAGCAGCAGCCCGCCCGTCGCAACGCGGCCCGCGGAGCCTGCCAGGAGGAGCGCGCACGGCGACCGCCGCTTTACCCCCGCTGTCCTCGGTCATGGGCGCACCGGTCGCATCCGTTCACGAGCACATCACCGATGCCTTGAAGACGCCGGACCTGGTCCGGCTCGGCGGCAACGTCGTGCTCGCCCGCTTCGAGACGATGAAGGTCTACGCGGCGCTCGGCGCTGTCCGCACGCTGCTGCGCAGCGGACGCGTCGTCCCGGGGCAGACGCTCATCGACAGTTCGAGTGGCATCTACGCCCTGGCGCTGGCCATGGCCTGCCACCGCTACGGTCTGCGGTGCCACATCGTGGCGTCCACGACGGTCGACGCGGTCATGCGGGCCCAACTGGAGGTCCTGGGCGCGACGGTCGACCAGATGCCTCCGTCGCAGAACCTCAGGCTCGACCAGGAGCGCCGCGTCCGCCGCGTCCGCGAACTGCTGGCCGACCGCCCCGACTTCCACTGGATGCGGCAATACCACGACTCCGTCCACTACGCCGGCTACCGGGAGTTCGCCGACCTCGTCACCGGGACACTGCCCGACACGCCCCTGACCGTCGTCGGCGCGGTCGGTACGGGGGCGTCCACCGGCGGGTTGGTGCAGGCCCTGCGTGAGACGGGACGCGGGGTGCGTCTGGTGGGGATTCAGCCGTTCGGCAGCGTCACCTTCGGCAGCGAGCACTTCAGCGACCCGGAGGCGATCATCGCGGGAATCGGGAGCTCCATACCCTTCGAGAACGTCCGGCACGAGCTGTACGACACCGTGCACTGGGTGGACTTCCGGCACGCGATGGCCGGCGCGGTCGGCCTCATGCAGGAGCACGCGATCTTCGCGGGGCTGTCAACCGGAGCCGCACATCTGGTCGCCTCCTGGGAGGCCGACCGCGATCCCGAACGTCTCCACCTCGTCCTGGGCGCGGACACCGGCCACCGCTACGCCGAACGGGTCTTCGCCCGGCACACCGAGGCACAGGACATGCGCACCCTCCGGCCCCGGCCCATCCAGGCGCTCGACGACTTGCGTCCGCCCTGGTCGGTGATGGAGTGGGGGCGGCGTCCCGATCCGGCGACCGTACGGCCCGACCGCCGCCCCGACACGGACACTGCAGAACCCGTCTCGTCCGTGGAGGTGACGCCGTGACCATCGCGGCACTGGAATCCCTGTCCTTCGGTCTGGGCCACATGGCCGCGGCGGCCGCGGAAACCGGCCACGAGCTCTGCCTGCTCACCGCGGACCGGTCCGTGTACCGGCACGAACTCGACACCCTGCCGGACCGCGCGCTGACCGTCATCGATGTCGACACCTTCGACGAGTCGGCGACCCGGCGCGCGCTGGCCGCCCTGCCCGACCTGGTCGGCCTGCTCAACATCACCGACACCTGGAGCGTGCCTGCCGCCGACCTCGCGGCCGAGTTCGGGCTCCCCGGCCCGGCCCCGGCCGCCGTACGGCTCCTGCGCGACAAGTACCTGGTGCGCGAGTTCCTGCACCGCCGCGGACTGAGCCGGAGCGCCGCCGTGCGCGTCAAGGCGAGCCCGGACAGCGTCGAAGAGGTGCGCCGTGCCGTCGGCCTGCCTGCGGTGCTGAAGGACTCCTCGGGTACCTCCTCGCGCAACGTGTGGATATCCCACGACGAGGAAGCACTGCGCCGCGCTCTCGACGAAGCCGGCCGCCGACAGTTCATGGGAGACCTGTTCGCCGAGGCGTTCCTGGCCGGGCCGCTCTACAGCGCGGAGACACTCAGCTGGGACGGCGCCACGCGCCTGCTCGGCGTCCTCAGCCGGCAGACATCCCGGCAGCCCGCGGTACGGGAGGAAGCCGCCGCCTTCCCCGTCGCGCTGCCGCAGGCCGAGTTCAGCGACATCGAGCGATGGGTCGGGGAGGTCCTGCACCTGACGGGCCATCACAGCGGCTTCGCCCACGTGGAGTTCATCCTCACCGCCCAAGGCCCGGAGCTGGTCGAGATCAACCGCAGGATCGGTGGAGCCCTGGTGGGGGAGGTCCTGTGCCGCTCGCTGGGCACGAACGTGTACAGCGCCATGATGGAGGAGGCACTGGGCCGCAGACCGCGCCTCATGGACGCACCGCTCGACCGCGACGGCCCCGCGCACGCCTTCGTCCTCGTCTACGCGGACCGTCCGGGTGTCCTCAAGGGCTGGCACGGGCTCGACGAGTTGGCGGCCTTCCCCGGCAACGTGCGCTGGTACCCGACCAGAGCACCGGGAGACGCCATGCCGCAGGTGGGGGACCAGCGCGGTTGCACCGGCATCGTGCTGGCCGAGGCCACCACGGCGGAGCTGGCGCAGCACCGGGCGTGGAGCGCGGCCACCCGCGTGTGCCCCGTCGTCGTCAGTGGCCCGTAAGCCCCTGCCGGGCGGCCGGCGGGTCACGGCTCCGCAGGCGTTCCTGCTGGCTGCCTCGTTCCTGATCACCTTGGGCAGCTTCGCCGTCCTGCCGTACATGTCGGTGCTGCTGCACCAGCGGCTCGGGCTGGGCCTTGGCACGGTCGGCATCGTGCTGGCCGTCGCCTCGCTGGTGCAGTTCTCCGGCGGCGTGTTCGCCGGCGCGCTGGCCGAGCGGATCGGCCTGCGGGCCACCATGCTGACGGCGCTGGCCGTGCGGACGGCGGGGTTCGCGGCGTTCGTGCCGGGCATGGGCAGCCCCGTGCTCGCGGTCGGCGCCCTGTTCCTGGTCTCCTGCGGGGCGGCCCTGTATCTCCCGGCGAACAAGGCGTACTTGGTGGAGGGCGCCGACGACGCCGACCGCCCACGGCTGCTGTCGGCGAGCGGGTCGGCCTTCAACGCGGGCATCGCCCTCGGCCCACCGGCCGCGGCACCCTTCGTCCTGGGCTCGCCCACCGTGCTCTTCTCCTGCGTCACCGTGCTGTTCGCGCTCGTCGGTGTCGGCCACGCACTGCTGCCACCGCCGGCCGCGCACCCGGCGGCCGACGCGGCGCGGGCGGCCACCGGCAACGCCGCCCGGCCCCGGCGTCCTGACGACGGCCCGCCGCCGTTCGCCGTGACCGTGCTGAGCGTGTACGTCTTCATGTTCTTCCAGCACTACCTGGCTCTGTACGCCGTCCCGCGCACCTCGGCGAGCTACTACGGCGCGGTGCTGACGGGCTACGCCTGCCTCCTGGTCATCACGCAGCCGCTGCTGTCACGGTGGATCGCCGCACTCACCTACGCGGACGCCATGAAGGTGGGCTTCGGGAGCATGGCGGCCGGGACCGCGGTGATCGCATACGGCGGGTACGCGGGAATCGGCGCGGGAGCCGCTCTGATGTGCCTGGGCGAGATCGTGCTCTTCCTGAAGAACGACCTGGAGGCCTTGGCCCGATCACGCGCGGCTCCGGCCGCCGTGTTCGGCCGGCAGCGGCTGGCGGCCGGCCTCGGCGCGTTCGGCAGTGGAGCGGTCGGCGGCCAGGTGTACGCGGGGGCGGAAGTCATGGGCTCGGCGAGGGGGTTCTGGCTCGCCGTGTGCCTCCAGGCCCTGGTTCTCCCGGTCCTGCTGACGGCCGCGGTGCGCCGCGGCCGCATCGGCGTCTTCGCCCACAAACCTGGCGCCACACGGGCGCCGAAGGAGCAGAAGCGGCCGTCGAGAGGGTGAGAGACAAGACCACTACAGGTGTGACCCACGCCACAACATGCCGGTGGGAACTTCCGCGTCCCCCTCTCCGACCCATGCAACAGCGCGACTGCGCACACCCGTGCTCGGAAAGCCGGAAAGCCGGAGAGCCGACGCACCCGTTCACCAGCCCAAGCGACTGAAAGGCCGCACGATGACGTCATTACCAGCGCAACCCGCCTCCGAACCGGCCGACGCCCCCGCCGACACCGGTGACCGACAGCAACGGCGCCCCACTCTGCGATCCGACCTGCGCGTCTCCCTACCCGACGGCCTCATCGCGCTGGTCGTGACCGCCGCCGTCTTCGCTCTCCTCTACGCCCGCATCCGCGCCGAGACCTCCTCGACCGTCTCCGTCATGCCGTTCATGGCCGACGAGGGCGAGTTCTGGATGTACTTCCTCAGCCAGGCGTTCGGCTGGTCCGCCCTGCTGTGGGCCTGGATCACCGTCGTCCTCGGACTCCTCCTCTCCGGCTCCCGCCCTTCGTGGTTGCGGCTGCCCGGCCAGCGCCTCGAACGCCTTCACCGCACCACCAGCCTCAACACCATCGCCCTCATCGCCGCGCACGCACTGCTGTTCGCCGGTCAACTGGTGCGCTCCGACACCGCACGCTGGTACTCCGCGATCGGCACGGCCTTCGTGGAGACCTTCGTCCCCGGCGGCTACGACTCGGGCACCGGCCAGCTGGCCATCCCCCTCGGGCAGGCCGCCCTCTATCTGGCCATCCCCCTGGGCCTGCTCTTCTACGTCAGGCACCGCATCGGCCCCAGAACCTGGCGCGTCCTGCACCGCTTCGTCATCGCCGTGTACATCCTGAGCGTCTGGCACACCCTCCTCTACGGCACGAACGTCTGGTACGACGGCTGGTTCCGCACCGCGATCTGGCTGCTCCAACTCCCCATCGCCGCACTCCTCCTACTACGTCTGCTGCAGCCGGCCCGGCGCTCGGAGAAACTGCGCGGCCCTCGCACCCACACCGGCTCGCCGGCGGGGTGGGCCCTGCGCCTGGGGGGCCGCATCGCCGTGGCCGGCACGATCGCCGCCCTGCTCGCTGCGGTCATCAGCGGAAACGACGGCGGCCGCACCATGCCGCCCGAGGACACCTCGTCCAGCCACAACGATCACGGCTGACTCCCCCACGCCCGCGGGGCATGGATCACCTCCCGCACAGTGTCCTCGTCGGCTTGAACCGGCTGTGCGGGCTGCCACGGGGGCGGCCCCCGGGAGAGGCCGGGGGCGCCTCCAAGGAGTAGCGGTCATGCCTGCGCGTACTCCCTGTGAGGTACGCGTACGACCGCTGGCCATACGACGCCCCGGACCCCCTCGTGCGGCCATCCTCGAAGCGGCAACGGAACCCCCTTCCGGCTACTCGGCCGCTATGCGAGGAGAAGAGCGCGATGCAGACCTTGGCGCACTGGGACGGCGGCGGGCCCGGCCCGTGGATCCTGTTCGTTCCCCTCATCCGGGCGGCCGGGTCCGTCCTGGAGGAACCGTTCGGCCGTACGGACAAGGAGGGTGCGCTGTGACCGTCGTGACCACCCCCGGTGGCTCCGCCACCGGTCTGCGCATGGCCGCCCGGGTCGAGCACGCCGTGAAGGTGTACGGCAGCGGCGACACCGAAGTCAGGGCCCTGGACGGGGTGAGCGTCGGCTTCCAGGCCGGCCGCTTCACCGCGATCATGGGGCCATCGGGGTCCGGCAAGTCCACTCTCATGCACTGCGCGGCAGGCCTCGACACGCTCACCTCCGGCTCCGCCCACATCGGCGACTCCGAGCTGAGCGGCCTCGACGACCGCCGCCTCACGCTGCTGCGCCGCGACCGCGTCGGCTTCGTCTTCCAGGCGTTCAACCTGGTCCCGACGCTGACCGTGGCGGAGAACATCACGCTCCCCCTCGACCTGGCGGGCTGTACTGCGGACCGGGAGTGGGTCGACACCCTCATCGAAACCGTCGGTCTGCGGGACCGTCTGCGCCACCGCCCGGCCCAGCTCTCCGGGGGACAGCAGCAACGCGTTGCCGTGGCACGGGCGTTCGCCGGGCGGCCCGATGTCGTCTTCGCGGACGAGCCCACCGGAAACCTCGACTCGCGTTCCGGCGAGGAGGTACTGAACCTCCTCGGTCGGGCGGTGCGCCAGATGGACCGTACGGTCGTCATGGTGACCCACGACCCGGTCGCGGCGGCCCACGCCGACGAGGTCGTCTTCCTCGCCGACGGGCGGCTGGTGGACCGCATGGAGTCCCCGACCGCCGAGGCCGTCCTCGACCGCATGAAGGCCTTCGAGGTGAGGTCGTGAACGCGTCCCTGCGCCTCAGCCTGTCCTCCCTGCGCGCGCACAGGAGGCGCTTCGCCGGCACGTTCATCTCGGTGTTCCTGGGCGTCGCCTTCCTCGCCGGCACCCTTGTCATGGGTGACACGCTGCGCGCGAGTTTCAGCAACCTGTTCGGCGACGCCACCGCCGGCACCGACGCGGTCGTCCGCAGCGCCGACACCATCACCACCCCCGGCGAGAGCCAAGGCGTGAGGCAGCCCGTCGACGTCTCGCTGGTCAAGAGCGTCGAGCGGGTGCCCCAGGTGGCCGCCGCCGAACCCGACATCCAGGGCCGGGGCCAGCTGGTCGGTGCCGACGGCACACCGATCGGCGGCCAGGGCCCGCCCACCACCGCGGGCAACTGGCTCCGGGACACGCGGCTCAACCCCTACCGGCTCGCCGAAGGACGGGCTCCGGCCCGCAGCGGCGAGGTCGTCGTGAACAAGGGCGCCGCCGAGAAGGGCGGCCTGAAGGTCGGTGACACCACGACCCTGCGCACTCCCGACCCCGTCAAGGTCACGATCGTCGGCCTTGCCACCTTCGGCGGCGCGGACGGTATGGGCCAGGCGACCTACACCGGCATGACCCGGGCCGACGCCGAGGAATACCTCACCGCACGGCCCGGCGAGGCGGCGAACATCAAGGTACGTGCCGAGGACGGCGTCAGCCAGCGGCAGCTGGTCGACGCGCTGACACCCGTGCTGCCCAAGGGCATGGAGGCCATCACCGGACAGGAGTCGGCGCAGGAGAACAACGAGACGATCTCCGGCCAGTTCCTCACCCTCTTCACCAACTTCCTGCTGGTCTTCTCCGGCGTCGCGCTCCTCGTCGCGACCTTCTCCATCTACAACACGTTCGCGATCGTCGTCGCCCAACGCACCCGCGAGAACGCCCTGCTGCGGGCCCTGGGCGCCGCGCGCGGCCAGGTCACCGCCGCCACCCTCGTCGAGGCGACCGCCGTCGCCCTCACCGCCTCTGCGCTCGGCCTCGGCGGCGGCATCGGGATCGCGGCCGGGCTGCAGGCGCTCTTCCCGGCCGTCGGATTCCCCTTCCCTGAGGGCGAGTTGGTGGTCAAGGGCACATCGCTGCTGCTTCCACTCGCGGTCGGCGTCGTCGTCTGCCTGGGTTCCGCACTGCTGCCCGCGGCGCGGGCCGGGCGCACCGCGCCGCTGGCCGCGCTGCGTGAGACGGCCGTCGACCAGTCGGGTACGTCCCGGTCACGTGCCGTCGTGGGCGGCGGGCTCGGCGTGCTGGCCGCCGCGAGCACACTGACGGGCGTATGGGTCACCCCGTCCCTGTGGCTCGCCGGTCTCGGTGCGCTGTTCGCCCTCGCCGCCTTCGTCGTGCTCGGCCCGGTGGCCTCACGGGCGGCGGTCCGGGCCCTCGGCGCACCACTCGACCGGCTCCGCGGCATCACCGGCGGCCTCGCCCGCCGCAACGCGCTGCGCAGCCCCCGGCGGACCGCGGCCACCGCGAGCGCACTGATGATCGGGGTCACGGTCGTCTCCCTCTTCACGGTTTTCGCCGCATCGCTGAAGACCACCATGGACCAGACCGTCTCGCGGTCCTTCGCGGGTGACATCGCCGTCAGCGCGCCTTCGTTCGGCGCGGGCGGCAGCGGACTCAGCCCCAAGCTCGCCCCCGCGATCGCCGAGCAGCCCGGGGTGCGCTACGCCGTCGGCCTGGGCAGCGGCGTCGCCGACGTCAACGGCGGAGGACGGGCGCTCACCATCACCGACCCTGCCACCCTCGGCAAGGTCCTCGACCTGGGCCCGGTCGACGGCACGCTCCAGCACCTCGGCACCGACGGCATCGCCGTCAGCCGCAAGGCCGCCGACCAGCAGCACCTCACCGTCGGCTCCACCGCCCGGCTCGCCTTCACCGACGGCACCAAGCCGTCCTTCACCGTCCGCGCGGTCTACGACCAGTCGGAACTCGTGGGCAACTACGTCATCACCCGTTCCGCCTGGGCGCCGCACCGCACCCAGGACTCCGACACCCTCGTCGCCGTCACCTTCGACCCCGGAGTGAGCGCGGCCGAAGGCAAGGCCACGGTGGAGCGGGTCGCCGCCCAGTACGGCAAGCCATCGGTGCAGACCCGCTCCGAGTACGCCGAGTCGTCGGCGAGCGGCATCGACATGATGCTCACCCTCGTCTACGCGCTGCTCGCGCTCGCGGTGTTCATCGCCCTGCTCGGCATCGCCAACACCCTTACGCTCGCCCTGCACGAACGCACCCGTGAACTCGGCCTGTTGCGGGCCGTCGGCCAGACCAGGCCCCAGTTGAGGGCGATGGTCCGCTGGGAGTCGGTCCTGGTCGCCGCCTTCGGCACCGCGGGTGGCCTGCTGCTCGGCGCCTTCCTGGGCTGGGTACTCGTCCGCGCCGCCGGCGGAGCCTCCGACACCGGGTTCACCTTCACGCTTCCCCCCGTCAACCTCGCAGCGGTCGCCCTGGTCGGCCTCGCGGCCGGTGCCCTGGCAGGACTGCGCCCGGCCCGGCGCGCGGCACGCCTGAACGTCCTCCGCGCCATAGCCATGGAGTGACAGCGGGACGCGCTTCCCGCGCGGACGGGCGCGGGGCGGGCGGCTGCCCCGCGCCCGTCCGCGCGGGGCAGGACGACCTGACCTCTGCCGAACCCCTTGAGGAACTGGCGGAACGCGTCGTCCCCCGCCATTGCGTCCCCCCAGTCGATCAGACCCAGGAGGCGCCCCTGGTCGTCCCAGACGTGCTTGGGCATCAAGTCGCCGTGCAGCAGGACTCCTTGATCAACACTGGTCTTCGTGAGGCTTGATGCGCCGCCGGCTGTTCTTCCGGGCAGCCTGCGGGGCAGCGGCCGTGCGGTCAGGTGCGTGCCACGTTGCTGAGCGCCACGCGCAGATCGTCCCCGTCAGGGTGCAGCGAGGGTAGGGGAGTTGCGTTGGCGGGGTTGAGTGCGTCGAAGAGCAGGGCGACGAAGCGGGCGCGCAGGGAGGGCGTGGTGCCGGGAAGCGCGAGGCCCGCTATGGCCATGACGAGGAAGCGCGGAATGTCTTCCGCGGTGAGATCCGGCCGGATCTCGCCCTGTTGCTGAGCGCGCAGAAGCAACGGGTACAACGAGTCGCTGAAGCGCTGCAGGGCGTCCACCGCGACGTCGGCGAAATTGCCGACGAAACTGACCAGCCCCTTCTCCTGAGCGATCAAGTCGAGCAGGTGGGTGGCGATGCTCTGGAGGGACTGGCGGGGATGCGGTGCGTCGGCGGCACCCTCAATGAGGGGAAGCAGGTCGGTTTCGAGGATGTCGTCGAGGACAGCCCGAACGATGGCCTCCCGGTTGGGGAAGTGGCGGTAGAGGGTGGCGATGCCTACGCCGGCCGCGGCAGCGATCTGCTCCAGGGAGGCGTCACCCGTACCGAGGACGGACCGTCCGGCTGCGGTGATGCGCTCCACGCTGGAGCGGGCGTCGACCCGGCGCCGGGGGGCGCGGTCCTTGGCGGTAGCCATCTGTGGCTCCTTCCTGCTCTGCGACGAAGGCTATCCGTCTCCTGGTCCTCACCTTCAAGAGCACCCTATCGGTTTGATAGTACCCTATCGGTTTGATAGTAGTCTCTCGCTTCGTGTTCTCCATGCCCCGCCGGGGCGCTCGGAGACACATCGAGAGGGGAGAGGACCGTGTCTGTTCTGCTGTACCGGCTGGGAAGGTTCGCCTATGGCAAACCCTGGCTCGTCATCGCTGGTTGGCTGGCCGCGATGGCTTGCGTTGTGGGGCTTCTGGCGGCCAGTCCGGTCAAGCTGAGCAATGAGGTGAGGATCGACGGCACTCCGTCCCAGCAGGTCATCGACGATCTGACCGCCTCCCTGCCGGAAGCGTCCGGAGGCCAGGGGATGCTCGTCTTCAAGGCACCCCATGACGCCCGCATCGGCGACACCGAGGTCCAGAGCGCACTGCTGGCCGCCGTGGACGCGGTCTACCGCCACGACCATGTCATCGATCCGCGCAAGGCCCTCGCGGAGGAAGTGGCCAAGGGTGACGGCAGCCCGCTGCTGCGGGCCCAGGTAGCGGTGGCCGGGGCGGCCGGCCGGACCGCCTCCGGGGAAGCGCCCCTCTCGTTGCTGGCGAAGGGTCAGCCGGTGCCCGGGGTCGTCGTGTCCGCCGACGGTTCGGCGGCCCTGATGCAGTTCCAGTTCGAGGAGCAGACCTACGAACTTCCCTCCGGGACCATAGAGAGCACCGTCAAGGCCGCCGAGCGGCAGGCCGCCCGTGGCGGCCTCGAGGTCCTGCCGTCGGCGTCGATGATGGAGATCCCGGACATCGTCGGCGTTGGGGAGATCGTCGGTGTCGTCGTCGCGGCCATCGTCCTGCTGGTCACCCTGGGGTCGGTCGTGGCGGCGGGCCTGCCGCTGGTCATCGCCCTGGTCGGCGTCACGGTGGGCGTGGGCGGCGCCTTCGCGCTCTCCACCGTCTTCGAGATCCATTCCCTGGCTGCGGTCCTGGCCCTGATGCTGGGGCTGGCCGTCGGCATCGACTACGCCCTGTTCATCGTCAACCGGGAACGCAGGCTGATCCTCGAAGACGGCCTCGACGCGCACGAGGCGACCAGCCGTGCCGTGGGCACCGCCGGAACCGCGGTCTTCTTCGCCGGCAGCACCGTCATCATCGCCCTGGCCGGGCTGCTGGTCGTAGGGATCACCCTGCTCAGCACCATGGCCGTCATCGCCGCCGCCACCATCGCGGTCACCGTCCTGCTCGTCCTGACCCTGCTTCCGGCACTGCTCGGACTGGTCAAGGAGGGCATCTGCCCCGACCGCGCCCGGCGCCGGGCACAGCGACAGTCGACCACCGCCGACCGTGTCGGCCCGCGGACGGCCCGCTGGGGAGCGCGGCTGGTCCGCCACAAGTACTCGGCGCTCGCAGCCGCGGTCCTGATCCCCGCGGTCCTCGCGATACCCGCTGCCGATATGCGGATGGGACTGCCCTCCGGCGCCAGCTACAACACCGGAACGATGCAGCGCCAGGGCTACGACCTGGTCAGCGACGCCTTCGGACCTGGCTACAACGGCCCGCTCATGATCGCCGTCAACTCCACCACGAAGGGGCGACCGCTCACCCCCACGTCCCTCGCCGCAGTCGCCTCCGACCTCACGAAGATCAAGGGCGCGACCTCGGTGTCACTGGCCGGCATGAACAGCACCGGCACTACGGCCATCCTCACCCTCGTCCCCGACAGCGGCCCCAACGACGACGCCACCAAGGACCTCGTCACCGCCGTACGGGACACAAGCACACAGATCAGCGAAGGCCGCAGCGCCACCGTCGGCATCACCGGCTTCACCGCCCTCGCCATCGACGTCTCCGACCGGCTCGCCGACGTCCTGCCCCTCTACGTGGCCGTCGTGCTGGGACTCTCCCTGATCGTGCTGCTCCTGGTCTTCCGTTCTGTCATGGTCCCCGTGACGGCGACGGTCGGCTTCGTGCTGACCATCGCCGCGACCTTCGGCCTCACCACAGCCGTCTTCCAATGGGGCTGGCTGCAGGGCCTGATAGGGCTGGATGCCACCGCTCCCGTCGTGAGCCTGCTGCCCATCATCATCACCGGCGTGCTGTACGGGCTCGCCATGGACTACCAGATGTTCCTGGTGACCTCAATGCGCGAAGCACACATCCACGGTGACGCTCCGTCGGTTGCGACTGTCGTCGGCTTCTCGCGTGCAAGTGGCGTTGTCGTGGCGGCGGCCACCATCATGGTTTCCGTCTTCGCCGGGTTCGTCTTCAATGCCCAACCCATGATCAAACAAGCCGGGTTCGCCCTGGCCGCGGGCATCCTCATCGACGCCTTCGTGATCCGCCTGACGCTCGTCCCGGTCACCATGGCACTCGCCCGGGAGAAAGCCTGGTGGCTCCCCGCCTCGCTCGACCGCCTCCTGCCGAACCTGGACGTCGAGGGCGACACACTCGCACAGAGGATTCCGCTCCCTCGACCCGCAGCAGCCGAGTCACGGACCACTGGGCGGAAGACCGGCATCAACGCATGACCCGTAACCCCCAGCCCTGCAACCCGCATCCTTGAGGTGGATCACTGCTCCTCAGCGAGTGAACCCTTGCTGAGGAGCACTCCCGCAGGTCCCGTCAGGGGCGCGGGGCCGGCGCGTGCGCGGTGTCCGTGCCGTGCCGGCGACTTGCTGCACCGGCCGAGGATGTTGGCTACGCGCTCCCGGCGCCGTTCTGTGACGTTCTATGCCGTTCTGCGTCGTTCAGGTCGCATCGCTCGGCAGCGGGGCAGCTGAGCGGACGATGAGAGAGCGCAACTCCTCGACCGCCCGGGCACGGGCGCCGACCAACTCGGGGCTGGTGAGGGTCGCGGCAACGACCGGGACGGGGCGAGGAGTTCGGGCAAACTGCTCACTCACCGCCGCAGCGATACCGGCCCGGCCTCCCCACTCGCCCCCCAGGATGACCATGCGAGGGTCGGCCAGGGCCACCGCGGCCGACAGGACACCGCCGACAGCTCGCGCGAGTACGGCACGCAGCTGCGCTGCCTCGTCATCGTCGGCGGCGAGTCTGGCCGTGAGGGTGGCGGTGTCGATGGCGGTCGAGGCAGGGCGGCGCAGGCCCAGAGCCGCGAAGACGTCGGTGAACATCATGGCCGTTCCGCCCGGGCCCACGGTCCACAGGTGAGCGATCTCGCCCACCAGGCCGTGGTGGCCGCGCCGGACCGTTCCGTCGTTGACGACGGCGCAGCCGAGACCCTCGCCGAGATGGAGATGGACGAAGTCCGCGACTCCGGCCGCGCACCCCTGGTGGTGCTCCGCGCGGGCCGCCCAGTTGACGTCGTTGTCGACGAACACGGCTCCCTGTACATGCGGAGCCAGGACCGTCGGCGGGTCCAAGTCGCCGACCAGGAACGGCGCATCGGGCAGGTGCACGAGCCGGCCGGTGTCGCGGTCCACGGGGTCGGCTGCGCTGACCACGGCGGTGCGGAACGTGACCGGAGACGCGGCGGCGAGTTCGTCGACGGCAGATGCCAGGGCGAGGGCGGCCTGCTGGGGGCCGTCGTTGTGGCCGAGGCCGCTGTGTGACCGGGCCAGGACGGTGCCGTGGGCGTCGACGGCTTCCGCTGTGACTCCGTGGGGGGTGATGCCGGCCACCAGTGCGGCGCCGACGCTCGCTGCGAGTGCGTAGTAGGAGCCCACACGTCCCCGGCCTGTGGTGCGCTCTCCGGTGTCGGCGACCAGGCCGGATGCGCTCAGGCGCAGGACGCTGTCGGAGATGGTGGGCCTGGAGATCCCGGTGCGCGCCGCGATCTCGGCACGGGTGAGCCGGGGATGGTCCATGAGTGTACGCAGCACGTTTTCGTCGGTGAGGGCGCGAAGCATCTCCAGCGACGGTTTCGACGGTGCCATGCCCGCATTCTAGTTAGGAGTGTTGCGCAAAGCCGCGCCGCGCTCTAGCTTCAATCTAGTAAGGAGTCCTAACCAAAGGAGTCAGTGATGACGCGCGCCTCTGAGCCGCACACCACCGCCCTGCCTCACTGGGAAGACCCCCCGTCCGACCTCGCGGCTGCCATCCGAGAGATCAAGCCCGTTCTGCGAGCCCGCATCGAAGCCTCCGGTCGGTCCGCCGAGGAGGTCTTCGCCGCCGTCGAGTGCCGGATCGAGACCCGCATCGCCGAAATCGACGCCGACCGCGCGCGGGGCGAAGAGCTGTGGCCCGTCCTGGACTACGACGCGATCGCCGACGGCACCGTGACGCCGGCCCAGATGGCCAAGCTCAAGAAGCGAGGCTGCCTGGTCGTCCGAGGGCACTTCCCACGCGAGCAGGCACTGGCCTGGGACGCCGGCATCGTCGACTACGTGGAACGCAACGAGTTCTTCGAGAACTACCGCGGCCCCGGTGACGACTTCTTCGGCAGTGTCGGCTCCAAGCCCGAGATCTACCCCGTCTACTGGTCACACGCCCAGATGCAGGCCCGCCAGTCCGACCGCATGGCCACCGTCCAGTCCTTCCTCAACTCCTTCTGGAGGCACACCGGCGACGACGGCACCCAGTGGTTCGACCCCGACCGCGACGCGCTGTATCCCGACCGCATCCGGCGCCGCCCCCCGGGCACCGACTCGGCCGGCCTCGGCACCCACTGCGACCCCGGCACCCTCGACCTGTGGATGACCGAGGAATACCAGAAGGCGTTCCGCCACCTCTTCGGCGGCACCGTGGAGCAGTACGACCCCTGGGACGCAGCCCACCGCACCACCGGCCCGCAGTACCCCGGCTCCACCATGTGCTCCGCGTTCCGCACCTTCCAGGGCTGGACCGCCCTGTCCGACATGGACGCCGACCAGGGCGTCCTGCACACGGTGCCCATCCCCGAGATCATGGCCTACCTCCTGCTGCGCCCCCTCCTGCCGGACGTCCCCGAAGACTCCATGTGCGGCGTGCGCACCCACCAGGTCTTCCCTGTCACCAAGCGCTGGCACCCCACGCTCTACCACGCCCTCACCCCGATCCCCGACGTACGGGCCGGCGACTCGGTCTGGTGGCACTGCGACATGGTCCACAGCGTCGCCCCGGTCGAAAACCAGCAGGGCTGGGGCAACGTCATGTACATCCCCGCCGCCCCCTGGTGCGCCCGCAACGAGCGCTACGCCGCAGAGGTCCGCGAAGCCTTCGTGACCGGCTCCAGCCCCAGCGACTTCCCCGCCGAACACTACGAGCGCACCTGGACCGACCGCTTCACGACCGAGAACCTCAACGAGACCGGCCGCCGCGGCCTGGACCTCGTCTGACGGGACCCGCAGGCCCTGTCCGTTGCTGCCCAAGCCGGGGCCGAAGCAGGCGGAAGACGGGCCACGGGTGCCGGACCTTCCTCTTCCCGTCACCTGCGCGGTCAGCGGTCCCGAGACAGGGCGAGCAGCTCGCCGAACAGGCCATGGGCGCCGACGAGTTCGTCGTACGTGCACTGACAGGCGCGGAGACCTTGAGGAACGGATGGAGCAGCTCGAAGCAGTTCGGGCCGCCAAGAGGGAACTGACCCGCGCCTTGAACCAACCTCATTCCGGGCGGCCATGAAGTGACTTGGCGCTTCGGCTGTCGAGTTGACTGTTGTGGGCGACGAGCGAGCTGATCTCGTCAAGGCTCCGTGTCAGGGCAGGGCGAGGACGCAGAACTCGTGCCCCTCCGGGTCGGCCAGACACGTCCACGGGACGTCGCCCTGGCCGAGGTCGAGGTCGGTGGCGCCGAGGGCTCGCAGCCGGACCACCTCCGCTTCCTTGTCGTCACCGGGGTACGGCAGCAGGTCAAGATGGACGCGGTCCGGCACGGTCTTCACGCCGGGCGTGCGGAGGAACTCGAGATAAGGGCCGACGCCCTTGGCGGAGCGCAACACCGCATGATCGTCGGTCACCTCGTGCAGGGTCCAGTCCATCGCCTCACTCCAGAACCGGGCCACGGCCCGCGGATCCGCGCAGTCGACTACCACCGCGGCGATCGGCCCGGTGCCCCGGTAGATCTCCCGAGGCTCCAGCACGCAGAACTCGTTGCCCTCCGGGTCGGCGAGGACCGTCCACGGCACGTCGCCCTGGCCCACGTGGGCGGGCGTCGCACCGAGAGCCTGAAGGCGCGCGACCAACTCCGCCTGATGGGCCGTCGAGGTGGTGGCGAGATCGAGGTGCACACGGTTCTTTGTCGTGGTCTTGGGTTCCGGGACGGGAACGACGTCGATGCAGACGGCGACCGGGTCCGGCCATACGAGGCCGCCGACGGGTCCGACGTAGGTGGTCACGCCGGGGCTGTAAGCACTCCAGCCGAGCGCCTCCGCCCAGAACCGGCCGACCGCCGAGCTATCAAGAGCCTTTATGTTCACCTGAACAGGTCGCAGCGCCATGCCGGCGATCCTAGGCGCCCGCTCTGCAACGACATCCGCAGATACCGTCGCCAAACAGGGATCAACTCTCTGACCAACGCAATGCTCAGCGCGCCAACCAGAGCGCTCAGCCCCGCCAGGCCCGCAGCCGTCGTCACCACGGCCAGGGCGGGCAGGGCGGTCTGCAGGCGTTCGGGCACGGTGCCGGTGGCGAGGTTGTGTGTCATCGCCTGAGCGGTGAACGCGAGGACGACGGCGGCCGCGAAGCCGGTGAGCAACTGGCAGACGAGGAGCAGCACGACGCCCGGCTTGTCGACGGCCCACGCCATCCGCGCTGTGTGCCCGAGTACGGAGGGAAAGCATCAGTCACAGAACCAGGATCAGTCCTGCACACCGTTACGGCGGCAATACGCGGACGGCGCTCCGCCCGGCCATGGCTTCCGCTTCTTGGGTGTCATGGGCACTGCGGTGGACCACGAGGTTTCCCAGATCGCGGGACAGCTGTGCGACGAGGGCGGTGACGCCATCCTCCCAGTCAGCCGTCGCAGCGGCCGGGGCAACGATGATCAGCTCGAGTACATCCGCAGGATGGGAGGCCGTTCCTTCGATCACCGGGCCGTTCAGCGCGAGGAAGTCCGGTGCTGGGCGGAGGTGGGCTTGCGCCTGTTCGCTGACCGCGTCGACGATGCGGTCGCGCAGATCTGTCAGCTGACGCAGAGCATCCCAGGCGATGTGCCGTACGACGAGACGTACGGCTTCCCCTTTGCCTCTGGGGGCGATGAGGCCGAGTATGCCGAGGCGGAAGAGCGCTGCCTCCAGTTGGGTGGGCGTCACTGCAGCGGCCTTGGACAACTCGTTGAGCGTCAGCGACCTCTCTGGATCGGCGGTGTGGTGATCGACGAGGGCAGTGAGGAGCCGGCCGGACGTACCGGGGAACAGGGCGGACAGAGGGGTCCGGAAGTTCACGGCGCCTCCTGACCGTCGAGAGTTGGCGAATCCCACGGCAACTCGCCGGCGACGGCCGGGTTCAGCGCTGCTCTGGACACGCGAAACGCTCCGCTTCTGTGAAGGGTCAAGGGTGAAGGGTTCGGCCACACGGCAGGAGACAAGGGGGTCTCGCCGGCTTCGCAGGCAGGTGGCATCGACGACGAAGCCGACGAGAGTCTGAGGCGGGATTCTGATCTGTGGACGTTACGGGGCGAGTGGTCGGATGCCGAGAGGTTGATCGTTCACGAGCGCGGTGACGGTCTCGTGGAACGCCCTGAGAACATCGAGGAATCCGTCCCTGCCCCAGAGCGCGAGACCCAGAACGGCGAGGAATACGGCCGTCATGTGTACTGCCCCCGCGAGGTCTCGGCCCGACAACGTGCGCAGGGCCGACTGGTCCCCGCGGGCCCACGCCCGCGCTGCCTCGGCGACGGTGAACTCGTAGTGGGGCGGGGCTGCGGCGGCGACTTCGTCGGCATGCCGAACCAGGTGGTCCAGCTTCCACCGCTCGCCGGTCAACTCCATGATGCTGATGGTGGAGCGCAGCAGACCACTCAGCACGGCATACACCTTGATCCAGTTGCCGGCGTCCAGACCGGCCAGCGCGTCTTGCACCGCGATGGCGTCGTGGTCCGCGTAGCCCCGGACAACGTCCATCGCGCGGTCGCGGGAGGTCTTCTCCGCTTCGTCGCTCATGTGGCTGACAGTAATGACTCGATGAGCGGCGGGAATCGGTCTCTTGGCGCAACGCGCATCGGAAGAAAGCACTAAGACCATGATCACTTCCGTGGACAAGAGCGTTGCCGCAGCTCTCGCTGACGTCGTCGACGGCAGGCCACCAGCAGCGCATCGGAGGTGAGCGAACAGGCGCAGACGGTGCTGCACGCCGGAAGCACTGCTCGGGTGGAGGTCGGAGGCGATGCACGAGTCCTGGCGGCGGAACGCGGCTTCCCTGTCCTGGAGTCGCCGGTCTACGCCGGGGGAGGAGCCGTTGTCCGGCGCGGCACCAGAGTGGGCGAGAGCTTGACCTGTACCGGTGCCTTCTTACGGTCGGCGATCCGCTCAAGGAGAAGGCGTGCTGCGTTCCCGCCGATCTCGTGGCCCGCCTGGTCGACACTCGTGAGGGAAATCGGACCGAAGGAGGCGAAGGTGGTGTTGTCGTAACCGGCTACCGAGATGTCACCGGGAACGGACAGCCCGGCTTCGGTGAACGCCTCCAGCACCCCCATGGCAACGATGTCCGCACCGGCGAAGACAGCCGTGGGACGGCGAGGGCGCGCGAGCAGTTTCTTCGCACCCTCGTACCCGCCCTGCTGGGTGTAGCTGGTGGAGACGATGTCGATCTCCTCGGCGAGGCCGAGGGACCGCATGGCACGTCGATAGCCGTCCGCGCGCTGGGCGTTGGGCATCTCCGCGATGCGCGTCGGGTCCGTCTCGTGGTGCTCGATGTGGGCGATCCGGCGGTGCCCGAGGTCGGCGAGGTGACCGACCATCAAGGACGCGCCTGTCACGTCGTCGTCCGTCACGGTGTCGTACACCGGAGAGTGCCCGTGGCGGCCGACGACCACGGTCGGTACGGCGGAGGCGATGCGCTGGAGATGGGCGCGCGGTGAGATCGGCGCGATCAGGATGATGCCGTCCATCCCGCGGTCGATCATGGCCTCCGTGACGCGCGCCTCCTCCTTCTCCCCGTTGCAACCGGGGCCGAGGAAGACCTGGTAGTCGGTGTCCGTGAGCCGGTCGGTGATCCCGTCGAGGATCTCGGGGAAGAAGGGATTGCGGATGTCGGGCAGCATCACGCCGATGGTGTACGTCTGGCCGCGCAGGCCCCGGGCGGCCGCAAGCGGACGGTAGCCCAGCTCGTCGATCGCCCGGCGCACCTTCGCGCGCATCTCGGGACTGGCTCCGTAGGCGTTGCGCAGCACCTTGGAGACCGCGGTCGTGGACACCTGGGCGTGACGCGCGACGTCGACGATCGTGACGCGGCGAGGCTGTGCTGGCGGCTCCATCGCGGTGTCCTCCGGCGAAGTGGGAAACGTTGCCGCAGAGTGTACGGACGGAGCCGTGGCTCAGTAAGGCCACACCACATCAACCCGGATCAGTCGTTGCTGGCCGGGAGGGCGTCCTCGCCGTAACAGGTACGCAGCGTGCGCGGCATCTTGACGTCATGCAGGACGCTCTCTAGGGTCTGGCAGCACCCTTTGGGAAACGTTACCCACGCACAGAAGCCGGAGCCGCGCACCCGGTACCGGACCAGATCCCGAAGATGTGGAAACCGGCTCGCCGCCCGGCGGTGCGAGCCTTCCGAAGCTCTGACATTGCCATGACCGCGCCACCGCTTGAAACGTTTCAAGGAAGGGGTCCGCCTGTGATCCTCGCCCCGCACGAGCACCTGACGGACCACGACCGAACTCCCGGCACCGCGCCGGTGGCCAAGGCACGCCGCACCCGCAACACCCCGCCCTGGTGGTTCGCGCTGCCCGCACTGCTGCTGTTCGCCTTCGTCGTCCTGGTGCCGAGCGCTCGCGGCGTCTACTACGCCTTCACCGACTGGGACGGCCTCGACCCCCACTTCTCCTTCGTCGGACTGGGCAACTTCGCCGACATGTTCATCGACGCCGACGCCAAGCAGGCCATCTGGCACACCCTGCTCATCGCCGTGTCGATCACGGTCGTACAGAACGCGCTGGGCCTGGCGTTGGCCCTCGGGGTCAACACGGCCATCAAGTCCCGCAATGTCCTCCGGGTGTTCCTGTTCGCCCCCGCCGTGATCACCCCGATCGTGACCGCCTATCTCTGGCGCAACCTGCTCGGCCCGGAGGGCGCCGTCAACAGTCTGCTGGGCGCTGTGGGGCTGGACGACTGGCAGCAGGACTGGCTGGGCAGTCCGAGCCTCGCGCTGTGGGCCGTGGTCGGGGTGATCGTGTGGCAGTTCGCGGGCTACTCCATGGTCATCTTCCTCGCCGGGCTGCAGTCGGTACCGAAGGAGATCCATGAGGCCGCGGCGATGGACGGAGCCGGTCCCGCGCGGCGCTTCTGGTCGGTGACCCGGCCGCTGCTGGCGCCGGCGTTCACCATCAACCTGATGCTGTCGATCATCGGCGGGATAAAACTCTTCGACCAGGTGTACGCGCTGACCGGCGGCGGACCGGGGCACGCGACCGACACCATCTCGACGCTGATCTACAAAGACGCCTTCACGCTGGGCGAGTTCGGCTACAGCATCGCCCTCGCGGTGGTCCTGACGATCATCGTGGCGGTCGCGTCCACCGGGCAGTACCTCGTGCTGGCCCGTAACGAGAGGGCAGCGTCATGAACCGCTACCGCCGACGCACTCTCGCCCTGGAACTGACGATGATCGCCGCCGCCCTGTTCGTGGGCTTCCCGGTGTACGTCCTGGTCAACCTCGCGGTACGGCCGACGTCGGACACCTCCTCGCCCATGGCGCCGACCGCCTCGCCGACCCTGGACAACTTCACACAGGCCTGGCAGCAGGGCGCGCTCGGCGGAGCGCTCGCCAACAGCGTGCTGGTGACGGCCTGCAGCGTCGCCATCGTGCTGGCCGTTTCGTCCCTCGCCGCGTATCCGCTGGCCCGCGTCACGGCACGCTGGTCACGGGGAGCGTATCTGCTGGTCCTCCTCGGCCTCGTGCTGCCCTTCCAACTCGCCTCGCTGCCGCTCTACCAGACCATGCGTGACCTGGGTCTGCTCGGCACCCCATGGGCCCTCGTCCTCTTCTACTCCGGTCTGCAGGTGCCGTTCACCGTCTTCCTCTATACCGGCTTCCTGCGCGCCCTGCCTCGCGATTTCGAGGACGCCGCGATGATCGACGGCTGCACACCTCTGCAGGGTTTCCGGTACGTGGTGCTGCCGATGCTCAAGCCCGTCACCGTGACGGCTCTGGTGCTCAACGCGGTCGCCGTGTGGAACGACTTCTTCACCCCGCTGCTGTACCTCAGCGGCAGCGCCCAGCAGACCATGCCGGTCGCGATCGCGGGCTTCGTCGGTCAGTACGTCACCGACTGGAACCTCATCTTCGCCGCCTTGGTGATCAGCATCCTGCCCGTCCTGATCGTCTACTTCCTGCTGCAGCGCAGCATCATCAACGGCTTCGCGGGAGGGCTGCGGGGATGACACGCGACGCCCACGACTCACGCGGCACCCATGACTCACGCACGACCGCGGCCTCTTCTCCCAGGGAGACATCATGAAGACACGCATACCAACGGTCCTGCTGGCCGCGGTGACAGCAACTGCCCTCCTGACCGCCTGCGGCGGCGGCACCAAGGCGGGCGGCTCCGGCGGTGAATCCACGACGTTGACGCTCGCCTCGATCGACCAGGGCTCCGTCGAAGATGTCGTCAAGGCATTCGAAGAGGCCAACCCGGGCGTCAAGGTCCGCTACACCACCAGCAGCGCCGACCAGTACCAGCAGCAGATCCGGACCCAGCTCTCCTCGGGCACCGCACCCGACGTGATGTCGGTCTGGCCGGGCAACGGCAACCCCGGCGCCGTCCACGTCCTGGCCAAGCCGGGTTACCTGCGTGATCTCTCGGACCAGTCCTGGGCCGCCAAGCTGCCCGACGCGATGAAATCCGTCGCCCGGTACGAGGGGAAGACCTACAACGCGGTCTTCGGGCAGAACGGCATCGGCGCCGTCTACAACCAGCAGGCCATGGAAAAGGCCGGACTCACCCCACCTGACACCTGGACCGGGCTCCTGGAGTTCTGCCGGGCCGCGAAGGCCAAGGGAACCGCGGCCTTCGCGCTGGGCAACCAGGACAACTGGGTGACCCAAATCGTCCTGTACGCGCTGGCCGCCACGACCGTCTACGGCGACGACCGCGACTTCGACAAGAAGATGCAGGCGGGACAGGCCACGTTCGCGGAGTCACCCTGGGCCACGGCCCTGGACAAGTACCTGACGATGGAAAGGACCGGCTGCTTCCAGAAGAACCCCCTCGGCACCAACTACGAAGCCGGCCAGCGACTCGCGGCCACGGGCAAGACACTCGGTATCGTCCAGGGGAACTGGATCATCGCCCTCCTGAAGCAGAAGAACCCCAAGGCCACGTTCACCCTCAAGGCCCTGCCTGCCACCGACGACCCGTCCGGGACCATCATCCCGGCCGCCGCGGGTGCCGGCTACGGGGTCAACGCCAAGGCGAAGAACGAAGAGCTGGCGCTGAAGTTCGTGAACTTCGTGATGTCGCCCAAGGGCATGAACCTGTTCGTCAAGAAGCAGGGCGGTCTTCCCTCGCTCCCTGACACGGGCTATGCGGTCGACCCGGCGCTGAGTGAATTCTCCAGGTTCATCAAGGCGGACCGCACGGTGCCGTTCATGGACCAACTGTGGCCCAACGCCAAGGTCCAGCAGACCATGCTCAGCGGGCTCCAGGAGATCTTCAGCGGCCAGTCCACGCCCGACAAGCTCCTCAAGGAAATGGACGCCGACTACAAGGCCGGAAGCTGACCATCGCGCCGTCGGCCGCCTGTGGTGGCCGACGGCACCCCACGATGCACCAATGAAACGTTCCAGTGACCATGGTCCACCTGGACCGACGCCTGAACGATCGCCGGAATACCGAAAGGAAGACGGTGTGAACCATGAAACCCACAGCGCGGACGGTGCCGACAGCGGAGCCGAGGAGGGAACCCGCCCTCGTACGGACAGTGCGGGAGTCCGTCGTCGAACCGTGCTCGCCGCGACGGTCGGCGCCGTGTCGGTAGGGAGTGCTGCCATGGGAGGCGGCACGAGTGTCGCGGCAGCGTCCCGTCGTGCGGAGGACGGCGCCGTGTCAGGGCTGACCGTCGAACACCGCACTGACCCCCTCGGCGTGGATGCCACGAGACCGCGCTTCGGGTGGCGCATGTCGTCCCCCGCCCGGGGCCGGAGCCAGGGCGCCTATCAGATCCTCGTCGCGAGTTCCCAGGACAAGCTGACCGCTGCCCGCGCCGACGTCTGGAACAGCGGTCGTGTCAGGTCGTCCGACTCGGTGGCCGTCCGCTATGCCGGCAAGCCCCTCCACCCCTCGACCCGTTACCACTGGACCGTCACCGTCTGGGACGCGGATGGCCGTGTGGTGGGTACCGCCCCTGGGGTCTTCTTCGAGACCGGCCTCATGAGCACCGACGGCGTCACCGGCTGGGACGGGGCGCAGTGGATCGGAATGAAGGGAAAGGCACCCAACTCACCCGGCGCACCGATGCTGCGCGCCGAGACCCCCCTGGAAACGAAGGACAAGAGCCGGGCCCGGGTGCGCGAGGCGAGGCTCTACGTCTCCGCCCTCGGGGTCTACGACGCATACGTCAACGGGCACCACGTCACTGTTCCGCAGGACGGCGGCACCACCATCGAACTGCTGCCCCCGGGCTGGACGAACTACGACGTACGCGTCAACTACATGACCTACGACGTCACGGACCTCGTGGCGCGCGAACAGACAGTGACCCTGGCCGCCGTCCTGGGCAACGGCTGGTACAACGGCCGCGTCTCCAACGGCAGCACGTACTACGCGAAGAACGGCAACGCCCTGGCCCTCAAGGCCAGGTTGCTGATCCAGTACACGGACGGCACGTCACAGTCCGTCGTCACGGACCCGGACAACGGCTGGAGGGCCACCGACACGGGCCCCTACCGATCCGACGACATCTACGACGGCCAGACCTTCGACGCCCGCGAGGAACTGCCGGGCTGGACGTCGTCCGGCTTCGACGACACCGCGTGGTCGGACGTGGAGCGGGTCCCCTTCGCCACCAAGTACCCGGACGCACAGCTACTCGCCTATCCTTCCGAGTCGGCACGCCTGATGCCCCGCTGGGACCGCCGGCCACAGTCCATCACCGTCGCCACAGGGGTGACCGGCAAGGGCAGCAGCCCCCATGGCAGGGGCCGCATCGTCGTGGATCCGGCCCGGACAGTGACCGACCCCGCCAGGGCGGCCTCCGCCTCGGTCACGATCCGCACCGGCGACACCGCCATCTTCGACCTCGGCCAGAACATGGTCGGCGTGGCCCACTACGCCCTGCGCGGCCCGGCCGGAACCCAGGTCGAGTTCAGGTTCGGCGAGATACTCAACGACGACAGCGCCGGCGCCGACGGCCCCGAGGGCTCCGTCTACCGTGCCAACCTCCGCAGCGCCAAGGCCACCAGCACGTACCTCCTCAAGGGCGACCGGCATGGCGAGACCCACCAGGACTCCCTGACCTTCTACGGCTTCCGCTATGTGTCCGTCACCGCGACGGACACGGTCACGATCACCGGCCTGACCGGAAAGGTCGCCACGTCCGCGATCCGCGAGACCGGCACCGTCACCACCAACGATCCCGACATCAACCAACTGGCGAGCAACATACGGTGGGGCCAGCGCGGCAACTACCTCTGGGTGCCCACCGACTGCCCGCAACGCGACGAACGCGTCGGCTGGACGGGCGACACCCAGGTCTTCGCCACGACCGGCCTGTACAACGCGGACACGGGTGTCTTCCTCAGCCATTTCCAGGACACGGTCGTCGACTCCCAGACCATCTACGGTGTGGACAAGGCGCAGTTCACCGTGGTCGCCCCGGGCGGACGCTACAACTTCCAGGGCGGAGGCAGCGGTTGGGCGGACTGCGGTGTCATCGTGCCGTGGACCGTGTGGCAGATGACCGGGGACGCAACCATCGTCAGGGACAGCTGGCCGGCGATGGTCCGCTACCTGGACTGGATCCGGCAGCAGACCGGTGACACCTACGCCGGACAGGGATCCCTCACCGGCGACTGGCTGGCGCCGCAGAAGACCAGTGCTCAGCTCATGAGCGACGTCTACTACGGCTACGTCGCGCGGTTGATGGCGCAGATGGCCCTCGCGATCGGCAGGCCGTCGGAAGGCGAAGCGTACAAGGAGCTCTTCGGGCGCATCAGGCAGGCGTTCATCACCAAGTACCTCGGGACCGAGGGCGGTCGGGTCACCGTCAAGTCCAGCCTCGGCGACGCCTCCCCGATCGAACCGGGCGCCGACCCCAACCAGAAGACGGAGGACAACAGTCAGACGGCGCTGCTGTGGGTCCTCAAGCTCGGCTTCTACGAGACGGAGGCGCAGCGCCGCACTGTTGTCGGGCTGCTGGCGGACAACATCGGCAACGACGCGGCCTACAAGGCGGCCCACCCGAACAGCAGCCGGGTCAGGTACGCCGAGAACACGCTGTCCGTCGGCTTCCTCGGCGTCAACGTCCTCGCCCCCGTCCTCAGCGACGAGGGCCGCACCGACCTCGCTTACAAGCTGCTCCACCAGGACGCGCTGCCGTCCTGGCTCTTCTCGGTGAAGAACGGCGCCACCACCGTGTGGGAGCGCTGGAATTCCTACTCCCAGGACGACGGGTTCGGCCCGGTCAGTATGAACTCCTTCAACCACTACGCCTACGGCGCGATCATGGAGTGGATGTACGCGTACATGGCGGGTATCGCCCGAGACCCGAACCACCCCGGATTCAAGCGCTTCCTGCTGCAACCCCACATCGATCCCACGGGCCGGATCACGCATGTGTCGAGCACGTACGAGTCGCCGTACGGCGAGATCCGCAGCGAGTGGACGGTCGACGACGCGAGCAGGACCCTGGCGTACGAAGCAGCCGTGCCCCCGAACAGTGAGGCGACGCTGCACCTTCCGTCCGCCTCGGCCGACTCCGTCCGCGAAGGACGGACGCCGCTGTCCCGCGTGGACGGTGTGCGCTTCCTCGGCCACACGGACGGCGTGTCCTCGTACCGCGTGCCCTCCGGACGGTACCGAATGACCGCCCACCTGCGCTGATCGGTGGGGGCAGAGCGTCTGCGGTGCCACGTGGGTACCGCAGACGCGGGCACCCTGGGCTCGATGACACGAGCCGTCGCAGCGTCGCAGCTGCGCGGTTCGGCCGTGCCCCAGCGGCGTCACCCAGTGGCACACGAAGCCTTCGGAAGTACTAGTTCCATGTGCCGACGCGGACTCGGACCAGGGGCGCATCCCGGCACCGCCCCACGCCGCTAGCCTGGGCCATCGGCCCCACCCCCGTGCTGTCCGGGACGAGCACGGCGGTCCTGCCGTTGCACGACACCTTTCACATGCATCCAGGAGAACGATGCTCGACAGCGGCTACACCCACCTCTGCACGTTCGACGTGTTGGAAGAGAACATTCCCCGGCGCTTCGAGGTGGAGGGCGTCGCCGTCACCCTCGTTCTCACCGAGCAGCAGGTCTTCGCGATCCACGACACGTGCTCGCACAGCGCCGTTTCCCTCTCCGAAGGGGAGGTCGACGACTGCAGCATCGAATGCTGGCTGCACGCCTCCCGGTTCGACCTGCGTACCGGCAAGCCGCTCGATCCCCCGGCGACACGTCCCGTCCCGGTCTATCCGGTTCGGATCGACGACGGAAACGTGTACGTGCGTGTGACCGGAGAAGGCTGATGGGCGCGTCGGACGGCGCCGCCGCGGACGCCGAACGATCCGATGCCGCCCGCAACCGTGCCCGGCTGCTGGAGGCCGCCCGCCACCTGGTCAGTGAGCACGGCGCGGAACACGTGACCATGGAAGCGGTCGCGAAAGAGGCCGGAGTGGGAAAGGGCACCCTCTTCCGCCGGTTCGGCGACCGGGACGGCCTCCTGGTCGCACTCCTCGACGAGGCCGAGGCGGAGTTTGACGAGGCCTACACCTCCGGGCCTCCGCCCCTGGGCCCCGGTGCACCGGCGGCGGACCGGCTGACGGCGTTCGGTTGCGCGCTGATCAGCCGCATCGCGGCCGTCTCGGACCTGGGCGCCTCCTTGGCACGCCAGCTCCGCCTCCGAAACCGCAACGCCTCCGCCACGGGCCGTGCCTTTCACCGCCACGTCTCGACCCTCCTGCGGGAAGCGGGAGTGGACGGCGACCACGACATGCTCGCCCACGCCTTGCTCGCCTTCACGACCATCGAGACGGCGGACTATCTGGGCGGCGAATGCGACATCCCCACCGAGCGCCTCCAGACCACCTGGGCGGACCTGGTACGACTGGTGACTCGACCGGACGGCCTGGACGGCGAGGACCGCGAGGCCGACCCGCTCGGCGTCCAGGGGCTCGGCGAACACGTCGGTGTGGCGCCCGCGATCGCCAACGCGGCCTTCCACACCACCGGTTGACGCATCCGCGAACTGCCCATCACGGCCTAGGCCCTGCTCTGACCCTGGCATCCCGGGCTGCCGGAATTGAATCCCGCAGGCGCCCGCCAACTGCCCGGCAGGACGTCCCCGTCGCGCTGCCGGGCCTTCAGGGTTCCGTACACGGACGAGGTCGTGGCCGACCGGCCCCACGGGCCTGATCCACCGGCGGGGATGCGGTCGCGTTCAGCCGGTGGTGACGCGGGCGTTGACCCGGCGCATCCAGTCCTGGTCGGTGTGCCACATCGGGTGGTGGGGTGCCGCGTTGGAGGTCGGTACGACGCTCTGGAAGCCAGCGGCGAGACAGCGGTCGACGACGAACTCCGCGATGTCCTTGCCGACGGCGTCCTCCTCGAAACGTGTGAGGAGAGGGGTGTACCCCACGACGCCTTCGCCGAGCACGGCAGGCACTCCACGGCGGCGGGCGAAGCCGGCCACAGAGTCGACCCAGAGGGCCAGGGTCTGCCGCATGGCCTCCCGGTGCGACCGGCGGCCCGCGTTCGGGCTGAACTTCGACCCCTCGCACTTCGTGTGGCAGGACCTCGACCCGGTCGGCTTCCTGTGGGACTTCCGCGACCGGATCTACCACGTCGACTGCAAGGAGGCCCGCAAACGGCTCGACGGACGCAACGGCCGCCTCGGCTCCCACCTGCCGTGGGGCGACCCCCGCCGCGGCTGGGACTTCGTCTCCGCCGGCCACGGTGACGTCCCCTGGGAGGACGTCTTCCGGATGCTGCGCTCCATCGACTACCAGGGCCCCGTCTCCGTCGAGTGGGAAGACGCCGGCATGGACCGGCTCCAGGGCGCCCCCGAAGCCCTCACCCGTCTCAAGGCGTTCGACTTCGAACCGCCGACGGCTTCCTTCGGCGCGGCGTTCGGAAACTGACGTCCCTCCTTTCTCCATCCCTCTTTCTCCGAGCCTCCTTCTCCGAGAGTGGGGAAGGCGTTTCCCCGACGCGCCTTCCCCACGCATGCCGCCGGCCCGCTGTTCAGGACGTGTGCGGCCCGATGACGACCGCACCGCCGCAACCGCAACCGCAACCGGGAGCGGAAGCGGAACCAGCGGTCACCGACCTGCACTTACGGCATCCGCGAGCTGACTCGCCCTCCTCGTAGGCGCGTTGCCTGCGGGGCCTGCCCACTTCTCAGCGTTCCGGGGTCAGCGCAGCCGCCGCCGCACCCGAAGCTCCCGCGGCGTCCATAGATCCCTCACGTCGGCCTCGCCTGACCGGCACCCCACCGGAACGCTCCTCGCGCCACCCATGACCGGCGCCCACCGACCCACTCCCGCCGTGAATCAGTCCCTCCGACCGACTCCGACCGCGCCGAGTGGACCCCCACCACACACAACAGTTTCCCGACCCACGAGAGGTACCCCATGAGCCGCACCACACCTCACGACCCCGAACTGGCCCACCGGCTGAGCCGAAGAGGCATGCTCGGCGTGGCCGCGGGCGCCACCGCCGCCGCTCTCCTGGGCACGGCCGCGTCTCCCGCCTCGGCCGCCACTTCTGTCACGGCCGAGGCGGCGGGCCGGGGCCGTCCCGTCCTGCCGCCCGGGCGGCTCGGCATCCAGCTGTACAGCCTGCGCGACAAGGTCTCCACGCTCGGTTTCGCGCCTGTCTTCGCCGAACTGGAGAAGTACGGGTACGACGAGGTCGAGTTCGCCGGCTACACGCAGGGCTCCGCGGGTCCCATCACGCTCGCGCAGCTCAAGCGCCTGGCCCGCAACCACGGCCTGAACCCGATCGGCAGCCACGTCGGCTACTACTCCAGCGACCCGAACGCGTACACGTTCGCGCAGAATCTGAACAAGGTCCTCGACGACGCCCAGGCTCTTGGCCTGAAGCACATCGGCACCGCCGCCGGCCCGTTCCGCTACGGCTCGACCGTCGACGCGTGGAAGCGGGCCGCCGAGGAGTTCAACACCTACGGCGCGGCGGCCAGGGCCCGGGGCATGAAGTTCTACCAGCACAACCACTCCGAAGAGTTCTCCTTCGCCACCGACAACCCCAAGGTCCGCCTCTACGACGTGCTGCTCGCCGAGACCGACCCCGACCTGGTCCACCTGGAGATGGACATCTACTGGGCCTATGTCGCCCAGTTCCGCTTCTCCAAGCGGCCCGACGGCACACCCGCGCCCTTCGAGCCCATCGACTACGTACTCAAGCAGCCGGACCGCTACCCGCTCTTCCACGTCAAGGACGGCGTCCATGACCCGTCGAACCAGTACGGCTACCGCATGGTCGACGTCGGCGACGGCGACATCGACTACCAGCGATTCATCTCGGCGGTCACCCGCCTTCAGGGCGAACGCCCGGCCCACCACTGGCAGGCCGAGTTCGACAACCCCACCGACTCGTTCTCCTTCGCCCGCCGCTCCAGCGCGCACCTGCACTCCCTGCGCGAGAAGCAGTGACCGGCGCACGCGCGTAAGTCAGTGACGTGACGGCTGGCCGGGGCCCGTTCCTCGGGCCCCGGCCAGCCGGTCCGGGGTTCAGTCCTTGGCATCCCCGATCGGCAGCCCGGCAAGAGCCTGTTCGACTGCTGTCAGGACCTCCACAGGTGCTTTGTCCAGCGGTTCGCGGAGTTCGCGTCCGGACTTCCACCGTGTCGTCCGGCGGAAGGTGTCAGCGCGTGTCGCGTCGATGCCGGCTATCGCACCGAGCACCGCCTGGTATGCCTGCTGATCGTCGATGATCGTGGCCAGGCTGCTGCTGAGAGTCAGCCGGCTTCGCGATGGAGCGGGCTTCGGATGGTCTTCGACCCACATGTGGGTACCGCTTCCGACCATGAATCTGTCCCCGGAGGGAAGTTCGACGACGGCACTGGTGTTGGGCGGTACCTGTGCGTGAATGTGCACTTTGGGACCTTCCCGACGCCAGCCCGCGCTTGCGCGTCCATACGGTGTCTCGTGCCACGCCGAAGCGTCGTCCAGGTCGTTGAGCACGGTGGGCGCGATCCGGATCACGCGGTATGCCGGTTCCAGGGGAGAGAGACCGGCGACGTGCGTGTGGAGCCAGTCGGCCACGGCGCCCAGGGCGTAGTGGTTGAACGAGGTCATCTGCCCAGGGTTGATCGATCCGTCTTCGAGCATCGAGTCCCAGCGCTCCCACACGGTGGTGGCACCCATCGTCACCGGGTACAGCCACGACGGGCACTCTGTCTGGGTCAGCAGCCTTGAGGCGGCGTCCGCGTGACCCGTGGAAGAGAGTGCCTCACAGATGATCGGGGTGCCGACGAAGCCGGTGGAGATGCGGTAACCGGCGGCGCGGACGAGGTCACGCAGGCGATCGCCCAGCGCTTGGCGTTGCGCACCGTCCACCAGACCGAAAACGATGGTGAGGGCGTAAGCGGTCGGCGCATCGGACATCATGCGGCCGCGCGGGGTGACGTAGGCGTTGCGGAAGGCCTGCGCGATGCGTTCGGCCAGGTCTGCGTAGCGGCGCGCGTCGGCGTCCCGGCCGAGCAGGGCGGCCGTCTTGGCGGTCAGATCCGCTGACCGGAAGAAGTAGGCCGTGGCCACGATGCCGGCGTCGGCCTTCGCGTCGCCGGGCCTCTCGGGTGGTGCGTCGGGGTCGAGCCAGTCGCCGAACTGCAGCCCCTCCTCCCACAACAGGGTGTCCTTTGTCCCGGACCCCCCTGTCCTGGACTCCACGACATCGACCCACGCAGCCATCCCACGGAAGCACCGCTGAAGGATGTCGCGGTCCGCGAAGCGCTCCCACAGGACGGACGGTACGACCGTGATGGCGTCCCCCCAGGCGGCGACCGGTTGGAAGAGACCGGGCACCTGCGGGATCACGGCCGGCACAACCATGGGCACGACACCGTTCGCCGCCTGCTGCTCGTGCATCACGTCGTCCAGCCAGGACCTCAGGAAGGCGCCGCAGTCGTAGAGGAAGGTGGCAGTCGGGGCGAAGACCTGGAGGTCGCCGGCCCAGCCGAGGCGCTCGTCGCGTTGCGGGCAGTCCGTCGGGACGGAGAGGAAGTTACCGCGCATGCCCCATACGACGTTGTCGTGAAACCGCTGCAGGAGTGCGTGCGAGGTGGTGAAGCCACCGGTTCTCGGCATGTCGGTGTGCACGACGGCGGCCGACACCTGATCCGGCGTGAGTGTGCCGGGCCAGTTGTCGACCTGCACATAGCGGAAGCCGTGGAAGGTCCACCTGGGTTCCCAGGTCTCCTCTCCCTCTCCGCTGAGAACGTAGTGGTCCGTCGCGGCGGCGTTGCGCAGCGGCCGGGTGCCGAGTTCCCCGTGTTCCAGCACCTCCGCGTGGAGCAGGGTGACGACATGTCCTCGCTCCCCACTGACGCGGATGCGGACGCGACCGACGAGGTTCTGCCCGAAGTCGAGGACGGTCTTGCCACTCGGCGTGGTCAGGACCCGTTCGACGGATCGGCGCTCGACGACACGGACCGGCGGCAGGGCGCGAGGGGTGGGAGTGACGTCCGGCACGGCGACCAGGCGCACTGGTGCCCAGGCCGAGTCGTCGAACGACGGACCCGACCACCCCGGCATGCGCAGTCGGGCGTCGTAGTGCTCGCCCTGGTAGAGGCTCGCCGACACGACCGGCCCCGGTGACCAGCGCCACCGCTCGTCCGTGAGGACCGTCTCCGTGGTCCCGTCCTCGTATTCGAGCGTGAGCTGAGCGGCCGCGGCCGGAGCACCTTGGTAGAAGCGGCGCGCGGCGTCCCGGAAGCCGAAACGCTCGGTGTACCAGCCGCCGGTGAGGGCGATACCCAGGGTGTTGCGGCCGGGGCGGATATGAGTGGTGACGTCCGCCGCGTCGAGATGCACACGCCACTGGTAGCTGGTCCAGCCGGGTTTCAGTTCCGCGTCGTCGACCGCGGCTCCGTTGACGTGAATGTCGTAGGCGCCGAACGCGGTGGAGTGCAGCAGAGCTCGACGCACCGCGCCCCGGACGTCGAAGTCGGCTCGCAGGAGGTGGGGTGCCTCGGAACCGGAGCCGATGAAGCGGGCCTGCCAGTGGCCGGGGAGCAGGAAGCCTGCTGTGATCTCCGCGTCCGCGCTCCACGGGGAACTTGATCCGTCGTGTCCGTGGACCCGGACACGCACCCGGACCGTCTCGCGGGGTTCGAGCGGTGGGAAGGGCCAGGGGACATGGACAGCGTCAGGTCCGACGATCCGAACGGTCGTGGTCACGCCCTGGCGTGAGACGGCGACCTCGGCCGCGGCCTGCATCCACGAGGGCAGCGCGGTGGTGGTCTTCCAGGAGAGCGAAGGGCAGGGGACAGGCGTGAAGGTGTCGTCGGTCCAGCCGATGCGGACGGCGTGGACGAGCACCTCGTGTTCCGTCGTCGTCACCGGGCGTCTCCGGCAACAGGGGCACCCAGGGTGCGCGGCGCCGCCAAGGACGCGTCGGCGGCACGGTCGCGGCGGATGATCAGCATGCCGATGAATCCCGAGACGAGCGCGAAGACAGTCAGCAGGTAGTACAGGCCGGACGGGCTCCAGTCGATCAGCGCCGGAGTGACGAGCGCGAACGCCGACGCGACGAAGCGGGCGATGGCCATGGTGGCGCCCTGAACCGTCGCCCGGGCATTGACCGGAAACGACTCCTGAGTCCAGATCTTGTACAGCGCCTCACCGACGAACGGGAAGCCGATGTTGTAGAGGACGAGCGCGGCGATCATCGCGGGCAGGATGACACCACCGGTGATGGCGATCAGCAACTGGCACGAGGCGAACACCACGACGCCCGCAGCGAAGAACCGGCTGCGCCACTTCGTGTCGGCGATACGGGTGAACACGATGGTCCCGGCGAGGCCGACGAGCGTGGTGGCGAAGGACAGCGCGGTGGCGACGGTCTGGGAGGTGCCGCCGACCGTGACGAGGAAGTAGGTCTTGAACGAGCCGAAGGTGTTCGCGACGAGAGTGAAGAACAGGTAGAACAGGGCGGTCAGGAGGATCATGACGCGGAAGGTCCGGTCGCGGAACAGTGCGCGCAGCGGGAGCGCCCGGAGGGGGTCGACCCCGGTGGCGGTGTGCCGGGCGTCGGATTCCGCCTCCAGTTGCCGGAACGGTGTGTAGAAGGTGCGGAACGCGAAGGTCGCGACGGCGAGTGCCGCGAGCGTCGCGAAGATCAACCTGATGCCCAGCGTGCCGAGCGTGGACACGGCGAAACCCAGGGAGGTGGCGAACACCACGCCGGCGGTCCACATCACGTGGGTGAACGCCACGAGCCGGCCCTGAGTGCCGGCCGGGGCCCTCTCGGACAGCACGGCGATCGAGGTCGGCAGGTCCGCTCCGGCCGCCATCCCGATCAGGATGACGCCGACGACGAGAACAGTGGAGTTGGGTGCGAGGGCCACCGCGACGGCAGCCGCGGCGTACAGCAGGATGGTCAGGGAGAAGACCCGTCCGCGGCCGAAGAGATCGGCGACGCGACCTCCGGTCAGGGCGCCGACCGCGATGAACAGCGTCAGGGTCGATCCCAGTACGCCCACGGTCCAGACATCGAGTCCGAAGCTCTCCTTCCACAGAGCCAGCCCGAGACCGACCGAGATGATGGCTCCCGAGTCGAGGAATGAGGCCATGCCGGCCGCCACGGCCAGCATCCAGTGTCTGCGGTCGAGCTGTGGCGAGCCCGCGTTCGTCTCCGCCATGAGGTGCTCCATTCTTCACCGGAGGCCTTCCGCCAACCAGTGGTAATACGTTTCAATGACGTTGCGGGCAATGAGAACGGCGTAGGCGTAGCTCCGTCAAGAGGTCGGCAAGCAAAGTGGTGAAACGATTTACTGAGTCGCATGCGACATCACGCACAGTGACGCAGAGAGGGATCAGACGCCGATGGTGGAGGCCCGCACCACCAGCTCGGGCGTGAACTCGATCTTGGGGGCGACGCGTTCCTCGCCCGCGCGTTCGGAGCCACGCAGCAACGCGATCTCGTCCAACAGCAGGTCCGCCGCGGCTGTCCCCAACTGGGCATGCGGTGTCCGCACCGTACTCAAGGGGACGATGGTGGACTGGGCGAACTCGATGTCGTCGTAGCCCATGACCGCGATGTCCTCCGGTACGCGAACGCTCCGGCCCGCCACGAAGGAGCTGACGATGCCGATGGCCAGCAGGTCGTTGACACAGAAGAGCGCGTCGGGGCGGTCGGCGGGCCTGCGGCGGGCGAGCCGGTCGGCGCAGGCGATGCCGGCCTCCACGGTGCGCTCGGGCACGGAAATGATCTCCAAAGTGGCGTCGGCCACTGTTTCGATCACGGACAGCGCTCCCCGCTGCCGGTCCGCGATCTGTTGCAGGTCCAGCGAGGACGCGACGAACCCGATCTTGCGACGGCCCAGTTCGATGAGGTGCTGGACGGCGAGTCGAGCGCCCGCGACATGGTCCGTCGAAACCGACGCCTGGACGGGGGAAACCGCGCGTCGCGCGCTGAGCACACTCGCGATGCCGCGCCGCCGCAAACGCGCCAGTTCGGCTTCCACGTCACCCACCGGCGAGATGATGACGCCGGCCACGCGCTGCTGCTCGAAGAGTTGTAGATACTCGCGCTCGCGCATGCGGGAGCCGGTGTCGTTGGCCATGAGTAGATACATGTCCTGAGCCGACACGCGCCGCTCGATCGCCGCGGCGATCTCCGGAGTTGTCGCGCTCGCCAACTCGAACGCCACGTACCCGATCACCGGGCTGACACCGGTCCGCAGCGTGCGTGCGGCGTCGTTGGGCACGAAACCCAGCGTTTCCACCGCCTGCCGGATCCGTTCCCGAGTCGCATCCGAAAGCTTGCGGGGTTTGTGGAAGTAGTTCGAGACCGTGGCCTGGGACACCTGGGCGAACTCGGCGACGTCGCGAATCGTGACCTTGTTCAGGAATCCTCCCCAGCCCAGTCCTTGCCCGTGTGGCCTGCCGCGTTTCATCGTAGTCCCGGCGCCGACAGCGACCTGGCCGACCTCGCAGCGGGGTTCCGTGGGACAGGGAAGTTGCCCCTGCCTCCTGTTGCGGCGTCAGGTGATGGCGCGGCTGAGGAAGCCGCGGATCTGCTGGGTGATGGTCTCCAGATGGCTCTCCAGGGCGAAGTGCCCGGATTCGATCAGGTGGATCTCGGCCTTGGGCAGGTCCCGGCGGAAGGCGTGGGCGCCGTCCGGGCCGAAGATCTCGTCGTTCGCGCCCCAGACGGCCAGCAGCGGCACCTGGGAGTCGCGGAAGTACTGGTGCACGTCCGGGTAGAGGTCCACGTTGGTGGGGTAGTCGCGGAAGAGCTTGAGCTGGATCTCGTTGTTGCCCGGGCGGTCGAGCAGCGCCTGGTCGTGGACCCAGTTGTCGGGGCTGACGAGGCTCTGGTCGGCCACGCCGTTCACGTACTGCCAGCGGGTGACCTCGGCGGTCAGCGCGCCGCGCACCGGCCCTTCGGTTTCCGGACCCGGTGCCTTGGCGTAGGCGAACAGACCGTCCCAGAAGGGCTTCACGAAGCCGTCGGTGTAGGCATTACCGCTTTGCGTGATGATCGCGGTGATGCGCTGCGGGTCCTGCAGAGCGAGCTGCCACCCGATGGGTGCGCCGTAGTCCTGAACGTACATGGCGAACCGGTCGACGCCCAGGCGGTCGAGCAGCCCCGAGGTGATCTCCGTGAGGGCTTCAAAGGTGTAGGGGAACTCATCGAGGCTCGGCATCGCCGACTGGCCGAAGCCGATGTGATCGGGTGCGATGAGCCGGTAACGGTCCGAGAGTGCCGGGATCAGATTGCGGAACATGTGCGAGCTCGTCGGGAAGCCGTGCAGCAGGAGCACGACGGGTGCCTGCGAGTTACCGGCCTCCCGGTAGAACACCTCCAGGCCGTCGACGGCCTCGGTACGGTGGTGCACGGCGTATGCCATCGCTCTGGCCCTTTCGTTTCACTGCCCCTGAACTTGGCGGAGAGACGTGGAAGCGGGGCCGCGGCGGTGAGCCGTCCGCGGTGATCGAACTCCGAACGCGGTGGCCGTCCGATGCTTGCTGAAGCCCTTGACTGCCACCAGCCGGCCAGCCGACCGTCTGATCATCAAGCCAACCTCAGCGACCGCCCCGCGGCAAGTCGGGACCAGCAGGTATGAACCGTTACAGCGTCGGAACCAGCCAGTCCCCGGCATGCCCACTCTGACGGGTATCAGCCCGCAACCGTCGCGTCGGCGGGTGATGCCGGGCCCGCCCAGGGCGGTCCGACGACGGTCCGTACGGAGCGGGTGGGTGCGTGCCCCGCACCGTTCCTAAAGACTGAGCGGGAGTGAGTCCTGTTGCCAGGACTCATGCTCAGCCGGACGCCCCGAACGGTGTTGGGCGTCCTGGTTCCCCACTTTCTCTCCGCGTCCGGTGCGCACGGATCGTGTCCGTGGTCCGGGAATGCGGGGGCGGCCCGCGGCCGGAGGCCGCTGATGGGCAGAGCCTCACGCCCCGGGGTGCCCGGTCGGGCCTGGACGGTCCGATGCCCCTGCTCATCACTCCGGTGAGCAGGGGGCGGTGCCGTCCTCCCCCAGTGCCTTAAGGGCCTGGGAGGTACCCCCAGCCGGATCGGGTGTCCCAGGGCGCGCCTTCCGATCGCCACGGCGGCTGCGTCGTGGCGAGTGGTGGTGCGGTTCTTGGTGGTGAGGGGTTTCTGCCAGTGCTGGGCGCCCCAGCGGCTGGTGTAGGCCGGGTCGACGGCGACGACGGGGATGCCGAGTTCGGCCGCCATGGACACGAGCCGGGCCCGCAGCCTGCTGACGGGCATGCCGGAGATGAGGTTGCGGAACCGCTTGCGGCGGCCGTGTTTTTCCCGGGTCTTCTCCGAGCTGAAGTCGAGGTCTTCGACCGCGATCGCGAGGCCATGGCGTTGGGCCCAGTGCAGCAGGCGGATCAGGGCGTGGCGGACCTGGGCGTCGCGGTGGGCGGCGGTGCCGGTGAGGTCGTAGCCGAAGCGGAGGGGCTGGCCGACGGGGTTGCCGTGTGGGTCCAGGCGCCAGGCGGCGAGGTGGTCGGCATTGGTATCGACACCGACCAGGCCGCCCGCGCGGGCTGTGGCCAGGGGCACGGTCTTGACCGGGGGGATCGTCCATGACGCGGTGAGGTACCAGCGCCCGCGCAGCACGTCTTCGTGGACGCGGTAGGCGACGGCCCGGTTCGCGGTGACACGGTCACGCCACTGCTCGCCCCGGTGCGCGAACACCACCTTCGCGGCGAGGACGTACCGGCCGTGCGGCGCGTTAGCCAGATGCGCCAACGGGGCCGGGAGTCTGAGGGAGACCTCGCCGTCGGGGGTGACGCGGATGGTCTCGTTACCGAACCGCTTCCCTGACTCGCCATCGGCCTGAAAGAATCGCCGCCCGGCCTGCCACCGCGTACGCCACTGCTCCTCGGTGAGCCGGGCGGCGTCGAGATGGTGGCGGGTGTTCAGCAGCCGCTTCCCGCCCCGCACCACGTGTACAACTCCGGCCTCACGATCGGCCCGCGCTGCCTGAAGCCGGTCTTCGAGCAGCTGCAGACGGCGGGTCTTGGCGAACCACTCCCGCCGGGTGTGGTAGCCGCCCGGAGCGCTCTTGCCGCCCTTCTCCCCGACTGGCAGGGACAGCCGGTGCGCGATGGTGCGCGCACCCGCTTCCAGGCTCTGGATGTGGGCCAGTTGGCCGCGCCGGGCGAGCGCCCACTGATCGTGAGTGGCCTTCGTGATCGACCCCGCCCACCGCGAAGAAGACTCCTCGGTCAGGGTCCGCTTGCGCTCAGCCCACCGGTCGCTGTCGTGCTCCAGCCCCGCCGTGCACCGCGCATTCAGATCCCGGGAGGCGAGTGCGCCCAGATGGTCACCGACCAGGCGCAGTACCTTCTCGTCCTCGGCGGTCAGGTGCTTGAGCCGGTCGCGGACCGCGACCCCCGAGGGGCCGGGCACCACGAACGACGCCGCCACCTCCCGCAGCCCACCCATCCCCTCACCCCCGCACCGGCAGAAGAACACCTCATCGCACCCAACGAGCACCACCGGCAAAGGTCACCTATTCGACAGAGAAACCTCTGTTCTCATTCTCCGGCCCGCACGTTCCCCAGCCCGGACACTCACTCATGCACACAGCAGTTCGCAACCCCCACCCGCTCAGGACGACCTCCCAGTCCCGAGACCGGAAGCGCGGCATCCGCCCAGAGCGGTGTCGCGCCGGGCGGCCGGTGCCGCTCGGTGGTAGCGCCGGGGTGCCGTGGGGCGAGGTCGTCGCCGTCGGGTACGGGTAAGGGAAGCGGCCGGGTGCGCGCCGGACGGAACGGTGGGAACGAATCCGTCGTGCCGCGGGCGCGCGGCCGGGGCGGTCAGGACGCAGTCGCCCCCGATGCGATGGTCCGGCGGCGGTTCCGGGCGCGCTGGACCAACAGGCCGGTGACGCCGAGCGCGAGCACGAGGTAGAGGACGATCGTGATCGGACTCGACACCAGCACCGACGGGTCGCCTTCGCTGACCGCCATCGCGCGGCGGAACTCGGTCTCGGCGAGCGGGCCGAGGATGACCGCGATGAGGACGGGTGCGACGGGCAGCCCGTAGCGGCGCATGGCGAAGCCGAGCAGGCCAATGGCCAGCACGAGGACGAGGTCGAGGATCTTGCTGCTGGTCGCGTAGACACCCAGCATGGCGAACACGGTGATCCCGCTGTAGAGGTAGTGCCGGGGCACCTTCAGCAGCTTCGCCCACAGCGGCGCGAACGGCAGGTTGAGCACGAGCAGGACGGCCATGGCCACGAAGAAGCTGGCCAGCAGGGCCCACACCAGCTCACTCGCCCGCTCGAAGAGCAGGGGTCCGGGCTGGAGGCCGTACTGGCGGAACGCGGCGAGCATGACAGCGGCCGTCGCCGACGTCGGCAGGCCCAGTGCGAGCAGGGCACCCATCGCGGTGCCCGCGGTGGCGTTGCCCGCCGCCTCAGGACCGGCCACGCCCTGGATGGCGCCCTTGCCGAACATGGAGTCCGCGCGACGCGACCCGAGCCTGCGCTCGGTGCCGTAGGCCAGGAACGTGGGCACCTCGGATCCGCCGACGGGGATGATGCCGAACGGCACGCCGATCGCTGTGCCGCGGAGCCACGCGGGTATCGCCAGCCGGATCTCCCCGCGCGACAGCCACAGCCTGCCGGTGGACGGCATGACGCGCAGGTCCTCCTTGGTCCCGCGCCGTGCGGCGACGGCGATGACCTCGCCGAGGGCGAGCAGGCCCACGGTGATCACCACGATGCTGATGCCGTCGAACAGCTCCGGCATCCCTCCGGTGAAGCGAGCGGTGCCGGACATGCCGTCGACACCCACCAGCGCGATCGCGAGGCCGATCACCAGGGCGGCCAGACCGCGGAGCACCGACTCGCTGACCACGGCCGAGATCGCGACGAACGCGAACACGGAGAGCGCCAGATACTCGGCGGGACCGAAGAGCGTGGCGAGTTCGGCGAGCGAGGGGGCGAAGAACACCACGAGCGCGGAGGACAGGATGCCGCCGATGAACGCGCCGATGGCGGCCGTCGCGAGCGCCTGGGCCGCGCGCCCGGACGTCGCCATCCGGTGGCCCTCGATGGAGCCGGCGATCGCGGTGCTGTTCCCGGGGGTGTTCATCAGGATTCCGGCGGTCGAGTCACCGAACAGTCCGCCGAACAGCACACCGGCGAACATGATGAACGCGCCGACCGGGTCGAGCGAGAAGGTCACGGGCAGCAGCAGCGCCACCGCCATCGCCGAACCGAGACCGGGCAGCACACCGACGGCCGTGCCGAGCAAGGCGCCGACGAGTACCCACAGCATGTTCATGGGCGTCAGGATCGTGAGGAATCCGTCACCGAGGTTGCCTAGTGATGACATCAGAGCACTCCTGCCAGGACACCTGGGGGAAGGTTGAGGCCCAGTCCCGCGGAGAAGGCCAGCTGGACGAGGGACGAGATGGCGATCGACAGGAAAATGTCGAACACCGGGCGTCGGCTGCCGAGCGCCCGGGCGACGCCCCAGAACAGCAGCGCTCCGGACAGCAGCCAGCCGAGCGGGACGAGCAGGACGATGAACGCCACGATCGTGCCGACCAGTCCGGCCACCGCCCGCCGGTTGCTGCGAACCCGCGTCGCACCGGCGTCGGCGGTGTCGCCGGCCGCGGCCTCAGGGGCGTTCGTGGAAGCGCTGGAGGCAGTGACGTCGGTTGCCTCGGTGGTCCGTGCGGCGGTGCCGGTGTCGGTGGCCGGGTCCACGTCCGTCGGGGCGGCGACCTGCTCGGGCTCGGGGCGGCGCAGTATGTCGATGCCCAGGAGGACGGCGAACACGACGCACGCGACGGCGACCATCGTGGGAAACAGCTGCGGTCCGGGCGAGGCGACGTTGTCCGGCACCTCCATGGTGAGCGTTCCGGCACCCAGCACGATGCCGGTGACGAGCAGCAGCAGCGGAACGATCAGGCCGGTGCGGCGGCGCAGATAGGTGGCCGGGCCCGTGTCCGGCGCGGGGTGGGTGGTCACAGCCCCAGCTCCTTGATGATGGCGTTCACCCTCGCCTGGTCCTGGCGGATGAACTCGGCGAACTCGTCACCGGTCAGAAGGCTCTCCACCCACTTGTTGCGGGTGAGGGCGTCCTCCCACTGGGGAGTGCGGGTCGCCTCGGTGACGATGTCGGTCAGTTCCTGTCGCTGCTCGTCGCTGATGCCCGGCGGGGCGACCAGGCCGCGCCAGTTGGGCAGCGACACGTCGACGCCCTGCTCGATGAAGGTCGGGGTGTCGATGCCCGGCACCGGCTCGTCGGCCGAGACCGCCAGGGCGCGCAGGTTGCCTTCCTCGATCTGGTCGCGGAAGTCGTTGTAGCTGCTGACCCCGATCTCGACGGTGTCCGACAGCAGTGCCTTGAGCACATCGCCACCGCCCGCGAAGGAGATGTAGTTGACCTCCTTGGGATCGATACCGGCCTCCTTCGCGGTGAGTCCGGCGAGCAGGTGGTCGGTGCCGCCGAGCCCGCCGCCGCCGACGGCGTGACTGTGCGGGTTCTTCCGCCATGCCGCGATGAAGTCCTGGAGCGTCCGGTACGGGGAGTCGGCGGGGACGATGAAGACCTCGTAGTCCTCGGCGAGCCGGGCGATCGGCGTGGTGTTCTCCAGATCCACGCGCGACTTGTTGACCGTGATGGCGCCTTCCATGACGGTGCCCGTCATCATCATCCGCGTCGGGTCGGCGCCGAGCTCGACGAACTGTCCGAGCCCGATGGTGCCGCCGGCGCCGGGCACGTTGACGACCTGGACGTTGCCGACGATCGAGTCGGCCCGCAGCGCCTGCTGGAGCTCGCGTGACGCGAGGTCCCAGCCACCGCCGGGCGCAGCGGGGGCCGTGATGGTCAGTTTCGACCTCGGCGTGGCGCCCGAGGTGGAGTTGCTGGCGTCCACAGCGGCGGCCCCCGCGAGCACCATGGTGCCCACGGCGCCGAGGACGCCGAGCAAGAAACGTTTCCTCTGCACGATCACTCCCTTGTGATCTCCTACGGAACTGGTCCGGGGGTGGCTGGTCACCCCAGAGTGTCCACCTGATGGATATTCATGACCGCCAGATGGTAAACAGTCCCTCAGGGGAGAGGCAATGGAACCGACACGATCAAGGAGGGAACCGATGTCCCCGACGACCGACGGTGGCGGCGGTATCCGGGCGGTGAGCCGGGCGTGGCAGGTGCTGCGCGCGTTCACCCCGGAGCGCATGTCACTGACGCTGAGCGACCTGGTTCGTGAGACCGGCCTGCCGAGGACCACCGTCCTGCGCCTGGTGGAGACGCTGGCCGGGGAAGGGCTGGTGGAGTCGGGAGCGGACGGACGGGTCCGGGTCGGCACCAGCCTGATCGCCTTCGCCGCCTTCGCCGAGACGGCCTGGACGGTCCCGCCCGCCTCACTGGCACGGATGCGGGCGCTCGCGGCAGAGACGGGCGAGACCGTGAGCCTGTACGTACGGGAGGGCACGCGACGGGTTGTGGTCGGCCAGGCCCCCAGCCCCAACACCCTGCGCCACGTGGTCGAGCCGGGCGACGTCCTGACGATGTCCGCGGGGTCCGCCGCCTATGTGCTGCTCAGCCTCGAACCGCCCGAGGAGCGGGACCGGCTCGTCGAGCGCATCGTCGCGGAGTCAGCGGGCGACGCCGAGGCGATCCGCGCCGGAACGCGGACCGCGGTGGAGCGGGGCTGGTGCGTCACCCACGGCGAGCGCGAACCGGGCAACAGCGGTCTGGCGGTACCCGTCCCGTTTCCCGCCGGCGCCGCACCCGCCCGTCCGCCGGTGCTCGCCGTCGGCGGGCCCACCGTCCGGTTCACCGACGACAAGATCCCCGGCTTCGTGCACGCCGTCCGCCGCTGCGCGGAGGACATCGCCCGGACCGGTCTGCCGCCCGCACTGTACTGACCGACCTATACGGACCGACGTATACGGACCGACCGAAGGAGAAACGTGCACGACTATCCGCCCCCCGGAGCGCTCCCCGTCGCCACCGTGTCCGACGCGATGGACCGGTTCGGCGTCGCCGACGGCATCCGCCCGCTGTGGCCCGGCGCGGTCCTGTCCGGACCCGCGTTCACCGTGTGGACGCGGCCGGGCGACAACAAGGGCCTCCACGCCGCGTTCGAGACGATCCGGCGCGGGGAGGTGCTCGTCGTCAACGGAGGCGGGGACGCGACCCGCGCGCTGATCGGTGAGCTGGTGGCGCAGAAGGCGAAGGCGCTGGAGGTCGGCGGCATCGTCCTCGACGGCGCCGCCCGTGACGTCGTCGAGCTGGCGCAGCTGGGTGTCCCGGTGTTCGCCCGCGCCGTCACTCCAGCGGGACCGTGGAAGACGGGTCCGTACCGCATAGCCGGCCCGATCGCTGTCGGCGGGGTGCCCGTCACCCCCGGGGACTGGGTGATCGGTGACGACGACGGGGTGGCGATCGTCCCGGCGGGGCAGGTCGGCGACGTCGTCGCGGACACGCGCCGGCTCATCGAGGGCGAGGCCGAGCGCCGGGCGGCCAACCAGCGGCTGGTGCCCCGTGACTGAACGCCCGCTCGTCTGGATTCCCCGGCCGGTTCACGAGGACGCCCTGGCCCGCCTGCACCCGCACGCCGACGTGCGCACGGGGTACGGCGCCGAGGGCGTCCCGTTCGACGAGGTCAGCGACCGGGTCACCGCCATCCTGCTGCGTACCGAACGCGTCGACGGCGCCATGATGCGCCGCGCGCCCCACCTGCGCATCGTGGCCCGGCACGGTGTCGGGCTCGACACCGTGGACGTGGACACCGCGCGGGAGCTGGGCATCACCGTCACCACCACCCCGACGGCCAACAGCCGGTCCGTCGCCGAACACGCCGTGGCGCTGCTGCTCGCCGTGCGCCGGGGCATCGGCATCGCGGTCCGGGGCGAGGGAGACACGCGCGCGGCGATCCGCGGCCGGGAACTCTCCGGCACGACACTCGGACTCGTCGGCTTCGGCCGCATCGCCCGCGAGGCCGCCGCGATCGCCGGCCAGGGCTTCGGCATGCGCGTCCTGGCGTACGACCCGATGGTGCCCGCGTCCGTCATGACCGACGCCGGCGCCGAACCCGCGGACCTCCCGACGCTGCTGTCCCGGGCCGAGAACCTCAGCCTGCACGTCCCGCTGGTCGAGGAGACCCGGAACCTCATCGGCCTGCCGGAACTCCTGGCACTGCCCGAGGGCGCGGTGGTGGTCAACACCTCGCGCGGGGGCATCCTCGACGAGTCCGCCCTGCTGGCCGTCGTCCGGCGGGGCCACCTGGCGGGTGCCGGTCTCGACGTCACGGCCGTCGAACCTCTTCCGTCCGACCACCCGTTGCGCGACGAGCCGTCGATCGTCATCACCCCGCACACCGGCGCGCAGACAGCCGAGGCGCTGCGCCGCATGGCGACCGAGGCCGTCGACCACATCATCGCCCACATCACCTGATCCAGCACCGTCCAGCCAGTACCACCAGATGGTTCGCTTGTACCGCTGAATGGTTCCGTGATGTGATGAACCGGCCTACTCACCGGCGAGGGTCCGCCTCGCCGCGTGCCGAGACACGAGGAGACGGCATGCCCGAACCCGACGTCGGCGGCGTCCGCAGTGTGCAGCGCGCGGTGGACCTGCTCGCCCTCTTCGACGCCGAGCACCCCAGCCGGTCCGTGCGTGAACTCGTCGACGCCACCGGACTGCCGAAGACCACCGTGGTGCGACTGGTCCACACCCTGGAGCAGAGCGGTCTGCTGTGGAGCCGGGGCGACGGCCACCTCGTCCCCGGCACCGGCCTCCTGCGCTGGGCGGAACTGGCCGGCCGGACCTGGCGGTTGCCCGAGGAGGCGCTGCGCCGACTGGCCGAGCTGAGCGAGGCGAGCGGGGGCGAGACGGTGTCGGTCTACGTCCGCCAGCAGAGCACCCGCGTCTGCGTCGCCCGCCACGAAGGCACCCGCACGGTGCGCCATGTCGTTCGCATCGGGGCCGAGATGCCGCTGTGGTCGGGGGCCGCGAGCCACGTACTCCTCTCGCGCTCGGACCGTGCCGAGGTCGCCGCGGTGGCGTCCCGCGCACCGGGCGACGAGTGGCAGGAGCGGCTCTGGGAGCACACCCGCAAGGCCGCCGCGGACGGCATCGCCGTCAGCCACGGCGAGCGTGAGCCCGGCGTCTCCGGTGTCGCGGCCCCCGTGTTCGCCGCATCGGGCCGCCTGACCGCGGCGGTCGCGCTGGGCGGCCCGACCACCCGCTTCACTGACGACGCCGTCGCCGCTTTCACCCCCGCCCTGCTCGACACCGCACGAGCCCTCACCACACTCGACTGCATCGGAGGCACCGCCTGATGACGACCCCCCTCCTGGAGGGCGTACGGATCCTCGATCTGACCAACGTCCTCGCCGGCCCCTTCGCCGGCTACCAGCTCGCCCTGCAGGGCGCCGACGTCATCAAGGTCGAGATGCCCGGATCCGGTGACCTCGCACGTCAGTTGGGTGCCGACCGCGCTCTCGGGGAGGAACTGCTGGGCGCCTCCTTCCTGGCCCAGAACGCGGGTAAGCGCTCCCTCACCCTCAACCTGAAGAGTCCCCACGGGCGGGAGGCACTCCTGCGCGCGGTCCGCGAGGCGGACGTGCTGCTGGAGAACTTCCGCCCCGGTGTGATGGACCGGCTCGGCGTCGGCTGGAAGACGCTGCGCGCCGAGAACCCCCGGCTCGTCTACTGCGCGATCTCCGGTTTCGGGCAGACCGGCCCCCTGCGGGACCGCCCGGCGTACGACCAGATCATCCAGGGCCTCAGCGGCATGATGAGCGTCACCGGCACCCCGGAGACGGCACCGCTGCGGGCCGGGTTCCCCGTCGCCGACACGCTCGGCGGCATGGCGGCCGCCTACGCGGTGGCGGCCGCACTTGTGCGCCGCGGACGCACCGGCGAGGGCGCCTTCGTCGACGTCTCCATGCTGGAGTCCGCGCTCACCGCCATGGGCTGGGTCACGTCCAACTACCTGATCAGCGGACGCGTGCCCCACCCCATGGGCAACGAGAACTTCACCGCAGCCCCGTCGGGCACCTTCCGCACCGCCGACGGCCACCTGAACATCGCCGCCAACCGGCAGCAGCAGTTCACGACCCTGTGCCGGCTCATCGGGCGCGAGGACCTGACGACCGACCCGCGCTTCACCCATCCCGCCGACCGCAAGACGCACCGCGACGCCCTCCGCGACGAGGTGGAATCGGGCCTGGCCGCCCGCCCGGCGGCGGAGTGGGAGGAGATCCTGTCCGACGCGGGTGTACCGGCCGCGCGCGTCCTGTCCGTACAGGACGCCCTGGGCCTGGACCACCTGGCCGCGCGCGGCTTCGTCCACGACCTCCCTTTTCCCGACGGACGCGAGCGCCCCCTGCCGGTCCTGGGCAGCCCGGTGCGCGTGGACGGCGAACCGGCCGCGTCCCCCGCTCCGCCTCCGCTGCTGGGGGAACACACCGACGATGTGCTGGCAGAACTCGGTTACGCCGCGGCGGAGATCACCGCGCTGCGCGAAGGCGGTGCGATATGAGCGCGACGGCCGTACCGGCGGCCGGCGGGCCGGAACGGGACACCACGGACGGGAACGAGGCGATGATCGCCGAGCGCACCGTGACCGACTGGTGGTCCACGGCGGTGAGCGAGATCCAGCCCGGCGAGATCCGGCTGCGCGGCTACCCCGTCGAGGAGCTCATCGGCCGGGTCACCTTCGCCGAACAGATCTGGCTCATGCTCCGCGGTGAACTGCCCACGCCCGGTCAGGGCCGCCTTCTGGAGGCCGCGCTGGTCGCCGCCGTCGACCACGGTCCACAGGCCCCGTCGATCGCCGCGGCCCGCATGGCGGCCACCTGCGGTGTGGGACTGAACAGCGCCGTCGCGACCGGCGCGGGCCTGCTGGGCGACGTCCACGGCGGAGCGGGACAGCAGTGCATGGAGGTACTGCAACGGGTGGTCGACGGCGAGGAGGCCCCCGCGATCGTCGCCGAGTACCGCCGGCGCCGCGCCTACATCCCGGGATTCGGCCACCGCTTCCATCCCCGCGACCCCCGGCGGGACCCCCTGCTCGCGCTGGTCCAGGAGGCGGTCCACGCCGGCGAGGTCCCCGGCCGGGCGCTGGAGGCCGGACTCGCGCTGGAGGCCGCGCTCGCCGAGGGCCGGGAGCGTCCGGTACCCATGAACATCGACGGGGCCACCGCGATCATCTACGCGGAACTCGGCTTCCCGTCCGAGCTCGGACGGGGCTTGTTCGTCCTCTCCCGCAGCGTGGGCATCCTCGCCCACGCCTGGGAGGAGACCGAGAACGGGGCACGCATCAAGGGCCCACTGCCCCGGCCACTACTCGCGGGCTACCACGGCGTCCCGAAACGCCACCCGGACCGGATGCCTGACCCACACGTCCCGTTCGAGGACGCGAGCTCGTCGAAGACCTGACCTAGCGGGTGGGCGGTGGGCAGTGGTCGGGGGTCGGCGACCAGGGGTTGGTGATCGATGGTTGCTCCCGGCCGGCCAGGTATGCCGTTACCCGTGGCATCACCGGCGGCGGCCGTTCGGCGTCATCGCGAGAGGGCGATCCCGGAGGCAGCGGGGGAGCGGCGCAGGTGGATGTGGGTGCTTGGCGCAGGGCAGCGCGCGTGTCGGGAAACGTTCCGGGCCAGCGCGAGCAGGTCCGTGACGGTGGTCTCCATGTGGTCCAGCAAGAGCGGCCGGGCGGCTTCCCGATAAGCGGCATACGGCGATCGGCAGGTGAACGACGAATCGGGCGCCGGGGTGGTTGTCCTCGACGTGGACGGTGCCCTGGTGGGCGGCGACGATGTCGTGGACGATGGCCAGACCGAGACCCGAGCCACCCTGGTCCCGGGCCCGGGCGGCGTCGAGCCGGGTGAATCGGCCGAAGACCCTGGTGCGGTCGGCGGCGGGTATGCCGGGTCCGTCGTCGGCGACCACCAGCTCGGCACGACCGCCGTCGGCGCTGAGCCTCACCTCGACGCGGTGGGCCGCGTGCCTTGTGGCGTTGTCCAGCAGATTGCGTACGGCGCGCGAGAGCGCGTGAGCGTCGCCGGTGACCCTGGCCGCGCTCACGGCTGATTCGTCCACCACGATCCGTGGGGTTTCCGGGCGGGCGCGGCTGACCTCGGTGAAGACGACGTCGTCCAGGTCGACGGTGTCCTTGCGGTAGACGGGGCGGGCGTCGAGACGGGCCAGCTGGACGAGGTCGTCGACCAGCCGGGACAGCCGCCCGGTCTCCGCGACCAGTTCGGGGCCGAGGGCCTCCCACTGTGTCTTTCCCGGATTCCGCGACGCCACGTCGAGCTGGGCCCGCAGGCTGGCGATGGGGCTGCGCAGTTCGTGGGCGGCGTCCGCGACGAACTCGCGCTGCCGCCGCCCCGCCGCGTCGAGGCGGCGCAGCAGGTCGTTGAGCGTTTCGGCGAGGCGTCGGAGCTCGTCCCTGGCCGGCGGCACGTCCAGCCGCCGGCCAGGATCGGAGGCGGTGATGCGGGCCGCCTGGGCCCGCAGGTCGTCGACGGGCCGCAGTGCCCGTCCCAGGATGAGCCACCCCACACCCGTGAGCAGGCCGACGACCACCGGCACGCCAAGGGCGAGAGCGGCGGTGAGCTCGGCGAGGCCGTGGTCCACGTCCGTCGTCGGCACGGCCACGTACACGGTGAGATCCCCGTGCCGTGGACCGGCGGGCAGCGCGACGGCACGCCAGGTGTCGGCCTCCTGGAGGGGGAGGCGGTGCACGGTGTGGGCTTTCAGCTGTCCGGACCGGGCGGGAGGGAACGAGAAGAGCCGGCCTTCCCCTTCGAGGTTGCCCGAGGCGGCCCGCACCGCGCCGCCACGGTCGATGACCTGCACCGCCGTGTCACCACCCGCGAAACCGCTCACGGCACGGGCGGGTCTGGCCGGGTCCAGCGCGGCGGCGATCAACTGCGCGCGTTGCGCGGCGGTCTGGTCGAGGCCGCGCAGGAGACTGGCGTGCAGCCAGGCGACCAGCAGTACGGCGGCGCCCGCCAGCCCGGCGGCGATCACCAGCCCCGCAGCCGCGGTCAGTCGCAGCCGCAGTGAATGCCCGGCCCACCAGCGCGCGAGTCGTCCGGCCATCGGCTCAGTCCCCCGTGGCCAGCAGCCGGTAGCCCGCGCCGCGGACGGTCTCGATGGTGTGGCGGCGGAACGGAACGTCGATCTTGCGCCGCAGGTAGCCGATGTAGACCTCGACGATGTTGGTGTCGCCGTCGAAGTTCTCGTCCCAGACATGGGTGAGGATGTCGGTCTTGCTGACCACCTCGTCCTGGCGCCGGAGCAGGAACTCCAGGAGCGTGAACTCCCGAGCGGTCAGGGGGATTTCCGTCTCGGCACGGTGGCACCGGCGCCGCGCCGGGTCCAGCGCGAGATCGCCGGCCGTGAGGACGGCGGGGCGCGCGGGGGCGCCGCGCCGTAGCAGCGCACGCAGACGCGCGACCAGCACGACGTAGGAGAAGGGCTTGCGCAGGTAGTCGTCGGCTCCGAGGTCGAGCGCGTCTGCCTCGTCGTACTCGCCGTCCTTCGCCGTCAGCATCAGGACCGGCGTCCACACCTCGGCCGCCCGGAGGCGTCTGAGCACCTCGTATCCGGACAGCCCGGGAAGCATGATGTCGAGCACGATGGCGTCGTACGGCTCGTTCCAGGCCTTCCACAGGCCGTCGGCACCGTCATGGGTGACATCGACGGCGAAACCCTCCTCGGCGAGCCCGCGTGCGATCGCCGCGGCGAGCCCGCGCTCGTCCTCGATCACCAGCACCCGCATGGCCGCCTCTCCGCCACTCTACGACGTCGACCGTAGGACCGGCCTGCTGAGAGGACGCTGAGGACATCTGCCGCTCTCAGCCTCCTCTCAGCAGGCGGGTCACAGGGTGGGGGGCCGTAGGGGACGTCCTCGGAGATCGCTCCGAACCCCTCCGGCACAAGGAGAAGCACATGATGAACATCCGACGCAGGGTCGCACTGCTGGGCGGCGCGGTGGTACTCACGACCGCCGGGGCCACCGGCGCTGCCATGGCCGCGTCCCACGCCCCGACCCCGTCCACCCCGGCTGCTGCCACTTCTTCGGCGGCCCCTGGAGCGTCCGACCCCACTGATCCGGGCGAGAACACCAGCGGCCCGGACCGGGACAACATTCAGCAGGGCGATCAGAGCGGCCAGGACCAGGGACGGGAAAAGGGCGAGGACCAGGGCAGGGAAAAGGGCGAGGACCAGGGCCAGGCAGAGGAGCAAGGCCAGGGCCGGGAGGAGGGGCAGGACAAGGGCAGGGCTGAGGACCAGGGCGAGGGCAAGGCTGAGGACCAGGACCAGGGCAAGGCTGAGGACCAGGACCAGGGCCAGGACCAGGGCCAGGGCGGTCAGGAGACCGAAGGTCAGGGCGAGGCTCCGGAGAACGGGCCCTCCGACGGCCCCGGCGGGCACGCCGACCCGTCGCAGACAGCCGACCATCAGCACGACGGAGAAGAGTGATCGGCACCACCTGAGCAGGCCGGGCGGCCCGGCGGGCGGCGAAGCCGTCCGTGGGCCCGCCCGGCCACAGGGCCGTCAGGGCGGTGCCTGCGCTGACGCCTGAGCAGATGGACGCACGCGCTCCCAACTCGTCCGACGCACGGGACGGCGTCGGGCGCCCGCGCGCCGCCGACCCTGAAGCGCATGACTAAGGTCGGCACCATGGAGCATCGGGCCGCATCCGTCACCCGACCTCGCCCGCGGCTCACGAGACCGCGGCGGCTCGTCGGCGCCGTCGGCGTGGCAGCGCTGACCGGGTTCGCCCTGCTGTCCGTGGTGGTGGCCGCCCGGGGCGGTGCGCCGCTCTCCGTGGACGAGGTCCTGCTGTCCTGGTCCGTCGAGCACCGCTCGGCCGTGGCGGTCACCGTCGCGCGAGCGGTGACCGCCACGGGGACCGGCGTCATCGTCTACGCGCTGGCGGTGCTCGCCGGAGTGATCGCCGGGCGCGGCGCACGGCAGCGGATCCTCGGCGTGTGCGTGAGCCTGGGCTGCCTGCTGGGCGCCCAGGCGCTGCGGCAAGTGCCGCTGCGGCTCATCGCCCGGACCCGTCCGCCGGTCCGGGACTGGGCGGCCCATGCGTCGGGGTGGGCCTTTCCCTCCGGCCACACGACCGCGGCCTGTGTGACGGCCGGACTGCTGGTCGTCGCGCTGGTTCTTCGCTCGCCTCCCGGTCGCGCGGCCCTCGTCGCCGCGGTCGGGTGCTGGGGTGTGGCGGTCGGCCTGACCCGCGTCTACCTGGGCGTCCACTGGTTCACCGACGTGGCCGGTGGCTGGCTGTTCGGTGTTGCGTGGCTCAGCGCGTGCGCCTGGGTCGCCGTGTGGCGCTTTCCCTCCGTGCTCGCCGGCCCGCAGGGTGAGCCGGGTCCGGCCCGGCGCTCCGACCCGCCCGGCACCGGCGACACGCCCCAGTGACCCCGGCCGAGGTATGCGGCCGGGTCGGCGCCCGAGACACTGCCCCGTATCTGCGGCGCACCCCCGTGCAACTCAAGAAGCTGGAACCGTACGGGGCCTCGCGCGCCAACACCCCCGCACCGACGGAACAACAGCGGCACCACCGATCGTGAGCGGTCCCTCGACGGTGCCGGTCGGGCGCCGGGCGTCGCGGCGAAGGCGAGGAGGGCGACCGGGGCTCGTCACCCCCGCCGGGACAGAACGCTCTTCAAATCTGCGGCCAGTCGGGCTTGTTGGCAAAGGCGTGGCGGAAGTAGTCCACGAGTTTCAGTTCGGACGCCGCGGCTTCGTCGACCACGACCGTGGCGTGCCGGTGCAACTGGAGAGCCGAGGCGGGGCACACCGCGGCGACGGGCCCCTCCACCGTCGCGGCGACCGCGTCCGCCTTGCCCTCACCCGTCGCGAACAGCACCAGGTGCCACGCCTGAAGGATCGTGCCGATGCCCTGGGTGATGACGTGGTGCGGCACCTGGTCGATGTCCCCGTCGAAGAACCGGGCGTTGTCCCACCGGGTCTGCTCGGTCAGCGTCTTGATGCGGGTGCGCGAGGCCAGCGACGAGCAGGGCTCGTTGAATCCGATGTGCCCGTCCGTCCCGATCCCCAGCAGTTGCAGGTCCACCCCGCCGGCCTCGGCCAGCGCCATGTCGTACGCCTCGCACGCCTCCTGCACGTCCTCGGCTGTTCCGTCGGGCCCCATGAACGCGTCCATGCCGATCCCGAGCGGCTCCAGCACCTCGCGCGTGAGAACCGAACGGTACGACTTCGGGTGCTCGGCCGGCAGCCCCACGTACTCGTCGAGCTGCGCGATCCGTGCCCGGGAGACGTCCACGGCGCCGGAGCGCACCTTGGCCGCCAGCGCCTCGGAGACGGGCAGCGGGGTCGAGCCGGTGGCCACGCCGAGCAGAGCGTCGGGCTTGCGCCGTAGGAGCTGTGCCATGGCCTCGGCGATGAGTTCGCCGCCCGACTCGGCGTCCGGAACGATGACAACTTCCATGCTGGGCCTGCCGATCTGGAGATGAGGCAACGAAGTCGGAGGGACCCGTGGCGAGTGAATCCGAAACGATGCCGTCGGACCCGGAGAGCGGCTGGATTCCGGGGCCTTCGCCGTCCGGGGCTGCGGGGCCGGCGTAGTGCACCGTCCGACTCAGGGAACGCCAAAGCCAACAGCCGGCCGAGGCATCGGCAGGTGCCCGACCGGTGCCTCGGCAAGCCCGTTCGGCTAGGACCTGGGGCTGTTGAACACCGCGGCCACTTCCGGGATGCGGTCGATGTAGCCGTCGAGCAGTTTGCGGCCGATGGTGACCGAGTCGACCAGGGGGTGGAGGGAGAAGGCCTTCGCTGCGGCGGCGCGGGAGCCGGTGGTGGCCGCACCGATGGTGAGGCGTTCCACCGCCTTGACCTGTTGCATCAGGCCGGCCTGGTGAAGGTCGGGCTGGGTGATGGTGAGCGGATGGACACCATTGGCGTCGACCGTGACGGGTACCTCGACGACCGCGTCGTGGGGGAGGGCGGAGACGGTGGTTCCGTTGCGCACGTTGAGGATCATCGTCGCGCGCTCGTTGCGGCTGATCGCGGCCATCACCGCCAGGGCGACACCGGCGTAGCCGTGGTGCGCGGGGTCCGGCCGGAAGTCCTCGTCGGCCTCGGCCTCTCCCTGTACGGCGCCCTTGGCCTCGGCCATGTAGTTGGCGCTGCGGTTGGCGACCGCCTCCCGCCACAGCGACACGGCCGAGCCGTCGGCCGCCTCCGTCACCCGCTGGTAGAACTCCCGCTGCTGACGGGCGAGGAACTCGCCGCGGGTCTGCGGGGCGTCGAGGATGGAGCGCACGGCGTCCCGGTTGAAGTAGTAGTAGTAGAGGTACTCGTTGGGGATCACGCCCAGGTCGCGCAGCCACTCGGTGCCGAAGACGACGCCCTCCTCCAGATCGCGGAGGCGTTCGTCGGCGAGCAGGCGGGGCAGGATGTCCTCGCCGTCGTGCAGGACGCGGCGCATCCAGCCGAGGTGATTGAGGCCGACGTAGTCGAACTGGGCCCGGGACGGGTCGAGGCCTAGGGTCGTGGCGATGCGGCGGCCCAGGCCTGACGGCGTGTCGCAGATGCCGAGGACGCGGTCGCCGAGGACGCTCTGCATCGCCTCGGTGATCATGCCGGCCGGGTTGGTGAAGTTGATGACGTAGGCGCGGGGGGCGAGGCGTCGCACCCGGTGCGCGATGTCGAGCATGACGGGTATGGTGCGCAGGCCGTAGGCCAGACCGCCCGGGCCGGTGGTCTCCTGGCCGAGGACGTCCAGGTCGAGGGCGACGCGCTCGTCGCACATCCGCCCGGCCAGTCCGCCCACGCGGATGGCGGCGAACACGAAGTCGCTGCCCTCCAGGGCGTCGTCGAGCGTCGTGGTGACCGTCACCCTGGGCGCGTCGGCGTGGCCGTCCGCGAACTGGGCGAGGGTCGCGGCCATCGCCTTGAGGCGGGCCGGGTCGGTGTCGTACAGCCACACGTCGTCGATACGGGGGGAGCCCTTGTCGCGCAGTAGGGCCTGGTAGACGTACGGCACGCGGAACCCGCCGCCGCCGAGGACGGTCAACTTCATGCGAGTATCACCTTTCCGTCCGCCTCTCGGCAGAGCTGGAGCGTGTTGGGGTCGGCACCGCCGGTGGTGATCAGGACGTCGATGTCGGAGAGCGAGCACACGCGCAGTGATCCGGTGCCGGGGAACTTGGTCTCGTCGGCGACCAGGACGACCTTGCCGGCTGTCTCGATCATGGCCTGTTTCAGGGGTGCCTCGACGGCCATGTTGTCCACCACGTGGCCGCCTGGCCGCACTCCTGTGCAGCTGAGGAACAGCAGGTCGGCGCTGACCTGGCGCAGTGCCTGCTCGGTGAGGGAACCGACCAGGGACTGGTAGTTGCGGCGCAGCACGCCACCGAGCATCACCAGCCGTACGGCGTCGTCGTCGCGGAGTTCGTCGAGCACCGCCAGGCTGCTGGTGATGACCGTCACGGGGCGCCCCCGCAGCCGCCGGGCGATCGCCCGAGGCGTGGTGCCGATGTCCAGGACGATCACGCTGTTGTCCTCGACCAGCTTGACGGCTTCCTCGGCCATCGCGTCCTTCAGCGCCTCGTCACGCGAGGCGACGATGTCGAACGGGATCTCGTCCGCCGCCTCCTCGGCGGCGGGTTCCGCGGACCCACGCAGTGACAGGGCGGCACCACCGTAGGTGCGGACCAGTTCGCCATTGCGGTCGAGGAGCGTCAGGTCCCGGCGGATCGTGGACTCGCTGACCTGAAGGTGCTCAGCGAGTTCGCGTACCGAAGCCACCCCGGTCGACCGGAGCGACTCCACGATCTGCGCATGCCGTTTGCTTGAAGTCACGCAACGAAGATAGCACCGCATGACTGAAGTCAGTCATGCACGCGAGAAACATCGTCGTTACTGACTGACTCTTGTCATTCCGTGCAGGTGGTGCTCATAGTTGGGCACTTGGCTGGTCGCACCGGAGAGAGGCGGTCCCCGTGCTCGATGTGCTCTTCGCAGGCGAGGTCTTCTGTGACCTCGTTTTCGGCGGCATCCCGCACCTGCCCACCCCAGGAACCGAGGTGTACGCCGACCGGTTCGCCGTCTCCGCCGGGGGAACCGCGACCCGCAGCGTCGCCGCCGCCCGACTGGGTCTGCGGACCGGACTGTTCGGAGTGATCGGCACCGACCTCTTCGGCGAGCACCTCGCCGCCCGGCTCGCAGCCGAGGAGAACCTGGATCTGACCTGGCTGCGCCGCGACCCTTCCGTACACACCCCCGTCACGGCCGCGGTGACCCACGGACACGACCGGGCCTTCCTCACCTACGAGGAGGAGGGCGCCCGCCGCCCCGAGGTGTGGGAGGGCGAACTGCCCCCCACACGCTTCCTGCAGCTCGGCATCGGGGGACCGCTGCCCGGCTGGGCGGCCGAACTCCGCGCCCGGGGCACGCGGGTGGTGGGCGGCGTCGGCTGGGACCCCACCGGCCGCTGGCCGCACGACGTCCTCACCCGGCTCGCCGAGATCGACGTGTTCGTCTGCAATGCCGTCGAAGCGACGAGCTACACCCGTACGAGCACGGTCGAGGAAGCCGTGAAGGTCCTGGCCGACCTTGTGCCCGACGTCGTCGTGACCGACGGTGCGAACGGCGCGGTCGCGGTGGACGGCGCCACCGGCGAGCTCGTCCGGGTTCCCGCTCCCCGTGTGCCGGCCGCCGACCCCACCGGCGCCGGTGACGTGTTCACCGCGGCGTTGATCACCGGCCTGGACCACGGCTGGCCCCTGCCCACCCGGCTCCGCTTCGCCGGACTGTGCGCCGCCCTGTCCGTGCAGAGCCTGGGCGGTGCGAGCAGCGCACCACGCTGGGAGGCGGTCAACGCCTTCCTCGAACGCACCTCCGGAATTCCGGACGCGGACCTCGCCCGCATCCGCGCCGCCATGCCCTAGGGGGTGTTTCGAAAGTCCCGCACAGCACCCACGGCGCCCGGCACGCACTCTCGCCGCACCGGCCGAAAGCCCAAGTACGTCCAGTACGAGGGCTTTCGCCCGGCACGCCGAGAGCACGCACCGGACACCGCGGGCACCGCACAGGACTTTCGAAACACCCCCTAGCAGCACACGCCCGGGTCATGCTCCCGCACGCACCGCGCACTCCGACTCCGAAGGACACCGCCCCTCAGTTTCCCGGACGACCGCTCCACCAGCCCCAGGAGGAACCTCCCATGACCGAGAGAACCTCACGCCGTACGCGGCGGCGCGTCATCGCCGCGGCGGCGCTCGCCACCGGTGTCCTCACCGGCATGGCGGCCTGCGCGCCCGGCCAGGGCAGCGGCTCGTCCGCCGACAGCACCAAGAGCGCGGGCCCGGTCTCCACCGATCCGGCCAAGGCGGGCAAGGTCACTCTCACCGCGTGGGACCAGAACACCGACCCGGGCACGAACGCCTCCAGCGAGGCGCTCAACGAGGCGTTCATGAAGAAGTACCCGAACGTCACCATCAAGCGCGTCTCCCGGTCCTTCTCCGACCTCAAGACGACTCTGAAGCTCGCCCTGTCCTCCGCCAACCCGCCCGACGTCGTCCAGGCCAACCAGGGCTACCCCGACATGGGCGCCTTCGTGAAAGCAGGGCTTCTGCAGCCCGTGGACAGGTACGCCAAGGCCTACGGCTGGAACACCTCTTTCCCTTCCCAACTGCTCGACCTCAACCGCTTCACCTCCGACGGCAGGACCTGGAAGACGGGCAACCTGTACGGCGTCTCCCAGACCGGTGAGATCGTCGGCATCTACTACAACAAGGCGAAGCTGAAGGCGCTGGGCCTGGCCGTCCCCACCACCCTCCCCGAGTTCGAGACCGCTCTCGCCAAGGCCAAGTCGTCGGGACTGCAGCCCATCTCCTACGGTGACGCCGACAAGAGCCCCGGCATCCACCTCTTCGGCGTCGTCCAGGCCGCCACCGCCGGCAAGGAGGAGGTCCGGAAACTCGTCTTCAACGAGGGCGACGCCAAATGGACCGATCCGGGGACCCTCAAGGCCGCCACCACCCTGCGCAGTTGGGCCGACAAGGGCTACCTGGGCTCCGGCTTCAACGGCCAGAGCAAGGACCAGGCCGTCGCCGCCTTCGCCGGGGGCAAGTCCCTGTTCCTCGTGGACGGCACCTGGCAGGCCGCCGTCGTCGCCCCGAAGATGAAGACGAACGTCGGCTTCACCGCACTCAGCCCCGCCACCGGACAGCCTCCCCTCACCCAGGGCGGCCAAGGCCTCGCTTGGGCAGTCACCTCCACGTCCAAGCACCCGGACGTGGCCGCCGCGTACATCAACTTCCTCGTCGACAACAACGGTATGAAGGTTTCCGCCGACAACGGCAACCTGCCCGCCCTGCCGCCCGCCGACTACAAGCCGGCCTCCGGCACCGTCGCCGCCGACGTCCTCACCCAGTGGAAGTCCGTGAGCCAGAAGGACGGCCTGCTGCCCTACCTCGACTACACCACCCCCACCTTCTACGACACCCTCACCGCCGCCGTACAGGAACTGACGGCCGGACAGCTCACTCCCAAAGCGTTCACCGACCAACTCCAGTCCGACTACTCCTCGTTCCAGAACAGCAGGTAGGCCGCATCCCATGGCTGTCACCGCACCCCGCCCGACGGCACGCAACCGCCTGGCCGGCGCCCCCACAGGGCGGTCGGCCCGGCGCCGCGGTCGCGTCCAGTGGAAGGGCTACCTGTACGCCCTTCCCGCCCTGACCGTCCTCACGGTCTTCCTGCTGGTCCCGCTCGGCCAGTTGGTCCAGATCTCCCTCTACCACTGGGACGGCGTGTCCGCCTCCACATGGGCCGGGCTCACGAACTACACCGACATCGCCCGCGACCCCCAGCTACGCGCAGGCTTCCTGCACGCCTTCGTCCTGATCCTGTTCTTCTCGGTCATTCCGATCGCGCTGGCCCTGCTGCTCGCCGCCGTCACCACAAGGGCCGGCCGACTCCGGGGCGTCTCGGTCTTCAGAGCGATGATCTTCCTTCCGCAGGTGGTCGCCATGGTCGTCACGGCCACCGCCTGGACGGCGATCTACGCCCCCGACGGCGTGCTGAACGCCGCGCTGCGCACCGTGGGCATGGAGGCGGTCACGCGCCCCTGGCTCGGAGACTTCTCCACCGCGCTGCCCGCCGTCGGACTCATCGGCACCTGGCTGCAGATCGGCCTGTGCCTGGTGCTGTTCATCGCCGGCATCGGGCAGATCCCGACGGAGCTCTACGAGGCCGCCAAGATCGACGGCGCCGGAGCAGTACGGGAGTTCTTCGCCATCACCCTGCCCGGCCTGCGAGGACAGATCGCGGTCGCGCTCACACTCACCGTGATCGCCGCCCTGCGCACCTTCGACCTGGTCTACGTCGCCACTCACGGCGGCCCCGGCAACGCCACCAGCCTGCCCGCCTTCGAGGTCTACAACCGGGCCTTCGGCACCGGCCAGGTCGGCTCGGCCTCTGCCATCGCCGTCGTCCTGACCGCGGTGATCCTGCTCCTCACCTTCCTGATCACCAAGCTGCAGCCCAAGGAGGACGGGACATGATCTCCCGTCGGGAACGCGCGCTCAACTACGCCATCCTGACCGTTTTCGCCGCGCTGGCCCTGGTACCGCTGCTCGGCGTGGTGGCGTCCGCGCTGACCCCCGCCGCGCAGTCGTCGCCCTCCTTCACCTGGCCGGACCGCCTCGACCTCGGCAACTTCGCCACGGCCTGGAAACAGGGCCACTTCGCCACCTACCTGACCTCCAGCCTGCTGGTCGCGGTGTCGGTGGTGGTGCTGACGGCCACCCTGGCGATCCTGGCAGGCTTCTCCTTCGCCCACTTCGACTACCCCGGCCGCTCGCTCCTCTTCTACGTCACCCTGATCGGGCTGATGGTGCCGCCCGAGGCCTTCGTCATCCCGCTGTACTTCAACCTGCGCGACACGGGACTCACCGACTCCTACTGGTCGTTGATCCTGCCGCAGACCGCCCAGTCCCTCGCCTTCAGCGTCTTCTGGATGCGCAACTTCTTCCGCTCGGTACCGGCCGGCATCATCGAGGCGGCACGCCTGGACGGGGCGTCGGACTGGCGGCTGCTGTGGCGGATCCTGGTGCCCACCAGCCGTCCGGCGCTGCTCACGATGGCGATGCTGGTGTTCATGTGGACCTGGAACGAGTTCCTGCTCCCGCTGGTCATGATCACCGACGAGAACAAGCGCACCGCACCCCTGGGCCTGGCCTTCTTCCAGAGCGAACACACCACCCAGTACTCCCTGCTCGCGGCAGCCTCCATCATCGTCGCCCTGCCGGTCGTCGCCCTGTACGTCTTCCTGCAACGCCACTTCATCTCCGGGATGCTCTCCGGAGCGGTGAAGGGCTGAAGTCGCACGGGTGCACAACCAATCGAGTCATCCGTAAGTCGGTTTTGGCATGACACGTCTTCGCATGTCCCTACCTGCCCGGGCCGCACTCGCGTCCTCACTCACCGCCTCCGTACTGCTGACTTTGGGCGCGGCAGGGCCCGCGTCCGCCGACAGCGACCAGCTCTGGACGTACTCCGAGCCGTATGAGTTGGTCCTGCCCGGCGCATACGAGGACGGGTCTGCGCCGGAGCGGACCGTCGCACTCAAGGTCACGCACGACAACGCGGACAACCAGGTCGGCGCCGGACGGATCAGCGTGGACGCGGGGGACCTGGCCGCGTTCGCGAAGGTCACCTGGCCCGCCAACTGCGCGCCCGAGACCGGCGCCACCGCTGTCTGTGACGTACCGGCGCTCACCGGCTCCGAGCCAGTGACCGCCGCCGTGCTCAAGGTCAGCGCGCTGCCGGATGCCCCGGAGGGCACGGAAGGTAATGTGCGCTACACCGCTGTCGCGGGCGACCTGACGTCCCCCCAGGGCGAGACCCGGGTGACCGTCGGCAATGGCCCCGACCTGGCTCTCAGTGAGTCGCCGCGACAGGACGGCGTCACCCCCGGCTCCAGGATCACGGTCCCCGCCACTCTCGGCAACAACGGCAACCGCACCGCGGACGGCGCTCTGCTGCACCTGTTCGCCTCCCGCGGCCTTACCTTTGCCCAGCGGCCCGCGAACTGCGAGTACCGGGACGAGGAAAGGGGAACCGAGGCACTGTGTGTGCTCGACGGGCCGATCGCCCCCGGCCAGTCGTTCGCACTCAGCAGCCCGCTGAAGGTCGGCACTAACGCCCTGTACGAGCGGTACGACTACTCCGTCGAGCCCTACTCCGACGAGGCCCTGGAAGCGGCCCGAGCCGGCAGGACGTACACGCGGGGTACGGGAGCCGAGTTGAAGCCACAGCCCGCACAGGCCCGTCCCACGGTCGCCGCCGGGACCCCCGTCCCCGATCTGGACCCCCAGGACAACAACCGTGCCGTGATCATCCACGCTTCGAACACCGCCGACCTCAAGCTGATCGGCAGCCGGACCGAAGGCGCGGTCGGCGACACCGTACGGGCCGACGTCACGGTCAGGAACCGCGGCCCGGCCTGGATCGCCTCACTCGGCGCGGGCGAGCCCGCGGCCACCGTCGACGTTCGCATCCCCTCGGGTACGACCGTCACCGCCAAACCCGAGGCCTGCTACGCACGGACCAAGAACGGCGAGTGGCTGGAGGAGCAACTCGGCGCACCCCGCTACTACTGCACCACGCCGATCTACCTGAACGAGCGCGCCACCCACGCCTTCTCCTTCGACCTGCGCGTCGACCGTGAAGGCACGTTCCGGTCCAGGGCGGCCATCAACAACGACCAGTACGAGCCGCCCATCCGCTCCTTCGATCCCAACCTGGCCAACAACTCCGCCGCTCTCGTCGTCAAGGGCCTGGCACCGAACGGGTCGCCGTCTTCGTGACGTCCTGAACTGTCACGGCGCGTCGGGCACCGCCTCGATCTCGCCGTGCCTGGCGGCCTCGTATCGGGTCTGGCTCCGGGCATCGTCATCCGCCTGCGGGCCGGACCCGTCACTTTCGTCCAAGCGTCGCCGATCTTTGTCCATGGACGGGTCCGCCGCCAGGGCCGAGGGTGGGGCCATGGGCGAATACAGGGTCGGGGGTGGGCAATCGTGCGCTCGGGGCGACGTCCTGGAGGCCTGCGGCTGCTGAAAGGCCAGGACAGGCACATGGACAGGCACATGAGAGACGGCAACTCTGGACTCGTTGTGCATGGGCGTGCGATCGAACGGCGACGGATGCCGAGTGGGCTTGTCGCGCTGGCACTCGGCGGTTTCGGCATCGGGTTGACCGAGTTTCTGATCGCCGGGCTCCTGCCGCAGGTGGCGTCGAGTTTCGGGGTGTCCGAGGCGGCGGCAGGCCGGCTGATCTCCGGGTACGCGCTGAGTGTCGCGATCGGCGCGCTCGCGCTGACCGCCGCGACGGCGCGGCTGCCCCGCAAGGGGGTCCTGGTCGGCCTGGTGGCGTTGTTCGTCATCGGCAACCTGTTGTCCGCCGTCGCGCCGAGCTATTCCGTGATGCTGCTCGGGCGGATCGTCGCGGCGTTGTGCCACGGCTCGTTCTTCGGTATCGGCTCGCTGGTCGCGCGCAGTCTGGTCGCGCCGGAGAGGAAGTCCCGCGCGGTGGCGGTCATGTTCGCCGGGCTGACGGTTGCCAATGTGCTGGGCGTGCCGTTCGGCGCGCTGGTCGGGGAGCGTTGGGGCTGGAGGGCGGCCTTCTGGGCGGTCACCGCGATCGGCGTACTGGCCCTGGCGGGAATCGTCGCCCTCGTCCCCGGTTGGGCGGGCCAGGTGCGGCCACCGGCAGAGTCGGGCCGCGCAGGTGCGGTACCGCCCAGTGGCTTGCGGGCCCAGTTCCGTGCGTTCCGGTCCTGGCAGGTCTGGCTGACGCTGACGGCCACCGCGCTCGGCTATGGCGGGATGTTCGGTGCGTTCAGCTATATCGCCTACACGTTCACCGAGGTCAGCGGCTTCTCCCCGGCCGACGTCGCCTGGTTGCTGATGGTGTACGGCGTCGGACTGGTCGTCGGGAACCTGATCGGCGGGCGAGCGGCCGATCGTGACCGTGACCGCGCCCTGGTCCTCGCCTTGCTCGGACTCACCATCACCCTGGCCGTGTTCGGTCTGCTGGCCGGTAGCGCCATCGCCTCGGTGATACTGGTGTTTCTGATGGGGGTGACCGGGTTCGCCGGCGTGCCCGGCATGATCACCCGCGTCACGGACTTCGCCCACGGCGCGGCGCTGGCCGCCAGCGCCAATGTGTCCGCGTCCAACATCGGCAACGCCCTCGGCGCCTGGCTCGGGGGCCTGTCCATCACCGCGGGCCTCGGCTACACGGCCCCGCTCCACGTCGGCGCCGGTATCGCCCTTGTCGCCGTCATCGTCATGGCCGTTGCCGCACATCACGCCAGGTCACCCGCGCACCGCACCGACCACAGCATGTGAATCGAGCTGAACCGGACCGTTCGCAACGTGTTCGAGACCCCCGAGGCCGCCCAGTCGGCGGAACGGTCGGCCGCATGCCCGCGTGCCGTCCAGTCGGGCCGGAAATCACCGCATGGCCGAGAATCTTCGCCCCGCGTACCCTTCGCGGGGCGTTCCGTCGGGGCCGATACGCGCCAATACCGTCTGGCCGCACCACGGGACTGTCCAGCAACCCTCAACCCGCTCAACGGCCCGTCACACCCTCACTACCGTGCGTTGATGCGAGCTCCCCGTGCCCCCATATGTTCGACACGTCGTCTTCACGCAACGCGCACTTCCGGCCGACCGGTGTCGAGCGCGTCCCCAGCGGGGAAGACGGTGTGCTCGCCGCATGCCTAGCCTCCCGGGTCATGCGATCACCACTGAAGAGACGTCTCGGCCCCAGCGCCACCCTCGCCCTCGTCCTCGCCGTGTTCGGACTGGCCCCCAGCGCGAGCGCGGCCGACCCGGCGCCGGCCGAGCTGACGTTCGCCACCGACAGCGCCACCACCACGCCGGGCGGCACGGTGAACCTGTCGATGACGATCACCAACAGCAAGACCTATGACGTCTGGTTCGTGTACCAGACCATCGAGCCGACGTGGCTGACCACCCAGCGCCCCGACCTGAAGTACGGCTTCACCGGCTGCAGCCTGGCCACGGCCGCCGGCTCCACCCCCTGTTCCGGGACCGGCCCCGCCGACCTCGGCACCAACTACGGCGCCACCATCCCGCCCGGCCAGAGCCGTACCGTCACGCTGACGCTCCAGATCGCCGCCGACTCCGGCTGCAACGGCAACATCGGCTTCTACTCGTACTTCTACGCCGAGTTCAGCGACAGCACGAACACCAGCGGCGGCCCGGTCTACACCCCCGAGACGCGGGTGCTGTGCGCCTGACGGCCGGCCGGCGGTAAGCGTGGTCGAGGCGGGGGTGACCTGAAAAGGCCCTTGATCGGGGACACGTCCCGGTATGGACCACTGGTGCCAGGGTCGGCGGTGCCCGACCGGCCCGCCGCCGCGCCGCACAGGGCCCGGACCAGCGCACCGGGCCCCTCGTGGCCGGCGCGGGTCACACTCCCCGGCGACGGGGAACAGCCCAATTCGGTTCCGGATCGGCCCTGTTGGACACATGCGCTTTTCCGTCATGTTTCGCAACAGGGCCACGAAAGCTACACACAGGCATCACTATGTGACGCGACGGATGCGTTGACGACCGGCTTCTGAGGGGGCGCCGGCGTCACGCGAGGGGGTGCGTCCGCTCCATGGGAGCCGTGCTCACCCCTGCCCGGGGAGGGGACTTCAACCGCATGAAGCGGACCTTACGCACCACCCTGCTCACGGTGGGCGCGCTCATCGCCGCGCTGGGCCTGCCGGCCGGCGCGGCCCACGCCGACACCACACCCCGCGTCGACCTGCGGGTGCTGGTGGTGAGCGACGGCGGTCCGGCCACCGACGCGATCGCCGCCGAACTGACCGCGGCCGGCACGCCGTACACCGAGATCGACCTCACACGGTCCGGTCGGCCCGTGATCGACGCCGGATTCCTCGCGGACACGGTCGACGGGCGGCCACGTGCCAGGTTCCAGGCCGTCGTGCTGCCCAACGACAACCCGTTCCCGGCAGGTTCCGCCGAGATGGGCGCGCTCGCGGCCTACGAGCAGACGTATGACGTTCCCCAGGTCGACGCCTACACCTACGCGCGTCCGGAGGCCGGTCTGCAGTACCCGACCCAGGGCGGCTACTCCGGGAGCGTCGACGGAGTGCGGGCCGAGGTGACCGCCGCCGGGAAGGCGGGCCCCTTCGGCTACCTCGACGGGGCGGTGCCCTTCGAGGACAACGACCCCGCCGTGGGCGAGAGTTACGCCTACCTGTCCAGGCCCGTGGCGGGCGCCGACTTCACCCCCTACGTCGAGGCGACGATCCCCGGACGGCCGACGAAGGGCACGCTGGTGGGGGAGTTCCGGCACGACGGGCGGCGCGAACTCGTCGTCACGTTCGTGTACAACCAGTACCAGCAGCAGTTCCGGCTGCTCGCCCGCGGCATCGTGGAGTGGATGACCGGCGGAGTGCATCTGGGCGCCTCGCGCAACTACTTCGCCGTGCACGTGGACGACATGCTCGCCGCCGACGACCGTTGGAACACCGAGCTCAACTGCACGCCCGGCGACGTCGACTGCAGGGACCCGGGCGCCACCCCCGACCCGATCCGTATGACGCCCGCCGACGTCGACCACGCCATCGCCTGGCAGAACAGCAAGGACTTCACGCTCGACTTCGCCTACAACGGCGCGGGCAGCGTCGACCACCGCGAGGACAACAACGGCGTCGATCTGCTCGCCGACAAACTCATCGCGGACCGCGACGAGTTCCGCTGGATCAACCACACCTACACACACGCCTTCCTCGGTTGTGTGCAGGACACCACGGTGGTGCCCTGGCGGTGCGCCACCAACGCGGACGGCAGCACCCGGTGGGTGAGCCGGAACGACATCTCCGACGAGATCGCCGACAACCGTGTCTGGGGCGAGACCGCCCGACTCCCGCTGGAGAACGGCGAGCTGGTCACCGGTGAGCACTCCGGCATGAAGGTGCTGCCGCAGCAGACCGAGGACAATCCCAACCTGGCGCCCGCTCTCGACGACAACGACATCACCTGGCTCGCCTCGGACAACTCCCGCGAGTCCGCCCAGCGCCGGATCGGCCCGGCCACGACCGTGCCCCGCTACCCGATGAACATCTTCTACAACGCGGGGCGCGTGGCCGAGCAGGTCGACGAGTACAACTGGATCTACACCAGCCGCGCCCAGGGCGGCAGCGGCATCTGCGAGGACAACCCGGCCACCACCACCTGCCTGCCGGCACCGCTGGACACCGCCACGGGCTACGCCGACGTCATCGTGCCGCTGGAGAAGCGGATCGCCCTTGGGCACGTCCTGGCCAATGACCCGAAGCCGCACTTCATCCATCAGTCGAACCTGGCCGAGGAGCGCATCGCCTACCCGGTGCTGAACGGCGTCCTCGACGGCTACCAGGCGCTGTTCGCCGACAACACCCCCCTGGTCAACCTGCGGATGAAGGACATCGGCGCCGAACTCCAGCGCAGAGCCCTTTGGCAGGCCGCCCTCCAGGACGGCGAGGTCACCGCCTACCGCATCGGCGACACCGTGACCGTCCAGGCGCAGGCCGGGCTGGCCGTCACCGCGACCCTGCCCACCGGGAGCACAGTGGGCGGCGCCGCGTTCGGCGAGGCTTACGCGGGCGCGGTGTCCGGCTGGACCCCGTCCACGGGCGCACCCCTCAGCCTGACCCTGCCGGCCTCCGCCGAGGCACCGGCCGCCGACTCCTCCGAGCGGCCCGCCCCGGCCACCGACCCCGCTCCGGAGGTCCGCGTCCCCGCGGGCGTGACCGAGCGGGTTCCGTACACTCCGGACAACTAGTGCACCGCCCCGAGGACCGGCCCAAGGACCCATCGAAGGGACCGGCCCCGGGGACCGACCGAAGGTCCCGTGCCGCTCACCGGCGGCCGGGACCGGCACGAACCACCCCACACCTCGGCCGTGGAGCACATCGATGCCCGTTCCCCACGTCGCGCGACGCCCCGGCGCGACGCGCGTCACCCTGCTCACCGAAGGCACCTACCCGCACAGTCACGGCGGCGTGAGCGTCTGGTGCGACCAGCTCGTCCAGGGCATGCCCGACCTCGACTTCGACATCATCGCCGTCACCGGCACCGGACGCGAACCCGTCGTATGGGACCTGCCCGCGCACGTCTCGCGTGTGTTGTCCGTGCCGATGTGGGGCGATCCCCCTCAGGGCCGCCCGCCCCGGGGCCGTGCCCGCAACCAACTCACTGCCGCCTACGAGCAGTTCCTGACCGCCCTGCTCGATCCGCACGCCGAGCCAGGCTTCGCCCCCGCCCTGTACGCGATGGCGCGGGCCGCGGCGGACGGGACGCTGAGCGCCTTTCTGCGCTCGGACCGGGCCATCGCCCTCCTGACCGCCGTGTGGAACAGGCCGGGCCTCGCCGTACGCGAGGCACGGCCGACCCTGCACGACGCACTCACCGCGACCGCCCTGCTGGAACACGCCCTGCGCCCATTGGCCGCACCCCGGCCTGAGAACGGGGTCGCGCACGCCGTCAGCGGCGGCGTCGCCGTACTGCCGGGCCTCGCCGCCCTCGAACGGCACGGTGTGCCACTGCTGTTGACCGAGCACGGCGTCTATCTGCGCGAGCGCTACCTCGGTTACCGCACCGCGCCCTACCGCTGGCCCGTGAAGGCCGTCGTCCTCGGGTTCTTCCGGCTGCTGGCGGAGGAGACCTACCGCCGGGCCGCCCTGATCACGCCGGGCAACCGCTACAACCGGCTGTGGGAGGAACAGGGCGGAGCCGATCCGGAGTCGATCCGCACGGTCTACAACGGCGTGGACCCCGCCGCCTTCCCGCCGGCCGGACCCGAACCCGACACGCTCACTCTCAGCTGGGCGGGCCGCGTCGATCCCATCAAGGACCTGGAGACCCTCATACGGGCCTTCGCCCTCGTCAGGGCCCGGCTCCCGGACGTACGGCTGCGGCTGTTCGGCGGGACACCACGGGGCGGGGAGGGCTACCGGGAGCGGTGCGAGGCCCTGGCCGCCGAGCTCGGGCACGCGGACGCCGTGACGTTCGAGGGGCGCGTCGACGACATCAAGGACGCCTACGCGGCCGGCAACGTCGTGATGCTCTCCAGCATCAGCGAAGGCTTCCCCTTCACACTGATCGAGGCCATGTCGTGCGGGCGGGCGACCGTCTCCACCGACGTGGGCGGGGTCCGGGAGGCCGTCGGCGACACGGGACTCGTGGTGCCGCCGCGCGACCCGGAAGCGATGGCCGCGGCCGCGCTGGAGTTGCTGGGCGATTCCGCGCGGCGGCGGTCGATGGGGGAGGCGGCGCGCCTCAGGGTGATCGAACAGTTCACCCTGCGGCAGACCATCGACACCTTCCGGTCGATCTATCAGGAACTGCCCACGCTCGACCGGCGGTCCCGGACGGCACAGGCCCCCGCGCGGACGCTCGCACCGGTGGGCACGGGAACGGGGAGCCTGGCCGGATGAGCGGGCCGATATCACTCGAACCCGGGGGCGCCGAACAGGACACGCTGGCGCTCCGGTTGGCCGGCACCCGCAGGTCGCGCCGCCGCCCCCGCTGGGCGCTCGACGACGACACCACGCTCACCATCCGGCTGCCACGGCACGGCCCGGACGAGGAGGCGGTCAGCCGCCTCGCCGCCGAACTCGCCGACCGCGTCGGTCCGGCCGTCCACCCGTACGAGGTGGCCGCACTGCTGGAGGCGGAGGGCCTGTCCGCCTCCGTGATCAAGGAACGGTACGGGCACCCGAACCTGTTCTCGCTCGCCTCGGCGCTCTACGAGCGGGTGCCGCGAACCTTCCCCGAGCCCGCGCCGGCGGCCGATCCCTGGCGCCCGGACACCGTGCGCTGTCTGCTGCGCGGTGTGCTGTTCGCACTGCCGGGGCTCGCCTACCTGCTGACCGCACCCCTGTGGAACCCCGGCCGGCACGCCCCGGCCCTGATCGTGGCGGGACTCGTCTCCTGGGCCTGGGGGCAGGCGCTGGGTCATCGCGCGCACCTGCGGCTGGCGACGGGGCGGCGGGAGGCGGCCCGGACGCTCCTGACCGGCGCGCCCCTGGGGGCGACGGTGGCCACGGCGGCCGCCGTGCTGCCCGCGGGCGGCGGCCCGGTGACCCTGGTGGCCGCCGCGCAGTCGGCGTACCTGGCGGCGGCTGGTGTGCTGCTGGTGCTGGGCAGGGAGCGGCTGCTGCTGGCCGCGCTCAGTCCGCTGGCCGCCGGCAGTGCCGTCCTGCCGTGGTGGGAGCCGGGCCCGTGGTTGCGGGCCGGGCTGCCGTTGCTGGCCCTGCTCGCCACGCTCGCCGTCACCGGCCGGGTCCTGCGGGCCGCCCTCGCCGTCCCGGCCGTGCCCGGCGCCGCCCGGCCGCGTGTGCTGTGGTCCCTGCCGTACGGGCTGTTCGGGCTGGCCGCGGGAGTGCTGGTGTTGTGGGAGGGGCAGCGGGAGCCGTACGCGGTGATCGTACTGACCGTCAGCATGGGGCCGGCGGAGTGGCTGCTGTACCGCTATCGCGGGCTGTCGGTCGCCGCGTTGCGCGCCACCGCCACACCGGCCGGGTTCCTGCTGCGCTCGGCCGGCATCCTCGCCCTCTGCCTGCTCGCCTATCTCCTGCCGCTGTTGCCCGCGGCCCTGCTCACCGGCGCCGAGCCGACCACTGTGCTGCCGCTCGCGGCCGCCCTGTGGACCGCGCTGCTGCTCCAGGCGTTCGGAGCGGCCTGGCCGTCGGCCGCGATCTCCCTCGTGGCCGCGGGCGGCGCCGCGACGGTCGCAGTGCTGCGCCTCCCACCGGGCCCCGTGGCGCTGCCACTGGCCTGCGGTGCGGCGGCGCTGTGCCTGTCAGCGTGCGCGCTGTGGCTCCTCGGACGACCCGCCCCGCACGCCTGAGCACCGTGACCACCCCACGGACACTGATCAACCCCCACGACCGACTGACCAGAAAGGAAGACGAGTTGACCGCCGCACCGCTCGCCGCCGTCACCGGAGCCGAGGGTTTCATCGGCTCCCACCTCACCGAGGCGCTGGTCGCCTCCGGACACCGGGTCAGAGCCATGGCCCAGTACAACTCCTTCTCCTCCTACGGCTGGCTGGAGACCCTGCACCCGGACGTCCTCGACCACGTGGACATCGTCCTCGGCGACGTCCGCGACCCCGGCTCGGTCCGTGGCCTGCTCGAAGGCGCCGACACCGCCTACCACCTGGCCGCCCTGATCGCGATCCCGTACTCCTACCGGGCGCCCCACAGCTACGTGGACACCAACGTCACCGGCACGCTCAACGTGCTCGAAGCAGTACGCGCCCTCGGCACGCCCCGGCTGGTGCACACCTCCACCAGCGAGACGTACGGCACCGCGCAGACCGTCCCGATCAGCGAGGACCACCCGATCAACACCCAGTCGCCGTACGCCGCTTCGAAGGCGGGCGGGGACCGACTGGCCGACAGCTACCACGCCAGTTTCGACACCCCGGTGGTGACCCTGCGGCCGTTCAACACCTACGGGCCACGCCAGTCGATGCGCGCGGTGATCCCCACCGTCATCGGCCAGGTGGCGGCGGGGGAGCGCACCATCACCCTCGGCGACCTGCGCCCCACACGGGACTTCACCTTCGTCAAGGACACCGCGCAGGCGTTCCTCGCGGTGGGCACCGCGCCCGCCGAGCGGGTCGTCGGCCGCACCTTCAACGCCGGTACCGGCGGGGAGATCTCGGTCGGCGACCTGGTCGCCCTGATCGGCAAGGTGATGGACGCCGCGCTCGACGTACGCGAGGACACCGCGCGCATCCGGCCCGCGAACTCCGAGGTGATGCGGCTGGTCGCGGATGCGAGCCGGCTCGCCGCGGCCACCGGCTGGCAGCCCGCCCACACCCTGGAGGAGGGCCTCGCACACACTGTGGAGTTCTTCCGCGACCCGGCGAACCTGGCCCGCTACAAGACCGGCATCTACAACATCTGACCCCGCCCGGCTCGACCCGCAGTCCTCGAAGGAGGAGCTCCATGCACGCAGTGATCCTGGCGGGAGGCAAGGGCGTTCGCCTGCGGCCCTACACCACCGCACTGCCCAAGCCGCTCGTGCCCATCGGCGACCAGCACGCCATCCTGGAGATCGTGCTGCGCCAGCTCTCCACGGCCGGCTTCACCCACTGCACCATTGCCATCGGCCACCTGGGCGAGATCATCCGCGCCTACGTCGGCGACGGCTCCCAGTGGGGCATGACCGTCGACTACGCCACCGAGGAGAGCCCCCTGGGCACCATGGGCCCGCTGCTCAACCTGCGCGACAGCCTGCCCGAGACGTTCCTGGTGATGAACGGCGACGTCCTCACCGACCTCGACTACGCCGACGTCCTGCACCGGCACAGAGCCTCGGGCGCGCCGCTGACCATCGCGACGTACGCCCGCAAGGTGCACATCGACTTCGGTGTACTGACCACCGCCGCGAGCAAGGTCGTCGCGTTCACCGAGAAACCGAGCATGGACTACCGCGTCTCCATGGGCGTCTACGGTCTGTCCCGCTCGACGCTGGAGGGCTACACACCCGGACTGCCCCTCGGCTTCGACGAGCTGGTCCTGGACCTGCTGGCCGCTCAGAACCAGCCGCACGCCTACGAGTTCGACGGCTACTGGCTGGACATCGGCCGACCCGACGACTACGACCGGGCCAACGCCGAGTTCACCACCCGCAAGTCGCTTCTGCTCAAGGGAGCCTGAGCACCACATGCGCATTCTCGTCCTGGGCTTCACCGGCTACCTCGGCACCCACGTCGTCGAGCGGCTGCGTGCCCTGCCGGGCGCGCTGGTCCTTGGCGGCGGCCGCTCGCCCGCCGCCGAGTACGGCATCGACCTCGCGTCCGCCCGGCCGGAGCAGCTCGCGAAGACCCTCGCGTCGGCCGCGCCCGACACCGTGATCAACTGTGCGGGCGCGACCGGCGGCGACGCCGTCACCCTCGCCGAGGTCAACGCCCGTGGCCCCGCGGTCCTGTGCGCCGCACTGCGCGAGGCGGCCCCCGCCGCACGCCTGGTGCACCTGGGCTCGGCCGCCGAGTACGGCCCCGGCACCCCGGACACCCGGGTGCCGGAGTCGGCGGCCACCCGCCCGGCCGCCCCGTACGGTGCGACCAAGCTCGCGGGCACGGTCACGGTGACCGCCTCCGGCCTGGACGCCGTGGTCCTGCGGGTGGGCAACCCGGTGGGGCCGGGGGCACCGCCGGGCGGGCTGCCCGGCCGGATCGCCGGACTGCTGCGCGCGGCCGGCCCGGATCCTGGCGCGGTGCTGCGGCTCGGCGACCTGTCCGCGTACCGGGACTTCGTCGACGTACGCGACGTGGCACGGGCGGTGGCCTGCGCCGTCACGGCACCCGGTCCACTGCCACCTGTCCTCAACATCAGCGGCGGCCTGGCCGTCCCCGTGCGCGATCTGGTGCGGGGCCTGGTCGGCAAGGCGGGCTTCCGGGGGAGGATCGAGGAGAACGCCGCCGGCGCCATCGGCTCGGCCCGCTCGGCGGAGGTGTCGTGGCAGTGTTCCGACATCACCGCCGCCGAGGAGGCCCTGGGCTGGCGACCGGTACACACCCTCGACGACGCGCTGTCCGCGCTGTGGGAAGGCGGCCGCGTGCCGTGAGTCTGCTGATTCCGCTGTACGTCCACCCGGCCGAGGATCCGGGTGCCTGGCACCGCCTGATCACGGCCGCGACCCGCACCTACGGGGTCGTCCTCAACCCCGCCAACGGACCGGGCGACGGCCCCGACCCCGCGTTCACCGCGGCGGCCGGTGCCCTGCGCGCGGCCGGGGCACGACTCCTCGGCTACGTCGACACCGACTACGGCGTGCGCGACAGGACCGAGATCGCCGACGACGTACGCCGGCACCAGGACTGGTACGCGGCCGACGGCTGCTTCCTGGACCGCGTGACCGCGACTGAGGAGGGCCTGCCCGCCTGCCGCCGGCTGGTGCGGACCGTACGCCGGCTGGGTGCCCGGACCGTCGTGCTCAACCCCGGAGTCCATCCGGCGCCCGGATACGCTCGCCTCGCCGACCTGACCGTCACGTTCGAGGGGCACTGGTCGACCTACGTGTCGACGTTCAGCCGACCCGCCTGGACCGCGCGGCATCCGCCCGCGAAACTGTGCCACCTCGTCTACGGCGTGCCCGAGGCGCTCGTACCGCTCGCCGTGCGCACGGCACACGAACGCGGTGCGGCGGTCTGCGGTCCGGTGACCGGAGAACCGCCCAACCCCTGGGCGCGGTTGACGCCCGCACTGACCGGGACGGAGCGATGAGAAACACGGCACTGGTACACGCGGCCCTGCTGGGCGCCCTGGCGGCCTCAGCACTGACAGGCTGTTCCGCTGACCCGGAGCGACCCGCCGAGGCGCATGCCACGGCGTCCGGCACCACGCGCACTCCCACCTCGGCAAGCCCCGCCGAGGTCCGCTGGAAACCACGGCCGGGCCTTGCCTGGCAGTGGCAACTGGGCGGAAGGGTCGACCCCTCGACCGATGTACCCGTCTACGACATCGACGGCTTCGAGAACTCCGCCGCCGACGTGGCCCGACTGCACCGGGACGGCCGCAAGGTCATCTGCTACGTCAACGTCGGTGCCTGGGAGGACTTCCGGCCCGACAAGGACGCCTTCCCCCGCTCGGTCCTCGGGAAGCCCAACGGCTGGGCGGGCGAACGATGGCTGGACATCCGGCAGCTCACGGTCCTGCGCCCCCTCATGGAGCGGCGCTTCGACATGTGCCGCGACAAGGGCTTCGACGCGGTGGAGCCCGATCTGGTGGAGGGCTACGGCAACGACACCGGCTTCCCGCTCACCGCGCGGGACCAGCTCAGGTACAACCGCATGATCGCGGACATCGCCCACGAGCGCGGACTGTCGGTGGGACTGAAGAACGACCTCCCCCAGATCCCCCAGCTCCTGGCCGACTTCGACTTCGCGGTCAACGAGGAGTGCGCACAGTACGACGAGTGCGACCGGCTCGCTCCGTTCATCGACGCCGGCAAGGCGGTGTTCCACGTCGAGTACACCGAGCCCAGGAGCAGCTTCTGCCCCGCCTCCCGACGTCTGGGACTGTCGTCCATGGTGAAACAACCGGAACTCGGGGTGTGGCGTAAGCCCTGCTGACGCCCGCACACGCCCCATGACCGGGTGCGCCCCGGTGGCCTGCCGGACACTTCCTCCGACAGGCCCTCGGGGCGCTTCGCGGATCAGGTCAGGCGCAGGTGCCCGTGGGGCGGGTTCGGATCACCACGTTGCTGATGCCCGTCGTTCCGTCGAGCCAGAGCACCTGGGTGCCCGCCGCCGCGGCCGCCGAGAGCTGCTCACCCCGGTTGCAGGAGACGCGGCTTCGGACCATGTCGTCGCCACCGCCCCGAGGCGCGAACTGCCGGAGTTTGGCCGGCGACTCGTTACGGAGCTCGGCGGACGGCGTGCGGGCGACCACCGTCACCGCCTCCTCGGAGACCGTCAGAGCGGCGACGTTCAGTGCGCCCGGACCGGTCTCCGGGCTGAGGTCCGTGACGCCCGAGCCGTCGAGCCCGGCCCGGCGCAGGGCCGTCGTGCCGTTCTGGCCGATCTCGTCGAGCAGCCAGTAGACGTGCGAGCCGGTGACGGCCGTCGGGCCCAGGGCGGTCCCCGGGGCGGCCGTCTGGATCACGCTCTCCTCACCGGTCGCCACGTCGATCACCCGGGTGGTGGACTCGTACTCCAGGATGTCCGCGCCGTGTGCCTGCCACACCACCGTCCTGCCGTCGGTGGCCGGATTCACGTGGTAGCGGCCGTCGTTGGGGCTCATGAGCTTCAACCCGCCGTGCCGTCCGTGCGTCCGGCCCACACGGAGTACGCCTCGGAGCCGTCCTCGGTGGACGTGGATGGCTTCCAGCCCTCACGGCGGGACACCGAGAGGGCATGCGGGCGATGGGTGAACCTCGGTGTCCGGGGACAGACGTGTGCCGGGTACTGTCGCCAGGCACCAGAGCGAGAGGTCGTCCCACCTGTGAATCCGGGCATTGTCGGGCAGGCGATAGGCCTGTTCGCCGTCACCAACATCGACGACATCCTGATCCTGTCCTTGTTCTTCGCCCAAGGTGCAGGACACCGCGGCTCGGCTCGCCGGGTCGTGCTCGGCCAGTACCTCGGTTTCGCCGCCATCCTCGCCGTCGCCGTGGCCGCCGCGTTCGGCGCGACCTTCCTGCCCGAGGCCGCCATCCCCTATCTCGGCCTGCTGCCACTTGCCCTGGGTCTCAGGGCGGCCTGGCAGGCGTGGCAGCGGCAGGGCGAGGACGACGATGAGCAGGCGGTGACCGAGACCGGCCCGAGAGTACTGGAGGTCGCCGCGGTGACCTTCGCCAACGGCGGCGACAACATCGGCGTCTACGTTCCCGTGTTCGCGACCGCCGGGGTCGGCGGGATGAGCGTGTACGCCGTGGTCTTCCTGATCCTGGTGGCCGTGTGGTGCTTCGCGGGCAGGTTCTTCGCCACCCGCCCGGTCGTCGCCAAGGCACTCAGCCGGTGGGGCCACATCCTGCTCCCGCTCGTGCTGATCGCCATCGGCCTGCTCATCCTCGTCGAGGGCGGGGCCTTCGGCCTGTAGCGACGGTGGTTGGGCCACCGGGCCGCTTTCAGACAGGCCCTCGTCCGTCCGGATCTCACGCATCGAGCACGATGCGCGGCCCGCAGGACCGGGACACGCACGGATACAGCACGTCACGGCGGTCGCGCTCGTACGGTTGCAGTACGTCGTCCCGGTGGTCGGGGGTGCCTTCCAGGACCCGGGTGACGCAGCTGCCACAGACGCCGTCCGTGCACGAGGCGGGGAGGGACGGGTCGACCTCGTGCATGGCGGCGAGGAGGCTTCGGCCGGCGGGTACGTGCACCGTCCGGCCGCTGCGGCGCAGTTCGGCGTCGAAGGGCGCGTCGGCCGTGGTGTCCGCCCGGTCGCGTGGGCTGAAGCGCTCGATGTGCAGGGTGCCGTGCGGGCAGGCGACGGGCATCGCCGCCTCCACGGCGTTGATCAGCTCGTCCGGTCCGCAGCAGTAGACGGCAGTGCCCGGCCTCCCCTGTCGCAGGAGACCGGAGAGGTCGGGGCGGGCGTGCGTGTCCGAAGGCAGCAGCGTCACACGGTCCGGGTGCCGGGCGGCGAGTTGGTCCGCGAAGGCCATCCGGCTCAGGGACCTGCCGCGATACACCAGCCGCCATTCCGCGCTCCCGGTGCCGGCGATCTTGTCGATCATCGGCAGGAAAGGAGTGATCCCGATGCCGCCCGCGATGAAGAGATGGGCGGGAGCGTCCGCCAGCGGGAAGTGGTTGCGGGGAGGGCGGACCGCGAGCGGAGTGCCGGGGCGCAGCCCGTGCGCCTCGACGGAGCCGCCACGGCCCCCGGGCTCGCGCAGCACCGCGATGCGGTGGACGGCACGCTCCGCCGGGTCCCCGTACAGCGAGTACTGGCGCACCAGACCGGAGGGCAGGACCACGTCGATGTGCGCGCCGGGCTCCCACGCGGGCAGTGGACCGCCGCCGGTGGGCCGCAGGGTCAGCGCCACCGTGTCGTCGGCCACGTGAAAGGCCTCGCCGACCACGGCCGGGATGTCGGGCACGGCCGTGCGCGCGGGGTCCGGCGGCGCGGCCCTGCGGGCCGCCAGGTCCTTGCGCCCCCACCTCGTCCGGCCGCCCGGTTTGACGACCGACAGGAGTGTCGCGGTCCACAGCAGCACCACGAAGAGGGCGTTGGAGGCGAGCAGGGCGACGCCGAGGTCGCCCGGCTGCCCGGCGGGGTCCTCGGTCCGCTCGGCGAGTTCGGCGACCCAGGGACTCTGCATGACGCCCGCCATCACCGGGATGGCCAGCGAGATCACGAACTTGGCCAGCACCCACCGGTGTTTGATGAGCCCCCAGGGCGTGCCCAGGGCGATGGCGACGCCGGTGACGATCGACAGCGCCATGCTCGGGATGACGATCGTGAGGTCGAAGATGTGGAAGATCTCGTACGCCCCGTGCCGTGCGGCGTGCGAGCCGGAGTAGAGGCCCACCGCCGAGAGCGTGGTCATCGCCAGGGACAGGCCGAGCCATCCGACGCTGAGGCCGACGTGCAGCGTGAGCCACACCTTCCGGGCGCGCGGTGCGAGCCGTGGGAAGCGGGGCCTGAGCGCGATCACCGTCAGGACCGACAGCAGCATGCCGAGCAGTGGCAGCTCGGACGCCCAGCAGAGCGGGAACTGCATTGGTATGTAGGCCAGTTGGAAGCCGATCACGAGTCGCCGGACACCCGGCCGCGACGGTGCGAGGGCGCCGGCGGACGAGACGACCAACGCCAGGCCGTAGGCGATCACGGCGAGTGTCTGGATGAGAGGGAAGTCCGGGTCCTCGTCGGAGAGGATCAGGACGGCCGTGGCTGCGGCGAAGGCCGCGTAGCCGGTGTGCCACCACCGTGGGGAGATCCGCGCTCCAGTGGTGGGCCTTGTCGTAGGAGTGGTCATGGCGCCAGCCTGGGCGGCGCCGGGGGTCCGGGACGTCGGCCAAGTCGCGAGAACCGGCGGCCGAAGGACGGATGTTCCGGGCCCGGCGTCTACAACTTTCCACTGATGCCCGGGTGCTCCTTCGCGGGTTAGTTTGCTCGGCATGAGCCTGTTCGGCCGGTACGTCCCGGCGTTCGCCGCGCACCGCGCCCGGATCGCCGACGCGGTCCTGGCAGCCGGCTGCGCGGCGGCGACGGTCACCCCGGCGACGCAGTCCCCCGTGTTCCACTACGTCGACTGGCGCCCGCCCCTGTGGTTCTCCGTAGCCCTCGCCCTACTGGTCTGCGCCTCCCTGTGGCGGCGTCGGCGCCGACCGGCACAGGCAGTCCTCGTGGCCCTGGCAGGCTGGGTGGCGGTGGCCGGGATCGCCGCGGTGGTGCTCGCCCAGTACACCCTGGCGGAACGCAGCCGGTCCTGGCGCGTCACCGCGGCGGCGACGCTGCCGACCGTCGTCGTGGTGGGCATCCCGTTCTGGCGGGTCGGCGGGGCCGATGCCGCCACGCCGTTGAGCGCTGCCATCTGCGTGGCCCCGGCGCTGCTCGGACTGTACGTCGGCACCCGGCGCGAACTGGTCGGTAGGATGCGTGAGCGGGTCGAACGGGCCGAGCGGGAGCGGGATCTGCGGGTCATGCAGGCGCGCAGTGAGGAGCGCACCCAGATCGCCAGGGACATGCACGACGTGGTCACCCACCGGGTATCGCTGATGGTGCTCCACGCCACCGCGCTCGAGGCGGCCGAGGGGCGCGACGCCACCACGTTCGCCCGGCAGATCGGCGCGATCGGACGGGAGGCCCTCGACGAACTGCGCTCCCTCGTGGGCCTGCTGCGCAACGACGGCGACGTGCCGCTGGCCCCGCAGCCGGGCCTGGGCGACATCGACGACCTGGTCACCCGGTTCCGTGGCCTCGGCCTGCCGGTCACCCTGGACATGACCAACGACACCGGGGAGCGGCCGCCCCTGCTGGCCGAACACGCGATGTACCGGGTCGCCGCAGAGGCGCTGACCAACGTCCGTAAACACGCGGGCGATGCCGCGACCCACGTCGAGGTCCGCCAGGAACCCGACCGCCTTCGCCTCTCCGTCGTCAACCACCCCGGCCGGAACCCCGGCGGGCCTCAACTGCCCAGCGGCGGGCACGGTCTGCTGGGCATCGCCGAGCGGGTCCGGCTCGTCGGGGGCGAACTGACCGCACGGCCCACAGTGGGCGGCGGATTCGACGTCACTGCCGTGGTGCCACTCGCCGTGGAGCACGACGAGCAGAGGGCGCCCTCGGAGCCCTTGGAGCAGCGTGAGCACAGGGAGGACGGCCGGTGATCCGCGTCCTCATCGTCGACGACGAATGGATGGTGCGGTCCATGCTGCGCACGATCATGGAGTCCGCCGACGACATCACCGTCATCGGTGAGGCGGCCGACGGCGCGGAAGCGGTGAGCCTGGCGCGATCGGAACGTCCGGACGTGGTCCTGATGGACATCCGGATGCCACGCGCGGACGGCCTCACGGCCACCCAGCGGCTCCGGACGCTGGCCACGCCGCCGAAGGTCGTCGTACTCACCACGTTCGATCTCGACGAGTACGTGCACACCGCCCTGCGTTCCGGAGCCGTCGGATTCCTGCTCAAGGACGCCACCGCGGCGGACATGCTCGCCGCGGTCCGCAGCGCGGCGAGCGGGGACGCGATGCTGTCGCCCAGAATCACGCGCCGCCTGCTCGACCGGTTCGCCGACGCCGACCCCGGCTCCGGACGCACCGCGCAGGCCCGCCGCCGACTGGAGGTCCTGACGGACAAGGAACGCGAGGTCCTTGTCGCCCTCGCCCGCGGCAGGTCCAACACCGACATCGCCACCCATCTGTACGTGAGCGAAGCCACCGTGAAGACCCATGTCAGCCGCATCCTCAGCAAGCTGGACCTCACCAACCGCGTTCAGGCGGCCATCCTCGCCCACCGCGCGGGCCTGCTCGACTGAGGCGGACGGCACGGCCGTTGTCCCGTGACACACGGGCGCCCCTCGGTACGAGGCTGCGGACCGAGGGGCGCCCGTGGTGTCGCCCGGTGTCAGCGGAAGCTGAGCCCGGTGGCGGTGGCGACGTTCCGCAGGTCCACGTACTTGTAGTTGGTGCCCTCGCGGGGTTCACCGTCGTCGCCGGTCACCGTGGGGGTGTCCGTCTCGTCCTGGATCACGGCGAGCCCTTGCGGGTACGCCGACCCGAACGACTGGTTGACGATCTCCAGACTGTCGGTGCCCTCGACGCCGTCGATCGCGCCCTCGCCCTGGCCCGCGACGACCCGGAAGCTCTTCACATACGCGTTGCCCCTGGCCGGATCGCGGTCGTACATCGCGAAGGTGCTGTCGCCCTGGCTGGAGACGACGACATAGCCACCGCCGCCCGGCCGGTCGAGCAACGTGATTCCCTCGACGTCCGCGGTGAGGTGGTCCCCGCCGAAGCCGGGGTCCTCGCCCGGGACACACTCTTCGGCCTCGGGATCCCAGGTGGAGGGGACACCGTAGTCCCTGACCTTGTCGATCAAGGTGGGCTCGCCGGTGAGATCGGCGCGCAGTCGCCACACACCCACGTCCTCCTGGCCCGCGTAGAGCATGCCGTTCGCGGGGTCGACGCGCATGCCCTCGAGGTAGGGCTGCTCGCCCGGCTCCTCGCAGGGGGTCCAGGTCTTGCCGTTCGGCAGGGTGAAGGTGGTGGGGAAGCCGATGGTGCGGATCTTGCGGTAGCCGTAGGTGCCGCCCGCTTCCTTCGTCAGCTCCAGCAGGGCGACCTGGTTGGTCAGCTCCTGACTGACGACGGCGTAGATGCGGCCGGTCTTCCGGTCCTTCCAGGAGGCCAGTCCGTAGGCGGTGGCCTGCTCGTTCACCTCGTCCTGATCGGCCGAGAAGATGTACGGGGCGGCCTTCTGGGCAGTGACGTCCTTGACGGGGCCCTCCGCGCGGTCGCCGTCGATGCTGTAGATGACCAGCTTGTCGCGGCCGCGGTCGGTCGCGATGGCAAGGTTGGCGCCGTCGATGACGTCCACGTTGTTGATGCGGCCAGGCTCGTCCCCGGCGCCGGGCGCCTGCGGAGCGGGGAGCGACTGGACCTCGCGTGCCGCGAGGTCGTACACCCGCAGGCCGCCGACCTTCGCGGTGCCGAGCACCAGGCTCTTGGCCGGGTCGTCGGAGTCGCGCCAGATCGCCGGGTCGTCCGCGGTGGCCTCGCCGCCTGCCGCGTCATCGAACAGGGTGGGCGTTTCGGCCTTGGCGGTGACCTCGGCGACCGAGGGGTCCGCCTGAGCGGGCGCGGCCACGACGGCGGTCACGAGCGCGGCTGCCGCGATCGTCAGGGAGCGCTTGCGGAATGCCTTGCGTGCGTGAGACATGGATGCCTTTCCGGGGGATGGCTATCGAGCATGCTGTAGTCGGCAAATGACAAGTACATGCAGACAGATGGCCACACCGTGGGGACATCGTGAACGCCGGGACGGAATGCTCGGGAGGTCGCCCCTTTTCCAGGCAGCCGACATGCCGCTCGTGCTTGAGTTGGACGGCGAAGGCGTGGGCATACGGCGCGCTTTCCGTTGTCTCACCAGCAAAAGGTTCTCGTTTGCGGGAGCGAGCCCCTGTGCCCCCGCCAGTCAATCGGCTCTCCTACACTGCCCTGGTCCTCAATTGATCGGAGCACGACATGAAACGCCTCCTTCTCGTTGCAGTTGCCGCCCTGGCACTCGCCGGCTGCGCGCAGAACTTCGACCAGGGCCCTGAAGGGCGAGTTACCGACAAGGTCAAGAGCGGGAAGAAGTTCTACCTGGTTGTCGAACCGGCCAAGGGAGGCGAGGAGAAGAAGTTCCGGGTCAGCAAGTACGACTACCACGACTGCAATCGGGGGTCGAAGTACCCCAAGTGCGTCGACGATTAAGAGGCGAATCCTGACCCGGTGCGGCGCATGGCGCGTGGAGTTGGATTGCGCCGGAGGGCTTGGTACTCCCATTGCAGTTCGCTGTTGCCACTGGTGTGTCCGGTGGGCCGTAGAAGACTCACCAGACACACACCTGTGACCCCATCGGGTGTCGCTGGCAGCCGTACTGCCAACTACGCCGGCCTCACGGCGCTGTGGACGGGCTCCTCCCCAACGGCCGAGATCGGCTCCTCGCGGACGACGCGTCCAGGGGCTGGCGCGTGGATCACCGTCCCGTCACCGGTGAACAGGCCCACGTGGTGGGCGTCGGCGTGGAAGAAGACCAGGTCGCCCGGCAGGAGGCTGGTGAGTGACACCGGTCTCCCGGCAAATGCCTGGTCCTGGGCGGCGCGCGGGAGATCGACGCCGACGGTTCTCCACGCCGCCTGGGTAAGGCTGGAGCAGTCGTACGAGTCGGGGCCGGTCGCACCCCAGACGCAGGGCTTGCCGGTCTGGGCGCGGGCGAAGGCGACCGTCGCCAGGCCTCTGCCACCGGCGGCAGGGACAGGTTCCGGGAGTGGGCTCTCGGCCGGCGCCCCTTCACTGATGGGTGCGTTGACGGTCGGCAGTGTGGCCGGCGGTGCTGCCGGAAGTGTTGCCCCGCCGACGCCCTGCTGCGACAGCGACTCACTCGCCGGGAGAGGGAGGAACTGCGGCTGCTCAGGCGGCGCCGCCACCGCCGCTGTCAACATCGCTGGTGCTGTTGCGGCCGGTGGGGCATCGAGGGCGAGAGCTGGTCCCGCTGTGGTCCCTGCCGGGGCGAGGGGCGACTGAGGTGCGAGTGAGGGTGCGGGTGCAGCCGGCAACTCCGGTATGGAGCGGGAGGATTCCAACTGCCTGGGCGGAACCGCGGGACCGGCCGGCCGACCCTCCGTCAGTTGCGTGGAAGGGGCCATGGGCGGCGGCGGTGGCATCCGGTCGGGCGGCAGGACGGCTCGAACGGTCGGACCCAGTAACGTGCGGCCGGCGTCGAACCACTGCTGGGTGATGGCGTCGACGCCGGCGTCGGAATCCCGGCGCGTCCCCCTGCCGGCCGGCGCGATGCGGTCGAATGACCTTGCGGTCCTGGCGCGGGTCGCGTTGAAGGTCTCGGTGGCGGACTCGGCGTGGTCGTAGAGGCTGTTGACCCGCTGCCTGACCTCGTCACGGCTGGGTTCGCTACCCGCCAGCCCCATGTTTCGCTCCGGCGCCATCGAAACGTTCTCCTCCGCACTCCGCTGTCGGTGCTGTCACCGCTGTTACTGCACCATTGCGGTTGAACAGGCGTATGCCAACCCAACCGAAATTGTGTTTGGACTGTAAAAGTTTAATGGAGTCGTAGCCGCAGTCGCGTTGGCTGCCTCAGCATGGGGCCAGCCGGAGCTCCCGGCCCTGCCAGCGTTTCCTCAGCCACCGGTCGTGACTGGCCACGACGATCGTGCCGGGGCCGGTCCCGAGGGCCTCCTCCAACTCGTCGCACAGCCTGGGCGAGAGATGGTTGGTGGGCTCGTCGAGCAGCAGGAGCGCGGGCGGGTGCGCGACCAGCAGCGCCAGGGCGAGGCGGCGCCGCTGACCGACGGACAGGTGACCGACCGCCTTGTCCAGGTCCGCCTCGTGCATCAGGCCCAGCGAGTCCAACGGGACGGCCTCCGCCCGTTCGGCGCCGAGCGAGAGTTCGTAGGTGTCCCGGACCGTTCGCTCCGGCCGGTCGAACACGCTGTCCTGGGCCAGCAGCCCCACCGTCAGCCCGCGTCGCCGCCGTACTTCGCCCTGTGCGGCGATCCGCCCGGCGAGCACGGTCAGCAGCGTTGATTTTCCTGCCCCGTTGCCCCCTGTGACGAGCAGCCGTTCCGTCGCCGACACGTCGAGATGCCCGACGGCCAGGCGGCCCGGGACCCGGGCGTCGCGCAGGGCCACCAGGGTGCCGTCCGCCGACTCCTTCGCGAGCGCGGCGTGTTGGAAGCGCAGCGGCGCCGGCGGGGCACCGGCCTGTGTGCGCCCCAGTTCCTCCAGCCTGCGGGTGGCGTTGCGCACCCGGCGTGAGATCTGGTTCTGCACCCGGCCGCCGCGGTGGCCGTACCCCATCTTCTCGTTGTCCCTCCGCTCACGGTTCGGGGCGACGACATGGGCGGTGACGGCGGCCGAGTACCGCAGCGCCGCGAGCTCCTGCTGCTCCTCGGCGTACCGCCGCTCCCAGCGTTCCCGTTCGGCGTTCTTCTCCGACAGGTAGGCGCTGTAGTTGCCGCCGTAGCGGACCGGGCCGTCCACGGCCGGGTCGAGGTCGATCAGGTCGGTGCAGACGGCGTCGAGAAAGGCCCGGTCATGGCTGGCCAGCACCACGACGCCGGGCAGGCCGCGCACCTGCTCCTCCAGGAAGGCGGCGGCATCGTCGTCGAGGTGGTTGGTCGGCTCGTCCAGCAGCAGCGCCGAGGGCCGCCGGACCAGCAGGGCGGCCAGCGCGAGCCGGCCGCGCTGGCCGCCGGAGAGCGACCCGAGGGTGCGGTCGTTCGCAAGAGTGCCGAGACCGAGCCCGTCGAGGACGAGCGCGGCCCGCCGGTCGGCGTCCCACGCTTCGCGCTCCTCGGCCCGCTCCAGCCGCCCGCCGTACGCCTCCAGCAACGCGGCGTAGGCGGGGGAGTCCTGCGGGGTACGGGCGAGTTCCTCGGAGAGTCGTTCCAGCTCGACGAGGTCCTCGCGTGCCTCGCGCAGGGCGTCGTCCAGGACGTCGGCGATGGCGGCCTCGGCGTCGAACGGCATCTCCTGGTGGAGGAAGCCCAGGTCGGCCGGGCGCTCGACCCGCCCGGCATCGGGTTCGTCCACCCCGGAGAGCAGACGCAGCAGAGTCGACTTGCCGACGCCGTTCTCCCCGATCAGCCCGATGCGGTGCCCGGGGGAGGCGACGAGGGAGACACCGTCGAGCACCCGCCTGCTGCCGAGGGTGCGGACGAGGTCATGGGCGAGCAGGGGTGGTTGCGGCATGGTGATGCGTCCCATGTGATCGGTGCTCGGCCCGCCGGTGACACACCTCGGCGCGGGCCCGGTCGAAACGTGCCGGCCCTTCACCGCTGAGGTGCCCCCGTCTCGGTGAGCTCGCCGTCGGCCAGCCGCAGCCACCGGCCGACACCGATCTCCGTCAGGAACCGCTCGTCATGGCTCACCACCACGAAAGCCCCCCGGTAGGAGCCCAGCGCACTCTCCAACTGCCCCGCGCTCACCAGGTCCAGGTTGTTCGTCGGCTCGTCAAGGAGCAGCAACTGGGGGGCCGGTTCGGCACACAGGACACAGGCCAGGGACGCCCGGAGCCGCTCGCCGCCGGAGAGGACCCCGACCGGCAGATGCGCCCGCGCACCTCGGAAGAGGAAGCGGGCGAGCAGGTTCATCCGCTCGGCCTCCGGCCGCCTGGGGGCGAACGCGGCGAAGTTCTCCGCGACCGTACGGTTCAGGTCCAGCACGTCCAGCCGCTGCGAGAGGTAGGCGATCCGTCCGTCGGCGCGCTTGATCTCGCCGCTGTCCATCGTCAGGTCACCGTTGATCAGCCGCAGCAGCGTGCTCTTGCCCGCTCCGTTGGCCCCGGTGAGCGCGATGCGTTCCGGCCCCCGGATCGTCAGGTCGACACCCTGACCGGCGAACACGGCCCGCCCGCCGTGCCGGACCTGCATGGCCTCGCCGAGGAAGAGGGTGCGCCCCGCGGGCACGTCGGTGTCCGGAAGGTCCAGCGTGATGCGCTGTTCGTCGCGCAGCGCACGCGCCGCCTCGTCCAGCCGGGCCTTGGCCTCGCCGACCCGAGAGGCGTGCATCTGCCCCGCCCGCCCTGCGGACTCCTGGGCTCCGCGCTTCATGTTGCCGGCGAAGATGCGCGGCAGACCGGCGCTCTTGAGATTGCGGGCGGCGTTCCCTGCCCGGCGCTCGGCGCGTTCACGGGCCTGCTGCATCTCCCGCTTCTCCCGCTTCAGCTCCTGCTCGGCATTGCGGACGTTCTTCTCGGCAACGTCCTGCTCGGCCCGCACCGCATCCTCGTACTCGGTGAAGTTGCCGCCGTAGAAACGCGTTTCATCGCTGCCGAGTTCGGCGATGCGCTCCATACGGTCGAGCAGGGCCCGGTCATGGCTGACGAGCAGCAGGCAGCCGTTGAAGTCCTCCAGCACGTCATAGAGCTTGTGGCGCGCGTCGAGATCGAGGTTGTTGGTGGGCTCGTCGAGCAGCAGCACGTCGGGCCGCTTCAGCAGTTGGGCCGCGAGTCCGAGGGAGACGACCTGACCGCCGCTGAGCGTGCTCAGACTGCGGTCCAGGGTGAGGTCGGTCAGGCCGAGGCGGTCGAGCTGGGCGCGGGTGCGTTCCTCGATGTCCCAGTCGTCGCCGATGGTCGTGAAGTGTTTCTCGTCGACGTCGCCGGACTCCACGGCGTCGATGGCCCGGATCACGGCGGCGACGCCCAGTACCTCGGCCACCGTGAGTTCGCCGGTGAGGGGGAGGCTCTGGGGGAGATGGCCGAGGGTGCCGACCACCGAGACGGACCCGGCGCCGGGCCGGAGCTCGCCGGCGATCAGCTTGAGCAGGGTGCTCTTGCCGGAGCCGTTCGGAGCCACCAGTCCCGTACGACCGGTGCTCACGGTCAGCGACAGGTCCTGGAAGACGGGTGTGTCGTCGGGCCAGGTGAAGGAGACGTTCGAGCAGACGATGGCAGCATCGGACATGGGGTGACCTCGTGTGATGGAAGGGGGCAGGAAGAGACGTCTGCCCCGGGCAGAGTGGGAGAGGGAACGACGGCGAGGCCACTTCGGCAGTGCTCTTCTGCACCTGCCGGTGGCCGCTCACATCCGGGTATCACCCGCAGATGTCGTCGTCACCCACCATGTCTGCCGCTCCTCGGTACACGATTACGTCCGCCGTAGCCTAGCAGCAGCTTCGCGGGCGGGGCCTGCCGCCCGCGAGGGCTGTTGAGGCCGGCCGGCAGTCCGCGGGCGGCGGGACCGTGTGACTGCTCAGCTCGGGCTGTGGTCGCCGTACGCGGTGACGGACAGGAAGCGGATCGGGAGTTCCACCAGTTCCTGGGGGCCGTGGGTGCCCTCGCCGTCGAGCTGGAGGGCGTCGCCGGGGCGCATGGTGTAGCCGGCCTCGCCGTGTCCGTACACCATCTCGCCCTCCAGCATGTAGATCAGCTCGGTGCCGGGGTGCTGGAAGAGGGGGAAGACCTCACTGGATTCGGTAAGAGTCACCAGGACGGCTTCCATGCGCTTGTGCGGTCCGCGCAGGGCGCCGAGGAGCTCGTAGACGTGCCCCACGCGGCTGCCGCGACGCGCGATACGCGCACCCTGTCCGGCCTGGACGTATACCGCTTCACGTTCGGTGTCGACGCCGCGGAACAGTGCCGAGACCGGGATGCCGAGCCCGGTCGCGAGGCGTCCGAGCGTGGTGAGGCTGCACGACGTCTGAGCGTTCTCGATCTTGGAGAGCATGGCTTTGGAAATGCCGACGCGCGTGGCCATTTCCGCCACCGACAGGCCCGCCGCGGTGCGGTACTCGCGCACCTGCCGGGCGATGACGGATTCGAGTTCCAGCTTGCGGGCCGCCTCACCGGGGTCCACCTCGCGGTCCGGCAAGGCGGCGGCACGGGCATGCAGTTCCGGATCCATGGCCATGACAGCCATTCTGCCCCACTGGACGTCGTCTCCTGCCAGGAGACGACCCGAGCCGGGCGGGGCCCCTCATGCGGGGCGGGTCCGCCCGAGCACTCAGGCCCAGCCCACGACCTCGCCGACCGGCAGGCGGGGCAGGCGCGGCCGGTACGCCTCCGCCCCCGGGTAGCCCAGATTCACCAGGAGCAGCGCGCTGACGTGGTCCGTGTGGTCCGTGACGAGGAACTCCCGGGTGACGGCTGCGGAGTCGAAGCCGGCCATCGGACCCGCCGACAGGCCGACGGCCCGGGCGGCCAGCAGAAAGTACCCGATCTGCAGGGCGGTATTGAAACGGGCGTGATCGTCACGGTGCGGGCGTCCGCGGGCCTCGAAGACCTCGCGCAGGCCCTCGTGCACGGGGAACAGCTCCGGAAGACGGTCGTGGAAACGCAGATCGGCGGCCAGGACGGACGTCACCGGTGCTTGGCGCGTCTTCTCCCGATTCCCCTCGTCGACCAGGGGAAGCAGCCGTTGTTTCCCTCCCGGGGAGCGCACGTGCACGATGCGCAGCGGCTGGCTGTTCAGGGCCGTCGGCGGCCATTGGGCCAGGTTCCACAGGTCGACGAGCAGCTCGTCGGGCACTGGCCGCCCGGAGAAGGTGCGGACGGTCCGTGCGTCCTGGAAGAGCAGCCGGCGCCCTGCGGCGTCCAGGCCGTCGTGGTCTTGGAGGCCTTCGAGCGGAACCGGGGAGGGCGGGCCGCTGCCGGGTGAGGAGAGGTGCGTGGTCATGGGTTCTCCGGCGAGAGGTTCGGCTTGCGGTGTCTGACGGGGTTGTGGAGCGGAGCGAGCCCTGTGATCTCGACCCGTACCTCGTCGCCCGCCGTCAGCTGCTCGCCACGGGACTGCCCCACGCCGGCCGGGGTGCCCGTGGCGATCACATCTCCGGGTTCCAGGGTCCAGCCGGAGCTCGCCGCCGCGACGAGCCCGGCGACGCCCGTGATGAGGTTCCCGGTGCTCGCCTCCTGCTTCAGCACGCCGTTGACCAGGCACCTGATGGTGAGGTCGCCGGGGTCCGGCACCTGCCAGGCCGGGGTGACCGCGCCGAGTGGGCAGAAGGTGTCGAGCCCCTTGGAGCCCAGCCAGTCCCAGGTGAACGGGGCCGCGAGGGCAACCTCGCGGCGGAGCAGGCCGCGCGCGGTGATGTCGTTGAAGCAGGCGTAGCCGGCCACGTGGCCCAGCGCCTCGTGCGCGGGTATGTCACGGCCGCCGCGGCCGATCACCACTGCCAGTTCGGCCTCCCAGTCGACGCGCAGAGCGGGATCCTCGGGGATGAGGACCGGCTCGCCGTCGCCGACCATGGTCGTGGTCGGCGGGACGGTGAAGAAGTACGGCCGCGTACCTTCCGGAATCTCCCGCACGCCCATCTCCGCCACGTGGTCGCGGTAGTTCGCGCCGACACACAGCAGTTTGCGCGGATGGCACACCGAGAGGGTCTCCGCCACGTCCGCCGGTTCGAGCTCGTCCGGCTCCAGGTCGTGCAGTACCGGGGCCACGGTGTCCCAGTCGTCCAGCACCTCCAGGAGCCCGGGGTACTTCCGCAGGACGTCCGGGATGACGTACCGGCCGTCCGGGCGGCGGATCGCCGCCACCCGGGAGCCGCGCACGGCCCCCCGGGTCTCGCAGGTCGTGAGGCTCCAACTCCCCATGTTCTTCAGTCCGTTCTGTGAGGTCGTGGGAACCCGACCGGATGACGGCCGGGTTCCGGGGATGCCGGTGTCGGTCCTCAGCGCTTGATCATGCCGGGCGGGATCGGGCCCCACATGTTCATGGCGGCGATGTCCGCCTCCCAGGTGGTGGGGCACATGGGGAAGTGCTCGTGCCACGGCCGGGGCTCGTAGTAGCCCTTCTCCTCGTCGAGCATCACGTCCAGTTGCGTGAACAGCTCGATGTGGTTGCCGTCGGGGTCCTCGTGGTACGTGAAGATGTTGTGGCCCACGGCATGCCGCCCCGGTCCCCAGTACAACCGGTAGTCGTGCCTGGCCAGGTTGTCGATCATCGTCTGGAGATGCGTGAGGTCCCTTGCCTCGTAGGCGATGTGGTGCATGCCGGACATCGTGTCGCTCTGCATGAAGTTCGCCGCGTGGTGGTCGGCGTTGCAGCGCAGGAAGACGAAGAAGTCGCCGATCGAGTCGGACCAGCGGAACCCCATCGCGTCCTCGTAGAACGAGCGCATGTTGCCCGTCGAGGTGGTGTACGCGGCGACGTGTCCGAGTTTGCTGGGACGGTGGTCGAAGGTGGGTTCCACCCCGCTCGGCTGCTGGTCCTCGTACAGGTGCAGGGTGGCGCCCGTCTCGGGCTCCGTCAGCACCAGTACGTCGGGTGTGCCCGGACCCGTGTCGGTGCGCCGCTCGCCGTGGATCCCGGCATCCTTGAGCCGGCGCTGGGCGTCGTCGAGGTTCTCCCGGATCTCGTAGCCGACGATGGACCGACCTCGGGCGACCTCGGCCTTGTCGATGATCACGCAGTGGTGATCGGCGCCGGTGGTGAGGAAGGCCTGCTGGGGCGAGTCGTCGACCAGGGCGAAGCCCAGCACCTTCGTGTAGTACTCCATCAGCCGGGCCACGTCCGGCGTCTCGAAGGAGACATAGCCGAGGCGCGAGACCCGGACGGGGGAGTCGTGCGGCTTCGGCGGGGACGCCGTCGCCGTGTCCTCGGTGTGCTCCGTGCTGCTGCTCATGAGTCCACTCCTGATTGCTGTGCGTACGGGCGGTGCGTGGGGTTCGTCAGGCGGCGCTGTCGGCTCCGCCGTAGCGGCGGTGGAGGTCGGCCCATCTCCGGCCGGCCTCGCGGCCGCCCTCCAGGTGGGACTCCGGGCAGCTGGTGTACGGCGGTCGCACCGGGCCGGGCGTGAAGTAGCCGGACGCCTCGAACTCCGCCCGGTCGATCTGGATGTTGTACTTGGAGAACTCCTCGAAGCTCCCGTCCGGGAACAGGGGCCCCAGGGCGTGGGCGATGTCGGCCTGGATGCGCGTGGCCTCGTCCCAGTCCCGGGTCAGGACGGCGTCGCGCAGCCGCAGCACCGGAGCCGGACCGCAGGCGACGTCGCCGCTCCAGCAGGCCACGATCTCGTCGGGGAAGCGATGTGCCGTCGTGGCCCAGTCCTCGGCGATGGGGAGGAGCCGTATCCGCCCCTCGACCGCTTCCAGATCGGTGACGAACCGTTCTCCCATGAGGCCGAGGCCCATGTGCTTGGCCGCCACGATCTGCGGGATCCGGGCCAGTTGGGTGTACACCCCGGGGGAGATCTTCCCCTTGAACGCGCTCGGATTGTCGTAGGCGACCTGGGAGAGGCCGGGGAGCGCCTCGGCGACCGCGCGGTGGTACTCCACGATCTGGGTGTCGTCCAGGGCGACCCACATGGGTCTGCCGAGGAAGAGACCGTCGGCGCCGAGTCCGGCGAGCCTGCGCGCGCGACCGATGGTGTCACGGGTGTTGAGGGTCGTCGCGCCGGCGAAGACGGGCACCCGGCCACGGACGGTGCGGACGACGGTGTCGTTGAACGCCAGTACCTCGTCGAGCGTCAGAGAGGCGCCCTCGCCGAACGTGCCGTTGGTCAGGATGACGTCGACGCCGGCCTCGACCAGGGCGTTCGTCAGCCGTTCCGTCTCCGCGAGATCGACGGTGTCCGCCGCGTCCCAGCGGTCGGACCCGGGCAGCGCCGGAGTGGGCAGGATCGCGACGACACCGCGGATGTCGTCCACCGAGTACCTGGTCATCGGACTTCCTCGGGTTCGAGCATCGCGTCGGTGCGGTGGACGGGGTGGTGTGGCAGCCCCGGGACGGGCGGCGCCGGGTGGGCGCCGACGGTGGGCACGGGCTCCTCGTAGAACAGCCCCATCGCGGTGATCGCCGGGATGTCGTGCACGGAGAAGACGCGGAGCACGTCGTCGGAGTCGTTGATCAGGCGGTGCCAGGCGTAGTTGGGGATGGCGAAGGTGTCACCGGGGGTGATCTCCAGCACCTCGTCGCCGACCTCGACCCGGCCGCGGCCGGAGATCACGAAGCCGACGCTGCTGGAGGTGCGGCGGTGGCGCAGGCCCTCGAATCCGGGGACGAACTGCTGGACCCAGCAGTCCATCGTGGTCATGGTCGGTCCCCCGGTGACGGGATTGGCGTAGCGCAGCGCGAGGCCGTCGTACGGGTTGCCGGCCGTGTCGCCGTAGGAGTCGAGGATCCCGGTCACGTCCGCCCACGCGTAGCGGATGGGGAGGCGGCCGAGGCGGGGACGTTCCCAGGCCGGGCGCAGGGCCTTGGCGCGCAGCCCCTGGGATTCCGCCGCGCAGGGGCGCTGGGGCTGGCTCGCCTCGCCGAACGGCTCGTAGAACGCCTGGTTGAGACTGAGCGTCAGACCGAGGTCCAGCACGTCCAGCCACACGACCTCCTCGTCGGTCGGGTTGTGGTGGTCGTGCCAGGAGAACCGCGGGGTGATGAGAAGGTCGAACCGGTCCATGGTGAGGGGCTCGCCGTCCACCACCGTGAAGGCCTCCGGATTGCCCTCGATGACGAACCGCAGCGCGGACATGGTGTGCCGGTGCGACCAGCAGACCTCGCGTGCACGCATGATCTGGATGCCCGCGGCCAGGGTGTGCGTCGAGCCGGGGGGACCCTGGGTGATGCCGGGGTTGAGGAAGGTGAGGTTGCAGCGTCCGACACCGGCCGGGCCGAGGACGTCGGAGGCCTCGGCGAGACGCGCGCGAGTCGTCTTCCACGGCCACACATGGGCGTCACCACGTGGCGTGGGGCCGCCGACCGCCGCGTCCAGCAGCGGCTCGAACGACCACTGGCCGATCAGGTTGTCCTGGCGGATGGAGTCGTCGTACTTCTTCAGAGCCTCGTCGCCCCGCTGGGTGCCGGTCATGCCTGCTGCTCCCCGAAGTTGATGTGGACGTTCTTGATCTGCGTGTAGGAGAGGAGCTCGTCCAGCTCCTCCTCCCGGCCCAGGCCGCTGTCCTTGACGCCGCCGTAGGGCGCGCCGGGGATGTGCCGGGACACCTCGTTGATCCACACGTAGCCCGCGTCGACGGCCTCGGCGAAGCGGTGGGCGGTGGCGAGGTCGGAGGTGAAGACACTCGCGGTCAGACCGAAGCGGGTGCCGTTCGCCATGGAGACCGCCTCCTCCTCGTCCCGGAACCGCAGGGCGGCCAGGACGGGGCCGAAGATCTCCTCCTGGGCGAGGCGCGAGCCGGGGTCCACGTCGGCGAAGAGTGTGGGCCGTACGAACAGGCCCGCGGCGAGTGCATTGTCGGTGACACGTTCACCACCGACGCACAGCCGGGCGCCCTCGTCGCGGCCGATCTGCACGTACCGCAGCACCTTCCGCAACTGCTGGGTGTTGACGATGGCTCCCGTGTCGGCCGTGGGGTCCTCGGGCAGGCCGGGACGGAGGGCGGAGATCCGCTCGGCCAGGCGTTCCACGAAGGCGTCGTACACGTCCGTATGGATCAGGACGCGCGACAGGGAGCCGCAGGACTGTCCCTGCCAGGTGAAGTTCATGCCCCGCACGGCCGCGTCCACGACGACGTCCAGGTCGGCGTCCGGGAACACGACGAGGGGGTTCTTGCCGCCGAGTTCGAGCGTCACGGTCTTCACCGCCGCCTCGGCGGCGCGGCGTTGGATGGCCAGACCGGTGGCGACCGAACCGGTGAAGGCCAGCCGCCGCACGCCGGGGTGGGCGACCAGGGCGTCTCCGGCGTCGGAGCCCCAGCCCGTCACCACGTTGAGGACACCCGGGGGAAGGATCTCGGCCGCGAGTTCGGCCAGGCGCAGTGTGGACAGGCTGGTGTGCTCGCTCGGTTTGAGCACGACGGTGTTGCCCGCTATGAGGGGCGCCGCGATCTTGCCTGCGGCGAACATGAAGGGGTGGTTGAAGGGGACGATGCGCCCGACAACCCCGTAGGGGGAGCGTGTGGTGTAGGTGAGGGTTCCGGGGGAGCCGGGGAGCGTGGTTCCTCGCGCTTGGAGGGCCAGGCCCGCGAAGTAGCGGAGCCAGGACACCGTGGCCCCCACGTCGCGCCGCATCTCACGCAGGAGGCTGCCGTTGTCCGCGGTGTCCAGACGGGCGAATTCCTCGGCGTGTTCGGTGATCGCCGAGGCCAACTGCCCGACGAGGACGGCGCGTTGTGTGGCTTCAGCGCGGCGCCAGCCCGGCGCGGCGCGTTGTGCGGCCGTGACCGCGAGGTCGACGTCCGTGCGGGTGCCCGCCGGGAACGAGCCGATGATCTGTCCCGTGGCGGGGTTCGTGGCTTCGATCACCGCGCGGTCGGAGGCCGGTCGGAGTTCGCCGCCGATGAGCATGGCGTAGTCGGTTCGGGTGGAGAGGGTCGTCATCGCCGTCCCCTGGTGATGGTCGGAGTTCTGGGTGTGTGTGCGTTGTCGGGCCGTGAGCCCGCGTGGGCCGTCCTATGGGGTGAGGGCCTGGTCGTGAGCGTGAGACCGGGACGGCGCGGTACCTGCCGCCTCGGTGGACCCACCGCCCGCCACGAACGCGACGGCCGCGCGAGTGGCCGTCGGCTCGAACGTCGGCACGGTGTCGTTGAGCAACCGGACAGCGGCCCAGGCGAGATGGCGTGCGGTGCGTGCGATGGCCGCCTCGTGGTCCCGGGCGGCCACCAGTTCGTGGATGCGCCGATGGTCCTGCCCGATACGGGCCTGTGCCGGAACACCGTTCTGTGCCAGTCGGCGCACATGGCGCTCACCGTGCTCGGCGCCCGCGACGAGCCGGGCCTGAAGGAGGGCGGGGGCGTTGCTGGTGAAGGATCGGTGGAAGCGGTGGTGCGCACGGTGCCATCGCGCACTGACACCCGGTTCAGGGTCGGCTTCCATGTCCAGCAGCGCGTGGTACGCGCTCTCCAGATCGGCCCTGCCGAGCAGCGGAAGGGACAGCCGCATGGCCAGCGCTTCCAGAAGAACACGTGAGCCACAGGCCGCGTCCACGTCCCACGGGTCGAACTGCGCGATCCTGTACCGACGATGCGGCTGGGCCTCGATCAGCCCTTCTTCCCGGAGCAGCCGGATGGCCCCGCGCAGCGGACCACGGCTCACCCCCGTGAACCCTGCCAGCTCGGCCCGGGAGAAGTCCCGGTCCGTGGGCAGGGCGCCGGAGTCGATGAGCGCGCGAAGCCGCAGGTGTGCGTCTTCCATGGCCCGACGGGGATCGTGCCGTTCGAACTGCTCCACGGCATCGGACCCGGCGGTCATCCCGGCCGCACCCTGCCAGTCGATCACCAGGTTCAGCCAGCTGTAGTCCAGCACCTAGATCGCCCCGGCTTCGCGGAGTTCGTCGATCGTGCCCTCGTCGTAGCCGAGCAGGTCGCGGTAGACCTCGGTGGTGTGCTCGCCCACGGCCGGCCCGGCGTGGTCGATGCTCGCCGGGGTCTGGCTGAACCTGATCCACGGCGCCAGCAGCTGGAGCTTGCCGGCCTCGTCGTGTTCGACGTCGACGAAGGCCTGACGGGCGACGATGTGCTCGTCCTCCAGCACCTGGCCGATCGACAGAACCGGCCCGGCAGGCACCTTCTGGGCGCGGAGGATGTCGAAGAGCTCACGGGCCGTGAACTGCTTCATCCACTCGCCGACCGTGCGCTGGAGCAGCTTCAGGTTCTCCCGGCGCTTCGCGGCCGTGGCGAACCTCGGATCGTCGATCGCCTCGGGATGCCCGAGCGCGGAGGAGTACCTCTTGAACAGGTCGTCCGTCAGGTCGGGCAGATGGGTGGCCACATGGCCGTCCTTCGCCTCCATGTACGCTCCGGCGGGCCCCATGCCCTCGAAGTGCTCGTGGAAGGCGCTGACCATGAAGCCCATGAGGGCCTCCTGCATCGACACCTCGATCTTCTGCCCCTGCCCGGTCTGCGCCCGGTGGTAGAGGGCGGCGCAGATCCCCAGGGCCATGGAGACGCCGGCGGCCTCGTCGCCCGGCCCGAACACCTGCGTGCCCGGCGCGCCGGAGAGCCGCCACGACGAATCCGCCCAGCCGCTCACGGCCATGGCGATCGTCGCGAAGGACCGCAGATCGGCGTACGGGCCACTCTCGCCGTAGCCCTTCGACGACGCGTAGATGATCCCGGGATTGTGTTCCTTGAGGGCCTCGTAGCCGAAGCCGAGGCGGTCCATGACGCCCGTGGAGAAGTTCTCCACGACGACGTCGGAGCGGCGCACGAGGTCCAGGAAGACCTCACGGCCGCGCTCGTTCTTGAGGTTCAGCGTGACGCATTTCTTGTTGGCGTTCACGACCAGGAACTCGTATCCGTCGTGGTCGGCGTCCACCGGCATCCAGGCGTGCCGGAAACGGTCGGGGCTCTCCCGCTGTTCGACCTTGATGACCTCGGCACCCATGTGGGCGAGGAGCATCGTCGCGAAGGGGCCGTTCAGGACGTGGGAGAGGTCGAGTACGCGGACTCCGTTCAGGGGTCCGGGGGTGTCAGTCGAGGACACGGTGCGCCTCCTGCGGCTCGTCTCGGATGGTGAAGGTGGGGAGTGTCAGTCCGTCGCGTACGCGGGTGAAGCGGACGGAGACGGGAGTGCCGACCGCCGCCGTACGCCACTCGCCCGGCTGGAGCTGGGAGGTGAGGACCATCTCCCCGTCGGTGCCGTCGAGTTCGACATGGACGATGGCGAGGGGTGTCTCGTCGGCGAACGCGGGGTCCAGGACCCGGTGGACGACGACGAAGCCGACGATCCGGCCCGTACCGCCGAGCCGTTCCCAGACGGGGTCCATGGCATGGCAGTGCGGGCAGTGGTCTCGCGGGGGCCAGCGCCAGGCGGAGCACGTGCCGCACCGCTGACCGACCAGTTCCTCACGAGCGCAGGCCTCCCAGAAGCCGGCGCTGTCGGTGTCCACGGCCGGGGCCGGCCGTGCCGGGGCGGTCACGCGGCCCGTCCCAGGATCAGGGCGCTGTCGCCGGACTCACTGGCCACGAGGGCGAGTTGGGGATCACGGACCTGTCGGCAGCGCCGACGGTCGTAGTCGTGCGCCCCGGTGCAGTGGTCGTCGGCGACGCCGTCCTCCCGGAGCTGCTGGACCGCCTCGACGACATGGCCGAGGCCCGCCAGGTTTCCCTCGGACAGATGCCCTCCGTGGGTGTTGACCGGGATACGCCCGTCCAGGGACAGCTCACCGGCCCGGATCCGGTCCGCGGACTCTCCGGCCGGCGTCAGCCCGAACTGCTCGATGTGCAGCAAGGCCATGCCGGTGAACGGGTCGTAGAGCTGGGCGACGTCGATGTCGTCGGCTGTCACCCCGGCCTTCGCGTACAGGGTGCGCGCGGCGATCCGGGCGTTGAGCTCCCAGTGGTTCCGGCCAGTCCTGGCCTTCACCGGGGCCGCGAGCGTGCCGCCCTCCATCGCGCGGATGGTGAGCGGGGACTGACGCAGCCGCCGGGCGTCCTCGGCGGAGGAGACGACCACCGCCATGGCGCCGTCGTTCCAGATGCTGCAGTCCAGGCGCCGGAACGGATGGATGATCCACGGCGACTCCTGGTGGTCCCGCACCGAGATGGGCTCGGTCATCAGAGCCTTGCGGTTGAGCCCCGCGTTCGTCCGCTGCTGCACGGCCAGCGGCGCGAAGTCCGCGTTGTCGACGCCGTAGTGCCGCATGTACGCCGTCACGTGCGGCCCGTACAGGGTCGCCGCGTGCGTGGCGCCGAACGGCTCGCTCCACTGCCGCTGTCCCGACGGCCAGGCATCCAGGCCCTCGAACGGGAAGGGCTCCGAGCGCGAGTTGGAGGCGCGGTAGACCAGCACGTGGCGGCACATCCCCGAGTACACCGCCATGGCAGCGGCGGCGATCGCCGAGCATGCCCAGGCACCGCCCCCGCTGTCGCAGTACGACATGTGACATGACGTCAGACCCAGGCTGTTGGCCACTTCGTACGGTGCCGGGGTGTCCCGTCGGCCCCAGTAGAAGGTGACCAGGCCGTCGATGTCCGTGGGGTCGAGGCCCGCGTCCGCGATGGCCTTGAGGCCCGCTTCGGTGGCGAGCGACAGCACGGTGCGGCCGCTGCGCTTCGTGATGTCCGTGCAGCCTGTGCCCGTGATGGCGGTGCGATCCCTGATCGCGTGGTCGCCCATGTCCGAAACCTCCTTGTTTCTCGGGCGGCTGGGGAGATACGCGGGCTCAGCTCGCGAGGTTGTTGGCGATCCACTGGGGGAACGCGGCGATCACCTCGGGGGGCGGCGGGACCTTGGAGGCGGCCAGATGGGCCATGCGATCCTGGATCTCGCGTGAGGAGTCGTCGAGCCGCCGCAGGAGACGGTCCAGGTCGACGCCGACGAGCCGGCCGTCCCGCTTCACGGCCCGGCCCGCGACCAGCACGGTGTCGATGAGCCCAGGACTGACGTGGAACACGAGCTGGGCCACCGGGTCGTTCACGGGGCGGATGCCGAGGTGGTGTCCGCCGACCACGATGAGGTCGGCCTGCTTGCCCGGGGTGAGGCTGCCGACGTGGTCGCCGAGGCCGAGGGCGTCGGCACCGTTGACCGTCGCCCATTCGAGTGCGTCGGCCGTCGTCGGCGACACCTGGTACACGTCGGCGCCCTCGCGGTTTAGAGGCTCCGCCTCGACCCAGCGCGTGTACGCCAGCGCCTGCCGTGTCGGCGTGAGGACGTCACCGCTGTTGAGCGAGACGATGTCCGCACCGATCGTGGGCTTGAGGCCGTGCCGGAGCACGTCGTTGACCGCCAACTTGCCTGCGCCCATGTTCAGTTCGCTCTCGGGCGTCGTCGACACCTTCACCCCGGCCTCGGCCGCGAGCTTCCAGTCCGCCTCGCGCAGGGTGTTGGCGTGCACGAGGACCAACCGGGGGTCGAGCACTCCGGCCGCGTGCAGTTCCGCGAGCCCTGAAGGGTTGGACCAGAGCGCGCCGATGTGCGCGGTGGAGATCGCCCCGTGCTCGTCGGCGAGCCGCTTCTGCGTCCTGTTCAGCGAGATCGGCGCCATCCCGATCTCCGACAGCGCGGCGCCCAGCGTCACCAGGCCGTCCGAGGAGGAGAAGCGCTCGGCGGCGATGCGGGCGAAGTCGGCCTGCCGGTCGTGGTCGGGCGGGCCGAAGACGTTGGCCTGTCCCAGGCCGTACGCGAACACCGCCCGGATCCCGGCCTCGTGCAGCGCGTCGACCGCGGCGTCGGCGTGCTCCGGGGTGTTGGTGATGTGCGCGTAGTCGAGGAGGGTCGTCACTCCGCCATTCAGAGCCTCCAGAGCTCCCACGAGTGTGCCCAGCCGTGCGTCCTGGGCGGAGTAGGAGGGCGTGGCATCCGCCCAGAAGCCCTGGATGTACTGCTGCAGCGACATGTCGCCGCAGCAGCCGCGCATCTGGGTCTGCCAGGTGTGGCGATGGGTGTCCACGGTTCCGGGGGCGACGATTCCGCCCTCGGAGTCGATGACCTCGGCGTCGCCGACGCCCAGATCCTGGCCGACGGCGGCGATGACGCCGTCCTCGATCAGCACCTCGCCGTCGCGGATGACCCCGAGGCCGGGATCGGCGGTGACGACATGGCCCCGGACGAGGATGCGGTGTGCGGTCATGAGCTTCATCTCCTTTGTGCGCTGAGGGGGTTCGTAGAAAAGTGCGGTGCTGGTGCGGACTGGTCGGGGCCTGCTTCAGTGCCCTCGGTCGGTCCAGTCCTGAAGGCCGGGGGGCCGGTCGGCGTGTCAGACCGCTGTGTGGACACGGACCGGCAGGGACGCCCAGGAACGCAGCGTGTTGTTGAGGTGCCGGCGGGGGCGGCCGATGAGCTCGATCCGTTCGACGCGGCGGGCCAGCGCGCTGAGCAGGACCTCGGCCTCCAGGCGCGCGACGTGCTGACCGACGCACTGGTGGAGGCCCATGCCGAAGCCGACATGGCCGGACGGATCGCGGCCGAGGTCGAAACGGTCGGGGTCGTGCCAGCGGGCCGGGTCCCGGTTGGCGGCACCCAGGAACATCAGGATCTTCGAGCCTTCCGGGACGAGGACACCGGCGATGCGTACATCGGTCGTCGCCGTACGGAAGAACGTCTGCACCGGGGACTGCCAGCGCACCGCCTCGTCGAAGGCGACCCGCGCCAACTCGGGTCGTTCCCGGAGCCGTTGCCACTGTTCGGGGTGGGTGGCGAAGGCGAACAGCGCGGCGGCCAGGCCGTGGACGGTGGTGTCGACTCCCGCCGTCAGCAGGGAACGCACGACCAGAGGTGCCTGTTCGTGGGTGAGGTCGCCCCGGTCGGCGGCCGCCCAGATCCGTGCCCCGATCCCGTCCTCGCGCAGCGCCTCGCGGGCGCACTGGGCGTTCACCCAGGCCGACAACTCGCCGACCCGGTGCGCGTCGGCCTCCACGAGGTCGTTGACCGGCCCGAAGGCGTTGAAGGCCATGTTGCCGTAGGGGAGCAGGTTCTCCCGCCCGTCGGGGCCGAGGCCCACCGCGTCGGGAAAGACCCGCAGCGGGAAGGCCCCCGCCAGTTCCGTGAAGGCGTCGAACTCCGTTTCCGCGCACACCACGTCCCCGACGAGCGACTCGGCTGCCGCGGTCCACTGCTCGCGCAGCCGGCGCAGAGCGGGTGGGGCGAGCAGTTCGCGCAGTACGCGGCGCGGGGCGTCGTGCCGGGGTGGATCGGCCTCCAGTAGCAGGCTCGGCGGGCGCCACGGCTTCTCGTGACGGAAGTTGGCCAGCCCGACACCCGATCCCGACTCGAAGCGCTGCCAGTCGGTCAGCGCGGCGTGCACCTCCTCATGGCGGGCCATGGCGTGGACGCCGTAGCGGGTCAGGTACACCACGGGACCGGCCGCGCGAAGAGCGCGGTGCAGGGGTTCGGGATGCTCCAGGGCGTCGGGGGCGAACGGGTCCGCGTCACTGACGGGTGGCCCGACAGGGCGCTGCGGGGCCTCGGTCATGGCGGCTCCTCGGCTGGTGAGAGGTGGGGGAGGGGGTGGTCAGAGGTCCGGAGGGCTCAGAGATCGAGGACCAGACGGTCACCGCACGAGCGGGACACGCACGGCAACATGCAGTCGCCCACGGTGCGTTCGTGGTCCGCGAGTACCGAGTCGCGGTGCTCCGGGGCGCCCTCCAGAACAGGCGTCAGACAGGTGCCGCAGGTCCCCTGCTCGCACGAGGACAGCACGTCCGCCCCGGCAAGGCGCACCGCCTCCAGCACGGACATGTCCGGAGTGACGGTGACGGTCCGCCCCGTGCGCCGGAGCTCCACCTGGAACGGGGTGGCCCGTACCGGCGCGGCCGCAGCCGCGGTGAACCTCTCGGTGCGCAGCGTGTACGGAGGCCAGGAGGCGCAGGCGGCCTCCACGGCGGCCAGCAGCGGCCCGGGACCGCAGCAGTACACCTTGGTGTCCGGACGCGGGGTGCCCAGCCAGGAGTCCAGGTCGAGCAGGCCCAGCTCGTCCTGCGGGACGAGGTGCACGCGGTCTCCGTACGTCCGCGTCAGCTCCTCACGGAACGCCATCGACGCGCGCGTACGGCCGCCGTAGAGCAACTGCCAGTCCGCGCCGAGCAGTTCGGCTTGGTGGACCATCGGCAGCAGCGGGGTGATGCCGATGCCGCCCGCGACGAACAGATACCTCTGGGAGGGTACGAGGGGAAAGTGGTTGCGCGGTGCGCCGACGCCGACCCGGTCACCGGTCCTCAACTCGTCGTGCACGTACGTCGATCCACCGCGACCGGAGGCCTCGCGCAGCACCGCGATCCGGTACGTGTGAGCGTCCCACCGGTCGCCGCACAGCGAGTACTGCCGGACCGTTCCCTCAGGCAGCACCAGGTCGATGTGGGAGCCCGGGGTCCAGTCCGGGAGCCTGGCGCCGTCGGAGTGTTCCAGAGTCAGCGCGACCACACCGTCGGCCACCTGTTCCCTGGCGCGGATCCGCAGCGTGACGGCGCCCGTACGGAGACCGGTGCCCGTGCCCGTCGTGCTGGTCGTGACCATCACGCCTCTCCTGTCCGTCAGTGCTTCAGGTTGACCAGTGCGCGGACCACGGGAGCCCAGCGTTCGACGTAGGCGTCGAGGGCGGGGTCGTCCGAGAAGGTGGAGTCGCGCAGATAGAGGCCGGGGACGGCACAGGTGCCGCCGAGTTCGGTCAGGACCGGCCTGAGGGTGAGCTCGGGGGCGAGCGCGTGGGCGGGGCCGGCACCGAGCATGAGCGGGACGGCGACCACGCCCCGCAGACCGGTACCGCCCGCGAACTGGTCGAGGAAGAGCTTGAGCAACCCCGTGTACGTGGCCTTGAACGTGGGGCTGGCGAACACGACAAGCGAAGAGGACTGGACGGTCTTCACGGCCGCGGCGACGGACTCGTCCCCCCAGCCGAGCAGGCCTGGACCGAGCTCGATCAGGTCGAAGGTGTGGTCGGCTCCACTGCCGGGAGCGCGGCCGCCGAGCTTCTCGGCGAGCAGTGTCGCCGCGGCGAGGGTGCGTGAGGCGGGCTTGGGATTCCCGACGACGACGGTGACGGTCACGGGTTCCTCCTTCGGGAGGTTCGGTGCGGGTGGGAGTGCCGGGGGACCGCGGCCCTGCCCGGGGCGAGCACCCCGGACGACCCCGGGCAGGGAGTCCGGTGAGGGGGCCGCATGCCCCTCAGGCCGCCGGAACGGCGAGGGAGCGGAAGCCGCTCGCGTGGAAGACGAGCGGCGGGACGCCGGGATACACCCGCATCGCCTCGACCTTCAGCAGGACGAGGTCGTGGTCGCCGGCCGGCAGGATCTGGTGGATCGAGCAGTCCAGCCAGGCCGCCGCCTCGTCCAGCAGGACGGCGCCGTCCCCCGTCGTGGTCACGGACACGCCCGCGAAGCGGTCCCCCGACTTCGAGGCGAGCTGACGGCATGCGGTGCCCTGGGTGTCGGCGAGCACGGACAGGCCGATCCGTTCGCGGTCGGCGAGCAGGGGCCAGGTGGTGGAGGTGTGCTGGACACACACCGAGACCAGCGGCGGATCCAGGGACACCGGTACGAACGTGCTTGCGGCGAAGCCCACCGGGGCGCCGTCGCGCAGCGCACACACGGCGGTCACGCCGGTCGGGAACGTGCCGTATGCCGCCCGCAGTTCGGCAGGGTCACAGGGGTTGGGCGCGGTCAGCATCAGTGGTTCTCCTTGAGTTCGTCGAGGATCTGCCGGGCGGCCCGGCGGCCGCTCTCCAGGGCGCCGTCGATGTAGCCGGCCCACCCGTGGGCGTAGTCGCTGCCGGCGAGCCGTACCCGGCCCTCGGGGCGCTGCAGTTCCTCCAGTTCGGTCGAGAGATGACCGGTGCGGGGCATGGCCCAGGTCTCCCCGGACAGGGGGTCCGCCGTCCAGTCGTGGGCGTCGACGGCGGTGATCTCGATGTCGGGCCGCCACCGGTGCACGGCCTGTTGGACCGCGCCGGCGTCCGTGACGTCGAGCCCCGCGGAGTGCGGCCCGAAGCCGAGCAGGATCGTGTCGTCGTCCAGCTCGTACTCGGTGCCGACCATGGTGAGGGGGTGGTCGTCCGGGGCGAAGGCGATGAACGGCTTGATGCGGCCACGGGCGCGCATCCACACCTTGACGCCGTTCGACACCTGACCTCGCCCGGCCGCGGCCTGCTTTCCGGGGGACAGGGCGGGGTGGAAGCCGATGGAGCCGAGCACGTTCAGCGGCAGGGTGACGATCGCGTGGAGCGCCGTGACGCGTTCGCCGTCGCTGGTGACGACCTCGACGCCGGTCTCGCTCGTGTGCACCGCGGTCACGGTGGTGGACAGGCGCACGGTGGCGGTGGAGCCGCGGTGCACGGCTTCCAGCAGGCGGCCGGTGCCGCCTGCGACGGTGTAGGCCCGGTTGGCCTCACTCACCATCCGCCAGTCGCCGGCGCAGAGTGCGGAGAGCCGGAGGGCCTGGGCCCAGGAACCGTCCTCGGGGGACCCGTTGAAGGACAGGGCCCACCGGCTGCGGGCCAACTCGACCTGGGAGGACGTCAGTCCGAGGCCCGTCAGCCGGTCGGTGATGGACAGACGGTCGGCCGCCACGGCCTCGGCCGTCATGGGAAAGAGCCGGTGCGGCATCGGAAAGGCGGTCTGGGCGCCCTCGGCGAGCGCGGCCATGCCGGGCACGACCAGCTCGGAGTACGCCTCGACGGAGGAGCGGTGCACCTCGCCGTCGCCGATCCAGTAGACCTCGTCCACACCGGGGGAGGGTTCGAGTTCCAGGCCGTGCGCGACCATCTCCGACCACAGGTGCGGCTGCAGCCAGTGCACGAAGGTCCCGCCGAGTTCGAGCGGACGGCCCAGAGGACTGTCCCGGTACCAGGTTCGCCCGCCGAGCCGGTCACGCGCCTCCAACAGGATGACGTCAACGCCCACGCGGCTCAGATCCCGCGCTGCGACGACGCCGGCGAAGCCTCCGCCGACGATCACGACGTCCGTGTCGGGCGTGTGGTTGTCGTTCAACGTGCTTCCTTTCGGTCAGGGCCCCGCGGGTGCCACGGAGCGCTGGAGTCGCGGCGTCCGCGGGGTGGGTGGCACTTGCTGCCTCGGGTTCAGAGGTGTTCGTCAGCGGGGGTCTGCCGTCGCCGCCGGATGACCGTCGCGACGCCCCAGAGGACCGCGATCGATGCCAGCGTGATCCACGGAAGCTCGGTCATCGTGGCGCCGGAGTCCTGGTCGGCCAGCGAGAAGACCGCCACTCCCGTTGTGGCGGTGGCACTGATCAGCGAGACGATGCCGAACGCGACGTCCCGGCGGCGTACGGCGTCGGTGACGCCGGCGATTGCGATGAGGATGTACGCCGTGAACCAGGAGTAGGAGACCAGCACGGCCGCCGAGAGGAAGATCGTGAAGATCGGGCGGTGGCCGACCAGCAGGAAGGAGGCGAGGATGCCGGCGGCGAGCAGTCCGAGGAAGAGCATGGCCCGCGCCGGGACCTGGTGCTTGTGGTCGACATGAGCCAGACCGCGGGGGAGCAGCCCGTCCTTGGCGGCGGTGGCCACGACCCGGCCCGCCTCGTTGAGATAGACCAGCACCACGGCGAGCAGCGTCACGAACATCAGCGCGTCCAGGACAGACCCCAGAGCCGACACACCGCCGACGGTGGCCAGCACGGAGAGCGGGGAGCTGCCCGCCAGAAGGTCGTCGGAGTGGGTCATCATGATCGGGATGGTGAGGGCCACACCGCTGACGGAGACGACGCCGAGGACGACGACGACCGTCACGAGCAGCCGGGGGATGGTGCGCCGCGGGTCCGCGGTCTCCATGGCCAGGGCGGTGAAGCCCTCGAAGCCGCCGTAGATGCCGAACCCGAGGATCACGGTCTGCGCGAAGGAGCCGGCGGAGAAGCCGTCCAGCGCCAGCTGCGGACCGAGGTCGATGCCGTGCCGCGCGATCGCACAACCCATGATGACGAGAACGAAGGGCAGGCTCGCCCAGCCCAGGACGACGGCGGCGTTGACCGAGAGCGAGATGCCGCGCCAGGTCAGCACGACCGCCGCGCCGAGCACGATGGTGCCGATCAGCGCCTGCAATGTGCCGCCACTGGCCTGCACTCCGATGTCGCGCAGGAAGCTGAAGAGGAAGACGAGCGACACGGTGACGGTCAGGACCAGGGCGGCGACGTACCCGACGAGCAGCGCGGCCCCGGTGAGGGCACCCGCACGGGGGCCCACCTCAAGATTGACGTACGACATCAGGGAGCCGGTCGCGAGGTGGCGGCGGGCGAAGCGGACGACGATGACCGCGATCAGCAGAGCCATCAGCGAGCCGATGGCCATGGCGAGCCAGGAGCTCCAGCCGGCGAGCAGGGACATCTTGCCGCCCTCGCCGCTCATGACACTGGGGAGGGCGAGCCCGGAGAGGGCGAAGAAGAGCGCCTTGCGGGGCGAGATGACGCCGGTGCGCAACTGTGACTGTGCGGGGGCGGGTGGTTCGGCGGACAGGGGTGAGCTGATGTCGGGCTGGGCCATCGTGGACCTTCCGCAGGGGAATGAGGGTGAGTGCGGCAGGACAACGTGCGGTGACGAGCGGGCTCGTGAGGGGGGCGGCACGTCGAGGGGGCCGTGTGGGCCGGGACCGGTGCCTCGGAGGTCGGCGATGCCGAGTGAGGGCGAGGCCGGTGGACGTGGCAGTCGGAATCAGAAAGCGAAGAGGTTCTCGCGCAGGGTGGCGCCGGAGTAGCCGGTCCTGGCCACGCCCATGCGCTGCAGCCGGGGGACGACCTCGTCGAGGATGCCGGAGACGTGCTCCTCGTTGGCGTTCTGGGTGGCCATGATGATGAAGCCGTCACCGCCGACGGCCTCCATGGCGCCGGCGAGGTTGTGTGCGATGTCGTCGGCGGTGCCGACCACGCCGAGTTCGTCGTCGCCGAGGCAGATGTCGAGGATGGCCTCGCGCAGGGTGATGCCTTGCCGTCCCTTGTCCTTGATCGAGTCGAGCATGCTCGTGGTGCCGTTGGCCACGACGTCCTCGGGCAGTGGGGCGTCGAGGTCGTACTGGAACAGGTCCACGCCGATGTGGGCGGCGTGCTTGCCGAGCATGGACACCAACTGGCTGTCGGTGACCGTGGAGCGCAGATCGCGGCTGCCGTCCGTGACATGGACGTGGGTGGCGTACATGATCCGGCACTCGTCGGGGCTGCGCCCGAACGTCTTCATCCGGCCGTGGATGTCCTCGCGGAAGGCGCGCATGGCGTCGATCCCGCCAATGGTGGTGGCCATGATGAGCTCGGCGTTCCGGGCGGCGAAGTCCCGCCCGCGCGGGGAGCCGCCGGCCTGCGCCAGCACGGGAACGCGCTGGGGCGAGGGAAAGCTGTTGAGCGGGCCGCGCACCTTGAAGTGCTTGCCCACGTGGTTGATCTCGTGGACCTTCGCGGGGTCGGTGTGGATGCCCCGGTCGTGGTCGCGGACCACGGCGCCCTCCTCCCACGACGTCCACAACTGCCGTGCGACGTCGACGAACTCCTCGGCCCGGTCATAGCGCTCGCCCGGTGGCGGCAGGGCCTCGTAGCCGTAGTTGTGCGCGGACTCCTCCTCGCTGGAGGTGACGATGTTCCACCCGGCTCTGCCCCGGCTGAGTCCGTCGACGGTGGAGTACAGACGAGCCAGCAGGTAGGGCGGGTAGAGCGTGGTCGACGCGGTCGAGATCAGACCGAGACGGGTGGTGACCGCCGACAGATAGGAGATCAACGCCACCGGATCGTTCTTCGGCGCACTGAGACTGTTCTTCAGGTCGGTGTCCATCGACCCGCCGAACATCCTGGACACGCCGCTGGTGTCCTCGAAGAACAGGAAGTCGAAACACGCCTCCTCGACGTGCCGGGCGAGGCGGGCGTGGTAGTCGCCGGACCACCAGTCCTCGCCGTGCGCCCGGTCTGTCGCTGCATGCCAGGCCGGCGGCGAGAACGAACTGAAGAACCCGAGATGGAACATCCTGGACATGAGCCATGTCCTCCTGGGCATTGGATGAGGGAAATGGCGCCTGAGGCAGGCTGGGCCGCCAGTGACGAGTAGGCGTCTGGGTGTTGGCCATGGTGTCTCCCCTCAGGAAACATCGCAAGTGCTCGGTTTCAGGTTTGTGTGTTCTGACAGATGGCGTTGTCGTGCTGGTTCGCGGTGGCCGGTGATGGCCCTATGGATCTCCAGTGGGTCCTTTACAGTGGTCGCGAAGAAGCCTGGAAGCGGGGCCGCGGGCCCTTCGGCTGTGGGGATGTGGTGGCGTGACTGTCGGGGGCGAAGGGGCGCGGCTCCCCTACGGTGAGGGGCGGCAGGCGCTGGTGGAGGCCGCGATCAGGCTGGTCGCGCGCGACGGGCTGGCCAAGCTGACGTACCGGTCGCTGACCGCCGAGGCGGGGGTCAGTCAGGGCAGTCTGCGGCACCACTTCCCGAACCTGGTCGGTGTCCTCGAAGCGGCACTGGAGCACTGCATCGAGATCACGCACACGTATCTGCGGCAGCGGAGCGAGTCCCTTGAGGACATCTTCGCCCACCTCGTGGACTCGCTGCAGGAGCACCCCGAGATCCCGGCGTTCCAGGCGGAGGTGTTCCTCGGGGCGCGTCATGAGCCCGAACTGCAGGAGCTGGCCCGGCGCAATCAGCGGGCCTACCGGGAGCGGGCCTGTGACGCGCTTGCCGCGTCCGGTGTGCGGCCGGACGACGAACTCGTCGACGTGATCGTCGCTCTCGCCGAGGGCATCGTCTACCAGCGGGTGGTGTTCGGGGCGTCGTACGCGCCCGTGACGAAGAGTCAGGTCGCCGGTTCTCGGCGCATGTTGTCCGCGCTGCGGTCTTCCTTCGTCGAGACGTCGGGCGAGCGCCAGGGCTGAGTTCGGGCCCCGAAACCGGGTCCAGGCGAGTCCGGGCCGACCCCTTGCCGCAGAACATTGCGCTTGCTATGTTTCCGGATCGTCAACGTCAGGCACTCCTGGGAGATGCCTGCCATGAACCCCGTCGGCGGGAGCGATGACCATGTCCACGATCGTCCGCGACACCCTTCTGATCGGCGGTGAATGGCAGAAGCCGACTTCATCCGCCACCCTCACGGTGGTCTCACCCTCGACCGAACAGGTCGTCGGTCAGGTGCCGGATGCCGGAGCCTCCGACGTGCACGTGGCAGTCGGCGCCGCACGGCGGGCGTTCGACGAGGGCCCCTGGCGGGGCATGCCGGTCCGGGAACGCGCGGACGTCCTCGACAGGGCGCTGACGCTGCTGGAGGCACGCCTCGAAGAGATTGCCCGCCTCGTGGTGGCCGAGATGGGACTGCCGGCCTCTGTCGCCAGGAGAAAGATTCCGGGAGCGGTGTCCGCCGGCCGGTACTTTCTCGACCTCGCCCGCAACACCCCGGTCAGCGACGTCCGCCGGACACCCTTCGGTCCGGCCGCCGTACTCAGGGAGCCGGTCGGTGTGGTCGCGTCCATCGCGCCGTGGAACGGCCCGTTCAACATGGCCGTCGCGAAGATCGTCCCGGCGCTGGCCGCCGGGTGCAGCGTGGTGTACAAACCGGCCCCCGAGACTCCACTCGACGCCTTCCACATCGCCGAGGCGCTCACCGAGAGCGGCCTGCCGCCGGGGGTGTTCAACCTGGTGACAGGAGGCCGGGAAGCGGGGCGCGCGCTCGTGGCGCACCCCGGCGTCGACAAGGTCAGCTTCACGGGTTCGACCGCGGCCGGCCGAGAGATCGCCCGGGAGTGCAGCGGCCGCTTCACCCGTCTGCAACTGGAACTCGGCGGGAAGTCCGCGGCGATCGTCCTTGAGGACGCCGACCCCGACACGGTGATGCGAGGGGTCGCGGCAGGTCTGTTCGCCAACACCGGCCAGACCTGCTCGGCGTTCAGCAGGATCCTCGTACCCGCGTCCCGGCGCGACGCGTGGACGGACGTCCTCGTCGCGGCGGCCGAGTCCTTCAAGGTCGGCGACCCCTTCGACGACACGACCACCATGGGCCCCCTCGTGTCGCACGCCCAGAGGGAACGCGTCCTGCGCTACGTCGAACTGGGGTGGGCCGAAGGGGCCATGACCGCCACCGGCGGCGGCGTCCCGGAGGACCTGGAGGTGGGCTACTACGTGCAGCCCACGGTGTTCGTGAACGCGTACAACTCCATGCGCATCGCCCGGGAGGAGATCTTCGGGCCCGTCGCCACGGTGCTGACCTACGAGTCCGTCGAGGAGGCGATCCGGATCGCCAACGACTCGGACTACGGTCTGCACGGCGCGGTGTTCACCGAGGACCCCGCCCTGGCGGCGAAGGTCGCCCGTTCCGTCCGGACGGGCACCTTCAGCATCAACTCCTTCACGCACAACACCCACGCACCGTTCGGCGGGGTGAAGGACTCCGGCATCGGCCGTGAACTGGGCCCGGAGGGCCTGGAGGCCTTCCACGAGCTGAAGACGGTCAACCTGACCCGGGCGACCGAACCCTTCTTCATCTGAGGGCCGTCATCCGAGGGGGTTGCCCGACTGTGGCTTTCCGGCCGCACAAGTCACCGAGAAATGAGGCGAATCCATGGCTGGACGTCTGTCGATTGCCGTAGTGGGCGGAGGGCTGGCAGGTCTCGCCACGGCCGCCGCGCTGTCCCGTGCGGACTTCGAGGTCGACGTGTTCGAGCAGGCCGAGCGACTGGGCGAGGTGGGGGCCGGTATCAACATCAGCCCCCAGGCCACCAAGGCACTGACCGCCATCGGACTCGCAGACGGCCTCAAGTCCGTGGGGAACGCCATGACCGGCCAGGTCCAGCGGTCGATGTACACCGGTGAACAGCTCGCCGAAACACGCCTCACCGAGGACGGAACCACCTCGGACCGCTTCGGAGCCCCGTACTACGTCTTCCACCGGGCGGACCTCCTCGACGTCCTGGCCGGCGCCGTCGACAGCACGCGCGTCCACCTCGGGCATCGCTGCACGGGCCTCGTCGAGGACGGGGGCCAACGCGGGGACGCGAACGAGGACGGAGGCGGGGGCGAGGACAGGGGCGGCGTGACGCTGCACTTCGCCAACGGCAGCCGGCACCGGGCTGACATCGTCATCGGCGCCGACGGCATCCACTCCCGGATCAGGCGCGAGCTGTACACGGAGGAAAAGGCCCACTTCACCGGCCAGATGGTCTGGCGGGCACTGGTCGACGGGTCCGCCCTCCCGGCCGACATCCTCGGCCCGCACGGGTTCTGCGGCTGGATCGGCCAAGGCCGCCACATCATGACCTACTACCTGCGCGGCACCAGCATCATCAACATCACCACCCAGTCCGACGCGGCCTCCTGGGTGGAGGAAGGCTGGTCTGCCAAGGGCGATCCGGACGAGATGCGGAGCTGCTTCCCCGGCGTCGCACCCCCGTTGCAGATGCTGCTGGACGAGGTGCGGGAATGCTCGAAGTGGGGTCTCTTCGGCCGGGAGCCCTCCGCGGACTGGGGACGCGGCAGGATCCAGCTGATCGGTGACGCCGCCCACCCGATGCTGCCCAACGCCGGACAGGGAGCCGCGCAGGCGTTCGAGGACGCCTTCGTGCTGGCCCGTTGGCTCGACGAGAGCGGGGACGACCCCGAGCGGGCGCTTGCCGAATTCCGGAACGTACGCGTTCCGCGGGCCCACGCGATCCAGCGCCAGTCCCTCCTCAACAGCAGGCTCGTGCACGCGGGGGACTGGGAGAAGCGCCAGGAGACCTTCAGGGCCCGTGAACGACAAGGCGACACACCGCTGGGCATGAACTGGATCTACGGCTACGACCCCGAGACCGAGTGGCGCCGCCGCCAGGAGTATCCACTGTCCTTTGCTCCGGCCGAAGACGCCCATGCGTGAATCCCAGTGACCGACCCCGCCTGACCCCGATGTCTGATCCCGCCGTTCGACCCCAGTTGCCGACCGTGGGCGGTTCTCGATGAATGCAATGGACCCTTCTGCCGACGTCGCCGTGGCGACACGCGCACTCGGGGCGGCCGGGCAGGCCGACCTCGTCTGGGGGCATGTCTCCCTGCGGGACCCGGACGGTCGCGGCGTCTGGATGAAAGCCTCGGGATGGGGCTTCGAGGAGGTCACACCGCGGCGCACTCTTCTCGTCTCGCCCGAAGGGGAAGTACTGGCGGGGGAGGGGCGCCCCCACCTGGAGTACCCCATCCACACGGAGATCATGGCCGTACGCCCGGACGTCGGCGCCGTGGTCCACACCCATGGACCCGCAGCCGTGACGTTCGCCTCCCTGGGTGTCCCCCTCCTGCCGCTCTCCCATGACGCCGTGCCCTTCGTCGATCCGGACGTACCCCGCCATCCGTCGGGGCGGCTCATCAGCGATCGCGGACTCGGCGCACGGCTGGCAGCATCGTTGGGTGACGGGGCCGGGTGCCTGATGGTGAGTCATGGCCTGGTCACGGTCGGGTCCGATCTCGCCTCGGCGGTGATGCACGCCGTCCTGCTGGAGCGCGCCTGCGCGATCCAGTTGCGCGCGCTGGCGGCAGGCGGGCCGATGACCTGGTCCGATGTCGACGAGGTGGCGCAGAAGCGGGCGGAGACCTGGGCCGTCCGGCAGCTCAGCGCCGGATACGCCTATCTGTGCCGAAAGGCCTTCCCCTCAGGGGTCGGTCGCTTCTCTCCCGAGGCACCGATCCCCACGGAATGAGAGTGCTTCGCCATGAACACAGGCGTACACACGTCGACACCGACCGGCACAGTGCCCGCTTCCGTCCGGGCCGGCGCCGGACGGCGGGTGCTCACCGTGATCGGCCCCGCCTTCGTGGCGGCCGTCGCCTACATCGATCCGGGCAACTTCGCGACCAACGTGGAGAGCGGGACACGCTTCGGCTTCCTGCTGCTGTGGGTGGTCCTCGCGGCCAACGTCGTCGCGATGCTCCTGCAGTACCTCTCCGCCAAACTGGGCACGGCCACGGGCCGTAACCTGCCCGAGTTGTGCCGCGACCACTACCCCCGCCCGGTCGTCCGGGGGCTGTGGTTCCAGGCGGAGATCGTGGTGATCATGACGGACCTGGCCGAGCTCATCGGCGGTGCCGTCGCGCTCAACCTGCTTTTCGGCATTCCCGCCCTGCAGGGCGGTCTACTGATCGCCGCCGCGTCGTTCGTCCTGCTGGCCGTCCGCACGGCCGGGCAGCGGCGGTTCGAGGCGGTGATCACGGCCATGCTGGCCGTGGTGACGGGCGCCTTCTTCTACCAGACCCTCCAGGCCGACGTCCCGCCGGCGGACCTGGCCGCGGGCCTGGTACCCCGTTTCGACGGGAGCGCGAGCCTGCTGCTGGCCGCCGGGATCGTCGGCGCGACGGTCATGCCGCACGCCATCTACCTGCACTCCGCCCTGACCCAGGAGCGCTTCGCCGCGGGCCACGGTCTCTCCCGGCGAGCGCTGCTCCGCGCCCAGCGGCTGGACGTCGTCCTGGCGATGGGGATCGCGGGCCTCGCCAACATCGCCATGCTGGTCGCCGCCGCGACCATGCTGCACGGCTCCGGCGCCGAACCGACTCTCCAGGGCGCCCACACCCAGTTCGCCATCGGCGCGGGCCCCCTGGTCGCGACGCTGTTCGCCGTCGCCCTCCTGGCCTCGGGACTGGCCTCGTCCAGCGTCGGCATCTACACGGGCCAGGTCGTCATGCAGGGCTTTGTGCGGCGCAGGATCCCGTTGTACCTGCGCAGGAGCCTGGCGGTTGTGCCCGCCCTGGCGGTCCTGGCCCTCGGGGTGGACCCTTCCCGAGCCCTGGTGCTCAGCCAGGTGACGCTCTCCTTCGGCATCCCCTTCGCACTGATCCCGCTCCTTCTCCTCAGCCGCCGGCCGGACGTCATGGGCAACTGGGTGAACCGCCCGCTCACCACCGCGCTCGCGGGCGGCGCGACCCTGGTCCTCGTCGCCCTCAACGCCCTGCTGATCCTCCTGGCGTTCGGCTCCGGCGACTGAGGGCCGAGTAGGAACTCAGCGGCTCCCGCTGAGAGCGAAGCGCGGCTCCGGATCCGTGACGCCCATGGCCAGGTCCGTGGTCATCTCCCCGATGAGGGGCGCGAACTTGGCACCGTGGCCCGAGCAGGGCGAGCAGATCACCAGGGGACCGCGGCGGTCGAGGACGAAGTCCTCGTCGGGCGTGGAGGTGTAGAGGCACGTCGTCTCGTTGAAGGGCTCCGCCACCAGCCCGGGCAGCCACTCCCGTACATAGGCGATGATCCGCTTACGCGCCCTGGGATCGACCCGGCCGCTGCGGGTCTCCGCGCTCGTGGTGCCGCCCGCGTCGTGCTCGGCGATCTTGCGGCCGTCGAGGGGACCGCCGTCGCGCCCGCCGGGCAGGCTGTACGTGGACAGCGCGTCCTTGTGCACGACGACGGGCCACGGCGCGGCCGCCGGGTCGAGGCGGGGGAAGTGGAAGGCCTGCTGCTGGGTGACGGTCAGTTCGGGCAGCGGGACGAGGCCGCCGAGCAGGTCGGCCACCCAGGCTCCCGCGGCGACGACGGCACGACGGGCGGTCACCGTGTCCCCGTCCGTCGTTTCCAGCCGTACCCGCTCCTCGCCGAGGGGCGTGATCCGTCGTACGGCCGTGTGGTACCGGACGTCCGCGCCGCGGGCGCCGGCCCGTTCCGCGAAGGCGGTCACGGCTGCGGCCGCGTCGACCGTGCCGGCCTCGGGGTGGAAGAGCACGGGACCGTCGAAACGCAACCCGGGCCACCGCCGCGCCGCCTCCTCGGCCGGGAGCAGCTCCTGCGGTACGCCGACTACGGCGAGCGTGGCGGCTATGCGTTCCGGGTCGCGCAGCCGCCCGTGGTCGATGCCGCCCACGATCCGCAGCAGGCGCTCACCGGAGTCGGCCTCCAGCTCGCGCCAGAGCTCCATGGCGCGTCCGGTCATGCGGGCGTACATCGGGTCCGGGTAGGCGCGGCGCACGATGCGGGCGCTGCCGTGCGAGCTGCCCTTGTCGTGACCGGGGCCGAACTGTTCGAGAACCACGACCGACTGCCCGCGCCGGGTGGCGGCCCACGCCGTCGCCGCCCCCATCAGTCCCGCGCCGACGACCGCGATGTCGACGTCGGCCGTCACCGCACGGCCCCCGGAATCCAGTCGGTGCCCGCGAGCGGGACGCGGGCCATGGCGGCCGCCTCGATGGTGAGCGCGACCAGGTCCTCCGGCTCCAGGTGCGTCAGATGGGCCTTGCCGCAGGCGCGGGCGATGGTCTGCGCCTCCATGGTCATCACACGGATGAAGTTGGCGAGCCTGCGGCCGCCTTCGACGGGGTCGAGGCGGGCGGACAGCTCCGGGTCCTGCGTGGTGATGCCGGCCGGGTCGCGGCCGTCCTGGTAGTCGTCGTAGTACCCGGCGGCGGAGCCGAGCGAGCGGTACTCGGCGTCGTACTGGGGATGGTTGTCGCCGAGCGCGATCAGCGCCGCCGTGCCGATGGCCACCGCGTCCGCCCCCAGCGCCAACGCCTTGGCGAGGTCGGCGCCGCCCCGGATCCCGCCGGAGACGATCAGCTGCACCTCCCGGTGCACGCCCAGCTCCTGCAGCGCCTGCACGGCCTGGGGGATCGCGGCGAGCGTGGGGATGCCGACGTGCTCGATGAACACGTCCTGGGTGGCCGCGGTGCCGCCCTGCATGCCGTCGAGCACGACGACGTCCGCTCCGGCCTGCACGGCGAGCTTCACGTCGTAGTACGTGCGCGTCGCACCGATCTTGACGTAGACCGGCTTCTCCCAGTCGGTGATCTCCCGCAGTTCCCGGATCTTGATCTCCAGGTCGTCGGGGCCGGTCCAGTCGGGGTGGCGGCAGGCGCTGCGCTGGTCGATGCCGACGGGCAACGTCCGCATGCCGGCGACCCGTTCCGTGATCTTCTGCCCGAGGAGCATGCCTCCGCCACCCGGCTTGGCGCCCTGACCGAGCACGACCTCAATGGCGTCGGCGGCGCGCAGATCGTCGGGGTTCATGCCGTAGCGGGACGGCAGGTACTGGTAGACGAGGTGCTTGGACTGGCCGCGCTCCTCCGGGGTCATGCCGCCGTCGCCGGTCGTCGTGGACGTGCCGGCCTCCGAGGCACCCCGCCCCAGCGCTTCCTTGGCCCGGGCGGACAGCGCGCCGAAGCTCATGCCCGCGATGGTGACCGGGGTGTCGAGGCGCAGCGGGCAGGCGGCGTTGCGTGCGCCGAGGACGACATCGGTGCCGCAGCGCTCGCGGTAACCCTCCAGCGGATAGCGGGACATGGAGGCGCCGAGGAAGAGCAGGTCGTCGAAGTGGGGGACACGGCGCTTGGCGCCCCAGCCCCGGATGTCGTAGATGCCGGTCTCGGCGGCGCGCTGGATGGCGTGGATGGTGGCGCGGTCGAAGGTCGCCGACTCGCGCAGGCCCTGGGATGCGAAGTCCATGGCAGTAACTCCCCTAGTATGCGGCCGAGTTGTCGACCTTGAAGTGGTACAGGTCGCGGGCGGAGCCGTACCGTCGGAAGTCGGCGGGCGCGTCGTCCCGCTCGGCGGCCTTCAGCAACTCGGCCAGTTCGGCGAGGTGTTCGGCCCGCATCTCCTTCTCCACGCAGTCCGCGCCCAGAGACTTGACCTTGCCCTTGACGTAGATGCGCGCCTCGTACAGGGAGTCGCCGAGCGCGTCGCCCGCGTCGCCGCACACCACCAGACGGCCGGCCTGGCCCATGAAGGCGCTCATGTGCCCCACGTTGCCGCCGACGACGATGTCCACGCCCTTCATGGAGATCCCGCAGCGGGCGGACGCGTCCCCGTCGATCACCAGCAGACCGCCGTGGGCCGTCGCCCCCGCGGACTGGGAGGCGCTGCCGCGCACTCGGACCGTCCCCGACATCATGTTCTCGGCGACGCCCGTACCGGCGTTGCCGTGGATGGTGACGGTGGCGCGCTGGTTCATGCCCGCCCCGTAGTAGCCCACCGGACCGCCGATCACCACGTCGAGGTCCTCGGTGAGACCGACGGCGACGTTGTGGGCGCCGTCCGGGTGCTCGATCCGCCACGATGTGCCCGGACCCGCCTGGTGCAGGGCGCGGTTGAGGTCGCGCACGGAGTCGTGCGCGAGGTCGATGACGGTGGGGGTGGTCAGCGCTGCCACGTGTGGACCTCCTCGGGCTCGGGCTCGAAGACGCGGGCGGACTCGATGCCCGGCAGCCCGGCGAAATAGCGGTACTCGGAGGCCATCGCCACCCACGCGTCGGTCTCGGCGACGACGGCGGGCTTGCAGGCGATCGCGTCCCGGACGACGGCGAAGGTGTCACCGGTCGTCACCAGCAGGGTGTAGAAGCCGTCGAACCGCTCGCACAGCAGCCGCAGCGACTTCTCCAGGTCGTGTCCCTGGGCGAGTTGGTGCGCGACGAAGCGGGCGCCCACCTCGGAGTCGTTCTCGCTGTCGAAGACGATGCCCTCGGCGCGCAGCTCGCGGCGGATGGTGGCGTGGTTGGCGAAGGATCCGTTGTGGACGAGGCAGACGTTCTCGTCGACGGAGAACGGGTGCGCTCCTTCCGGCGTGACCGCGGACTCGGTGGCCATGCGGGTGTGGGCGATGCCCTGGCGTCCGCTCGCCGCCCGCAGGCCGAACTCCTCGGCCAGCGCGTCGGGGTGGCCGACGCCTTTGAGGACGGCCAGGCCGGTGCCGCGCCCGGTGACGACCGCCGAGGGGAAGGCGTCGCGCACGGCCCGCTCCAGGTCGGACACGGTGAGAGCGGGGGAGTGGACGACGGTGCTCTGACTGACGGTGATGGCGGTGGCGCCTCCACCGACGCGCGCGGCGACCTCGTCGGCGGACACGTCCGGCGCGAGCAGGCTCACCGTCGCGTGCCCGGGCGGCGTGAGCCGGGAGTCGCCGTACAGGGCGACGCCGGCCGAGTCGGGGCCGCGCTCGGCGGCCTGGTGAAGCATTCCGGTGAGCAGTTCGCCGAGCCTCGGCTCCAGCGAGGGGTCGCGCACCTGGAGTCCAGCGATGCCGCACATGGGCATGACCTCCGAAACGTACGTAGAGGGGCTGTCAGACGGCCGTGAGGTACCGGTCGATCTCCCACGGGGAGACGGTGTTGTGCCAGCTGTAGAACTCCTCGCGTTTCAACTCCGCGTAGTAGTCGCTCACTCCGGCCGACGCGTCGACGAGGTCCAGCACCCCGCGGACGACGTCATCGCCCTCCAGCGCGTGCACCGCGTCCAGGAGCGTGCGCGGCAGCCGCGGCCCGCCATCCGTGACGCCCGGCTCACCCGGTTCGAGTGCCCTGGCGATCCCGTCCAGCCCGGCGGCGAGTGCGCCGGCCGCCGCGAGGTAGGAGTTCGCCGAGCCGTCGCCGCCGCGCAGCTCCACACGGTGGGTGTCGGGGACGCGCAGGAAGTGCGTACGGTCGTTGCCGCCCCAACTCGCCGTACGCGGGGCCCAGGTGGCACCCGAGGCGGTGGTGGTGGCCCCGGTGCGCTTGTACGAGTTCACGGTGGGTGCGATCAACGCGTGCAGTGCGGGCGCGTGAGCGAGCAGACCGGCGGTGAAGCCGTAGGCCTGCGCGCTGAACCCCATTCCGTACGCGTCCTGCTCAGCGGCCCCCGCCGGGAACAGCGCACGCTCACCGTCCCAGAGCGACAGGTGCAGGTGCAGTCCGCTGCCGGTGCGGTCGGTGAACGGCTTCGGCATGAACGTGGCCGTCATCCCGCGCTGTTCGGCCAGCACCTGCACGATGTACCGCAGCGTCACCACGCGGTCGGCGGTGGTCAGCGCGTCCGCGTGGTGGAAGTTCTGCTCGAACTGCCCGTTGCCGTCCTCGTGGTCGCTCGCGTACGGCCCCCAGCCGAGCTGCACCATCGCGTCGGACACGGCGGTCAGGTGCTCGTACATCCGGGTCAGCCCGCGTGCGTCGTAGCAGGGTTGGGCGGCGTCGTCGAGACGGTCGGCCGTGGTGAGGGTGCCGTCGGCGCCGCGCTGCACGAGGAAGTACTCCACCTCGGCGCCGCTGACCAGCCCGGTGCCCTGGGCCGCGGCCTTCTCGGCGAGCGTGCGCAGGATGACCCGGGGTGCGAAGGCGTAGGGGCGGTCTTCGACGTACGGATCGCAGTGCACCATGCCCAGTCCGGGCCGGACGAAGGTGAGCGGAACGTAGGACGAGAGGTCCGGGATCGCCACCACGTCCGGGTCGCGCGGCTGCTGACCCATGGCCCCCGCGGCGTATCCGGCGAAGCCCACGCCCTCGCCCTCCAGCGCGTCCGCGGCCTCGACGGGAACGAGCTTCGCACAGGGCTTGCCGGTCAGGGTGGTGAAGGTGGCGAGCAGGAACCGCACGCCGTCCGCCTTGGCCAGGGACGCGAGCGACTGCGTGGCGGAGAGGGCCGGTGCGGACTTCAGCGGAACGGACACGACGGCTCCCGAATCATAGATGCGTTTACTGTCAGGACCCAGAGTCTCACTGTAGTAAACACGTGTGACGTGTCGCACCGGTTGCCGCCCTGTAAACGGCGCTACGTCCACTGCCGTGCATGTGACCGATACCCTGTGCCCATGAGTGTGCGTGACGCAGGCCCCTTCGATCGGCGCAGTCTTCGCGAACGGTGCATTGCCCACCTACGCGATCAGATCGTTTCGGGGGCGCTGCAACCCGGTGAGCATGTCCGGGAGGTCCAGCTCAGCGACACTCTGGGGGTGAGCCGGGGAACCCTGCGGGAAGCGCTGCGCCCGCTGGAGGCCGAGGGCCTGCTCGTCAACGAGGGCAACGGGCGCATGCGGGTGCGCAAACTCAGCCCTCAGGAGATCGCCGAGGTCTTCGAAGTACGTACGGCGCTGGAGATCCTGGCAGCCACCAAACTCGCCGAAAGCCCGCGGCGTGCGGAGTACGCGGACGCGCTGGAGCAGAAGATCGCGCGGCTGCGGGAACCCGACCTCGGATTCAGCGAGCGCATCGAGACCGACCTCGGCTTCCACGCTCTGCTGTGCGAGTTGACGGGCAACGGCACGCTGAGTCGGTCGTGGCTCCAACTGACCAGCCAGATCCGCATGATGATCATTGCCGCCGGTCCGGACCGGGCGGTCGGCAGGATGCGTTTCGAGGAACACCTGCCGATCGTCGCCGCCATCCGCACCGGGGACGCACAGGCCGTCCGGGAGACGCTCACCGGCCACATGGGTGACTTCACCCGCCGCTACGTCGGCGACGCGCACGCCCGGACGACCGGGGAGACCTCAGCGCACGCTTCGTAGCGTGGCGAAGAAGGCCCTCTTCGTTTCGGTGCTGACACCCCAGTTGACCGGCACGGCCTGGTAGCCGTTCTCGTAGTCACCGAGCGTCGGCTGCGGCGGGTCGGTGGTGACGGAACCCGGGTCGAAGTAGCCCCATGAGGCGCCGGCGGCCAGAGCCGCCTTCATGTGGTTGTCCGGCTTGTCGAAGTCGAAGTGGTCGTCCTCGTTGAACATGATGGGCTTGGGGGTGTAGCCCGGCGTGGCCTTGATCTCCTCCACCATCTCCCGCAGCCGGTCCGGTGCCGGGGTGCCGTTCCCGTGGATCAGGACGAAGTCCGCCTCGGTCACGACCCGTTCGGTGATGATGGGCGGGTGGGCGAGGAAACTCGTGCTCACGAGCAGCCTGCGGCCCTCGTACGTGACGGACTTGGCGAGTGCGATCAGTTCGTGGACGCGCTCGGCCTTGATCAGGCTGTGCGTGTAGTGGTTGTGCCAGTTCACCTCGTTGGCGATCTCCAGCAGTACATGCCGCCAGCCCGACCGGAGCACCCAGGTGCAGACCTCGGTGACGGCCCGGTGGATGGCCGGTTCGTCGCGCAGTCGGTGATCCTGGCCGTGGTAGAAGATGTCCAGGATGACGACGAGTCCGAGCCGGTCGGCCTCCTCCAGGATCCTTCCCAGGCGCTCGCGGTACCCCTCCTGCAAGGCGCCCTCCGCCGTGAAACCGGCGTTGTTCCAGGGCTGTTCGGTGCTGTATCCCTGAGGACTGCCGCCCTGGACTCCGATGGTGAAGGCGTCGAGGCCGTCCGCCTTCCACTGCGGCATGGCGGCGAGGAACTCGCGGGTGTTGCGATCCGCGTCCCAGACCCCGGTGTCGGGGTACGCCCACCGGTGAACGGTCTCGGGGTTCGCGTCGTCGAACGCTCCGTTGATCATGCGGCTGTTCAGCAGCAGCCCGTCGAGCGGGATACCGTCGAGCGTACGACCCTGGTTGACGATCCGTCCGTCGACGACGAAGTCCGTTCCCCGGATCTCGATCGAGGTCATGTGGGTCTCTCCTTACGCGGAAATGACCGGCCTGGCGGTGTGCCGGCCGTGGGCCGCGACGACCAGGCGCGCGGCGGGTGCGGCGATCAGCAGGGCACTGACCGGCTGGACGAAGACGCAGCAGGCGGCGATCAGGGCGACGACCGTGGTGAGGCCGGCCGCTGCCGGCTGTACGACGATCCGCTCGACCGTCCGCCGGTAGGTCTCCCGGACGCCCGTGGTCTCGTCGGCGAGAGCCGGGATCACGTTCGTGGCGAACACCAGGAAGGGGACGACGACCGCTACCAGCGCGGCGGTGGCGTACGGCCGCTGTTCCCCCATGTGCGGCACGATCACGAGGTTCGCCGCCAGCAGCGCGGCTGCCGGCAGGAGAGGCACGGCGGCCACGGAGCTCGCGCGCGCGGAGCGTCGTACGTGGGAGAAGAACGTCGAGCAGACCGGGCCCTCGTCCCCCTGGGCCCACCCGCGCACCGTCGCCACGAGGGCAGCGGCAGCGGCCGGCGCCGTGACCAGCAGCGCCGTGCCGACCGTCCACAGCAGACTCAGCAACAGGTACCGGCACATGGTGTCGAGCGCCTCGTACACGCGACCGGACCACCAGGCCCGGTGGGGAGGCCGGTTCATCCCTTCATCCCCGAGGTGGAGATGCCGTCCACGATCAGCCGCTGGAAGATCAGGAACAGGACGAGGGTGGGCAGCAGCGACACGACGCTCATGGCGAACATGGGGCCGAACTCCGACTGTCCGGTGCCGTCGATGAACTGACGCAACGCCAGGGGCACCGTGTACAGCTGCGATTCCGAGATGTAGATGAGCTGGGAGAAGAAGTCGTTGTACGTCCACAGGAAGGTGAAGATCGCCGTGGTGACCAGCGCCGGCGTCAGCAGCGGCAGGATCACCTTCAGATAGATCTTGCCCGGATTGCACCCGTCGAGCGCCGCGGCGTCGTCCAGGTCGCGGGGAATGCCGCGGATGAACTGCACCATCAGGAAGATGAAGAAGGCGTCGACGGCGAAGAACTTCGGCAGGATCAGCGGAAGGTAGGTGTTCACCCAGCCGAGATAGTGGAACAGGATGTACTGGGGAATGATCGTCACCTGCGCAGGCAGCATGATGGTGACCATCATGAGAGCGAACGCCGTGCGCTTGAACCTGAATTCCAGGCGGGCGAAGGCGAATGCGGCAAGGGAGCAGGAAACGATGTTTCCCACGACCGCGCCGAGGCTCACCACGACCGAGTTCAGCAGCGGACGCCCGAAGGTACTGCCGTCGGCACTGGTCCAGCCGTTGACGTAGTTGCTGAGATCCCAGCTGCGCGGCAGCAGGCCGACCGAACCGAAGATCTCGTCGGCGGGCTTCAGGGACGCCGACAGCAGCCACACCAGGGGGTAGAGCATCGCGACCACGCCCACCGTGAGCACGACGTAGAGCAGTGCCCTGGCGGCGCGCCGACCGGCGGTCGAGGGACGGGACGCGGGCACCGTCGCAGGAGGAGGCGTGCTTTTGCCGACGAGTTGAGTGATGGTTGTCATGGCGCACTCTCACTGTTCATCGGAGTAGTGGACCCAGTAGCGGCTGAGCCAGAAGTTGACCGCGGTCACCGCCCCGATGATGACGAGCAGGACCCAGGCCATGGCGGCTGCATAGCCCATCTGGAAGTTGTTGAACGCGGCCTGGTACAGGTACAGGGTGTAGACGAGCATCGAGTTGCCCGGTCCTCCCTGGCCGCCGCCGATGATGAAGGCCGAGCCGAATACCTGGAACGCGCTGATGATCTGCAGGATCAGGTTGAAGAAAACAATGGGCGTCAGCATCGGCAGGGTGATGGCGAAGAACTTGCGCACGGTGCCGGCACCGTCGAGGGAGGCGGACTCATACAGCTCCGCGGGAATCTGCCGGAGCCCCGCCAGGAAGATGATCATCGGTGAGCCGAATTCCCAGGCCCGCAACAGGACCAGCGTGCCCAGCGACCAGTCGGGATCGCCGATCCAGCTCGTCGTGGAGTGGATGCCGATCATTCCGAGGATGTTGTTGAAGAGCCCGTTGGCGCCGAAGATCTCCCGCCACAGGATGGCGATGGCGACGCTGGAGCCGAAGAGGCTGGGCAGGTAGTACAGGGCCCGCCACACGCTCATGCCCCTGATACCGCGGTTGAGGACAGAGGCCAGCAACAGAGCGAAAGTGAGTTGCAACGGCACCGCGACGGCCACGTAGACGCCGGTGACCAGCACCGACTGCCGCCACAGCGGGTCAGCGGTGAACATCTTCGTGTAGTTCTCCACGCCGGCCCACTGCGGTGTGGAGAGCAGGTCGTAGTTGGTGAACGACAGATACAGCGAGGCGAGGAGAGGGCCCGCCGTCAACAGCGCGAGTCCCACGATCCAGGGGCTGAGGAACAGCAGTGCCCACTTGCCCTGGGGGCGTCGGAGTTCTGTTGCTCTGGCCGCCCTCACGGTGGTCGGGGCTCTGCGGTCAAGCCCGGACGTCATGGTCACGAGAGGAATCCTTCGGCTTGCGAGAAGAAGCTGTCGGTTCCCGAGGAGATGGACTGCTGGCCGGTGGCGACGCTCTGGCCGGCCGTCACGAAGGCCGTCATGACCTGTGGGGAACCGCTCGGGAACTCCTCCGCGAGGGAGGGAACCGGCTGGGCGAACTCCTTGGAGACGAGTTCGACGTAGTCGATGAAGACCCGGTCGACCTTGTTGAACTCGATGACCTTGCGGAGTTCCAGGTTGGGCGGCGCGGCGAACTCGGCCTGGAGGATCCTCGCGGCCTGCTCGTCGTTCAGCATGAAGCCGAGCAGGGCGGCCGCGTCCGCCGGGTGGCTGGAGCGGGCGTTGACCGCGGCCCAGTTGGAGGCGCGGACGAAGAGGCCGGACTTCGAGGCGCTGGTCATCGGTATGGTGCTGACGGCGAGTTCGTTCTTCGTCAGGGCCTGGAAACCGCTGAGGACGTTCGGGTAGATGAAGAAGTTCGGCGCCTTGCCCGTCACCAGCAGCGAGTTGCCGAAGCCGCCGGTGGCGGTCTGCACGGTGAGGTCCCCGGGCGGGGCGGCGCCGCTCTTGCGCAGCTCGGCCCAGATCGCGAACCAGGCCTCCAGGTCGGCCTTCGAGAAGCCGAGCTTGCCGTCCTTGTAGAGCTCCTTGCCACGCTGACGGACGAAGACCTGAAAGCCGTTGAAGTCGGCGCTGTTGTCGATGGTGCCGTAGAGGCGGCCCTTCGCCTTCTTCTTGACGTCGTTGGCGAAGGTGATGAAGTCGTCCCAGGTGTGGCCGGGCTCGGGGACCGACATGCCGAGATCGGCCAGCGCCGTCTTGTCCCAGATCACACCGTAGGCGTTGTCGCCGAGTGGAAGGGCCACGCGCTTGCCGTCGATGACACCGCCGGAGGAGGACTCCTTGTCGACGTGCGACAGGTCCAGGACCTTGGGGCCGTAGCGGTCGAGGGGGGCGAGGGCGTTCTTCGACGCGTACTGCGCGACGCTGTTGTGGAACAGCGCCACGACGTCGGCCGCCGCGCCGCCGGCGATCTGGGTGGCCAGCTTCTGCGCGTAGGCCTCGTTGGCGAGCAGTTCCAGGCCGACTTTGCCGCCGTTCTTCTTGGCGTACAGCTTGAAGACCTGCTGGAGCTTGTGCTGCCGCGTGTTCGAGCCGTATGCCGACATGGTCAGCGAGACGTTGCCCTGGGGCGTGGCCGAGGCGGACTGCGGGCCGGGGGAGGCGCCGCACCCGGCCAGGGACAGGCTGGCTGCGCCGGCCGCTGCGACGCCGAGGCCCAGGAAGGAGCGGCGGGAGGGCCCTTGAGTGATGTCGTGCATGTGCGTGCCTTTCCTCATTGAAAGGTGGGGGAGAGCGGGGAGG
>NZ_VMNX01000300.1 GCF_009377235.1 Streptomyces acidicola
GCCCCCTGGAGGGCACCGCCCCCACCCGCTTCGGCCTCACCTTCACGGCCCCGGACGAGGACGGCGTACGGCGTGAGTGCGTGGCGGAGTTCACGTGGGGGTTGCTGCAGCGGGTGGCGGTCGGCAGCGACGGATAGCACTGCTGCGATTCGGGGCGGGGGGCCTCAGAGCAGGTGATCCGCCTTGCCTGCCTTGATGTCCAGGATGAGTGTGCGGAGTGCCTCCCGGCTGTCCGTGAGGTGGTGGTCTTCGGCGCCGGCTATGGCGATGTAGGCGTTGCCGTTGTCGTCGGTACCGAGGCGGAAGCAGCTTGCTCCCTCGCCGCAGAACGGCTCTTCCCATGTGATCGTGTCGTGGTCCACTGGGCGTCTCCTCACAGCTCGTTGGCGATCTCACGGATGAAGTCACGCGACGCCTCGGGCGCCAGAGCGATGCGCTCCATCCAGTCCAGATGGGCACGGTACTTCTCCAACTGCGCCTCGCCACCCAGGAATTCCGGACCATGCGAGCTGTCGACCTGCGCGGTGTCCAGTTGGAGTACGGGACCTCCGAGGTAGTTGACCGTCTGCCCGGCGCCGGGGAACGTCCCCGCGGCGAAGGGAATGACAAGAAGGCGCACGGACGGCCGCTCGGACACCGTCAGCAGATGCTCCAACTGTGCGCGTGCCACCTTGCGCCCACCGAACTGCATACGCAGCGCAGCCTCGTGCACGACACCGACGTACTCAGGCGGGTTCTCGCCCTCCAGCACCTGCTGACGCTCGGCGCGGAAAGCCAACCGCAGAGCGATCTCGTGCTCGGGCAACGACGGCAGCACGGCCCGGAAGAGCTCAAGCGCATGGTCGCTCGTCTGGAACAGGCCGGGGACATGCGCCGTGTGCGCCGTCCGCATCCACACCGCGTAGGACTCCAACTCGGCGATGTCCAGGAGCCCGGAAGAGAGCGAGCCCCGGTACCGCTCCCACCATCCATGCCCGTTGGGGCGGGCCATGTTCACCAGCGCATCCACATACGCCTGGTCCGAGCAGGCGCAGTTGCAGGCGAGAGTGCGCAGCCGCTCCGGGCTGATGGTTCGGATTCCCGTCTCGATGTTGGAGATCTTGGCCCGGTCCAGCCCGAGGAGCCCAGCGGCCTGGTCCGCTGACATCCCGGCGGCCGTCCGCATCTTGCGCAACTCACTGCCCAGTCGCCTCTGACGCTCCGTGGGTGCCGTCCTCGGTGGCATGCCGTTCCTTCCGCGTGCGGTCCTGTGCAGTCTGCCGCTCCTGGTGGCAGCGAGCCACGAACGGGTCAATCTCTTCACTCAAGTGGCAATGTAACCAGATGTCGCTCTACGTTTAGTAACGCACAAGCTACACGGAGCAGTTGTCAGTGCATCGCGCGAGCCTGCCTGCGTACTCCTCCCCTGGCAGGGGCGAGCCCGCACCAGGGAGTGGAGCCGCCGACTGTCCCCACCCACCGCTCAAACTCACCCGGAACGGAGATCACCCATGCCCGACCCCACCCCCTGGGAATGCCGCCTGCAACTCCCCAACGACCCCCGAGCCTCCTACATCGCCCGCCACACCATCCGCACAGCCCTCCTCGGTTACGCCCACACCCCCGAACTGGCCGACACGGCGGAGCTTCTGACCTCGGAACTGGTCTCGAACGCCGTCAAGCACTCCGACGGCCCGGTCACCGTCAGGCTCTGCTCCCACACCGGCGCCGTACACGTCGGGGTCATGGACAACCACCGCGAACTACCCGACCCGCTCCCCTGCACCACAGACCAGGACTTCGGCCGCGGCCTGTACTTGGTGGAAACCCTGGCCGATGCCTGGGGGCGCTACCCGCTCACCACCCGCTCCCGAACACCCGGCTGGAAGGTCGTGTGGTTCGAACTGTCCGCGGCAGCAACGCCCCAGCGCCCGGCCGCGTCCACAGGGGTGGTGTACCAGCCGAAGTGCGACACATCCAGAAGATGTGTCGCACTTGCGGACTCCCCTGCCGACGAAGTGCGGGGCCGCTATCTCGCCTGCGGAGTAAAGAAGTAGCCAGCTCGGCCCCTCGCGGACGACCATGCAACGCATGACTGACCAACCCGCACGATGGAGCCAGGCCACCGTCTACCCCGACATGTGGGCCGACCCGGACGACGACCCCCGCGACAGGGATGGAGCCGGTCCGGAGGGCGAACTCGCGACGCTGCAGGAGTTCCTGAAGGACTACCGCACGACCCTGCGGATGAAGTGCGAGGGCCTGGACGCTGAGCAACTGGCCCGTCGGTCGGTTCCGCCGTCGACGATGTCACTGCTCGGCCTGCTCCGCCACCTCGCCGAGGTGGAACGGGACTGGCGCAACTGGATCACCGACGGTGATCCGCTGCCGAAGCTGTACGGCGAGCGCGACGCGGACTTCGACAAAGCTGTCGCCGACCAGGCCATGGTCGACGCCGCGTACTCCGATCTGGCGCGCGAGCAGGCCGCGACCGACGCCGCGCTGGCCGAGCACCCGGACCTGAGCGAGCGTCTGGGGAAGGACGGGACCTCGGTGCGGGAGCTGATGGTGCACAGGGTCGAGGAGTACGCCCGCCACTGCGGCCACGCCGACCTGTTGCGCGAGTGCATCGACGGAAGGGTCGGCCAGTGACGAGGGTCAGGGGCACATCGTCCGCCGAAGACACACGCCGGATCGCCAGGGTTGCGGTGAACGATAATCCGGCTCAACCGGATCGCTACTGAGGTTTCCGGCCCGGGGCGACGGTGATCTCGCTGGCGGGCGCCCCGGTGTCATGCGGTATCCCGATGGGGGCGGCCTGACCGCGAAGCAGCGGGCCCAGCGGGAGCAAGTCCGGTTGAAGGGCGTCGAGTTGTTTGCGCGAGGGGGCGCCGCCGCGGTCGCGCGGCGATTACGGCCCGACCAGAGCCATCAGCGCAGTCTCCCTGGAATCCGCGTACGCCTGGCGTGCCCGTCGGCAGGAGGGCGGCGCTGAGGCACTGTGATCCAAGGGGCCGTCGGGCCAGCCTTCGCGGATGACGCCGGACTGCGGGCCTGGCCGGCCGGCGAGCGAGAGAAGGGCCCCCAGCCCACGGCCGGGCCCCGCCGGAGGGCGCGATGCAGCAGTCCGCCCACGGTGCCGACTCGATGCAGGTGCTGCACCCCGAGCCCGTCGACGAGGTCGGCTCCGGGCCCGACCCGGAGAGGTACCGCGAGGGCGGGATGGGGCGGGCACACACCCTGACGCCCCACCACGGCTGACACGGCGAATCGCGTGGTCGGCGATGCTCAGCCAACAGTTCGACCACCCGTGGGAACCGGAATCCGCAGGGGCTCTCCGCAGCGGCCAGTTCATCATCCTGACGATGTCCCTGCTTCATTCTTCCGTCGCCGCGATGTTGATGAACGCGTGTTCAGTCCCCCATGAACGCGCGTTCATGGCGCGTATCGGAGCTACTCGCCGCGCTGAGCGGCAAGGAACCGGAACGGAAGACATCGATGCGCAAGACCATCACCGCCGCTGTGGCGGTGCTCGCCACTGGACTCATCGCCACGGGGTGTACCTCACCGTCCACGACCGCGACGGCAGGGACGGACGCCCCCGAGACTCTCGTGGTGTACAGCAACTCCGTGTCGGACGGACGTGGTGACTGGCTGAAGAAGGAGGCGGACATCGCCGGGTTCAAGCTCCGGCTCGTGGACCTCGGCGGCGGTGACATCCGCAACCGGCTGCTCGCCGAGAAGGCCAACCCGATCGCCGATGTCACCTTTGGTCTGAACAACGTCTACTTCGAGAGCCTGAAGAAGGCCAAGGTCCTCGACGCCTACACCCCGTCCTGGGCCGGGAAGGTGGACGCCTCGGCGGGCGATGAGGCCGGCAAGGAGTACTGGCCGATCGTCCGCGAGCCGGTCATGCTGGTCTACAACAAGGCCGCGTACACCAAGCCGGACCAAGCGCCTTCGGACTGGCCCGACCTGTGGACCAAGAAGCAGTTCGCCAAGCGGTACGAAGTGCCCTCCGACCTCGGCGGAGCCACCACGCAGATGGTCCTGGCGGGCATCCTCAGCCGCTACCGCGACGACAAGGGCGACCTCGGCGTCAGCCAGGCCGGGTGGGACGCGGTCAAGGCGTACTTCCAAGACGGCGTCCCCGCGGTCCCCGGCACCGATCTGTATGCGCAGATAGCGGCAGGCAAGGTCGACGCCGGGCAGATGTGGCTGGCCGGCAAGGCCACACGTGAGCAGCAGTACAAGGTGTCGACCGAAGCCGCGCACCCGAAAACCGGTGTCCCGATGGTCGTCCAGCAGGTCGGACTCGTGAAGGGCACGAAGAAGTCCGCCGAGGCGAAGAAGTTCATCGACTGGTTCGGCAGCGCGAAGGTCCAGGCTGCCTGGTCCAAGCAGTTCCAGACCGTGCCGACGAACAAGGACGCGCTGGCCCAGGCCGATCCGGCCGCCGTCAGCGCGACGGACTCCTTCACCGAGCAGGCCATCGACTGGGCGTTCGTGGCCCAGCACCTCGACCAGTGGATCGAGAAGATCGAGCTGGACTACCTGGCGAACTGAAGCCGTGCCGCGCGGGGCACCCGCCCCGCGCGGCCGCCCACCCCTGGCACACCGCCCCATCCGGCACACCCATGCCCCTCAAGACCAGACCCGAGGACCCACGTGATCATCTTTGATGGCGTGACAGTGAAGTTCGACAGCTTCACGGCGCTGCCCGCCTTCTCTCTCCATGTCAGGGAGGGGGAGTTCTTCACGCTGCTCGGCCCCTCCGGCTGTGGCAAGAGCACCGCACTGCGCGCGCTCGCCGGCTTTGCCGACCTCAGCGCCGGCGACATCCACGTGGCGGGTCGGAAGATCACCCATCTGCCCAGCGGCAAGCGCGAGGTGGGCATGGTCTTTCAGAACTACGCCCTGTTCCCGAGCATGAACGTGAGGGAGAACATCGCCTTCGGCCTGAGGGTACAGAAGCTGTCCAAGGCCGAGACCGACCGCCGGGTGAACGAGATCGCCGAGCGGGTCGATCTGTCGCAGCAGCAGCTGGACAAGCAGGTCGCGGAACTCTCCGGCGGCCAGCAACAGCGGGTGGCCATCGCCCGCGCTCTGGTCCTGCGCCCCAAGGTCCTGCTGCTCGACGAGCCGCTGTCCAATCTCGACGCCAAGCTGCGCCGGCAGCTGCGCGTGCAGCTCAAGGAACTGCAGGGCCAGTTCGGCATCACCACCCTCTACGTCACGCACGACCAGGACGAAGCCCTGTCGATGAGTGACCGCATCGCGGTACTCGACCAGGGCCGCATCGAGCAGATCGGCACCCCGCGGGAGGTCTACGAGCGCTCGGCCACCGAGTTCGTGTGCACCTTCGTCGGCGAGGTGAACCGGCTCAGCCCCGCCATGGTGGGCACGCTCGCCGCAAGCGGTGCCTCCGGCCTCGACGTCGACGCACCCACGTACGTGCGGATCGAGAAGGTCAAGGTGGCCCGTGCCGGTGCCGGTGCCGGTGCCGCGTACGCAGGAATCGCCGTGCCCGCGACGGTGGAATCGCACACCTACCACGGCATGCACGACGTCTGCCGCCTGCGCGCCGAGCACGGCAGCCTCAGGGCGGTGCTGACGGGGCACGACGGCTGGCATCCCGCTGCCGGGGAGCAGGTCGACCTCGTGATCGATCCGGCTTCGCTCCTGCAGTACCCGGGATCAACGGGCGTCTTCGCGGCGGCGGGAGCGGGACGGTGAACGGCTCCGCGCGGAGGATGCTTCGCTCGCCGCTGGTCCTGGTGACCGGCGCGGTGCTGCTCTGGTTCGTCTTCGCCTTCCTGGTCTTCCCGAACCTCGTCATGCTGAGGGAGATCTTCTTTCCGGACGGCTCGTTCAGTACGCGCGCCTTCGCCAAGCTGTGGTCCTCGGACCGGGCCCGGGCCTCGCTGCGCAACAGCTTCCTGCTGGCCGCGGTCCTGTCCGTCACGGTCAACGTCGTCGGCGTCTTCATCGTCCTCGCCACCCGCTACTTCGCCCTGCGCGGCGCCCGTCTGCTGTGGCTCGGTTACGCAACCACCCTGGTCTACGGGGGAGTCGTGGCCGTCTCCGGCTACACCTTCGTCTACGGTGAGCACGGCTTCGCCACCCGTCTGCTCCTGGACATCTTCCCGGGCATGGATCCGGCGTGGTTCTCCGGTGGGCCGGCTGTGGCGGTGGTGATGACCCTCACCGGCACCAGCCACCACTTGCTCTTCCTCACCTCGGCCCTGGCCCGGGTGGACCACCAGACCGTCGAGGCCGCGCAGCAGCTCGGCGCCTCATCCTGGCGAATCCTGCGCCAAGTGGTGCTTCCGGTACTCAAGCCCACGCTGTTCGCCGTGACCGTGCTGACCTTCCTGGGCGGGCTGACCGCCTTCGCGGCCCCGCAGGTCCTCGGCGGACGGGACTTCCAGACGATCACGCCGATGATCCTCACCTTCGCGGGAATTCCCTCCTCCCGCGACCTCGCCGCCACCCTGGCCGTCGTCCTCGGCGTGGCCACGCTGATCCTGCTCACGGTCCTCAACCGCATGCAGGCGGGCGGGACGTACTTCTCCGTCTCGAAGGTGCCCTCGGCGCTGCGCAGACAGCGGATCACCAACCCGGTGGCCAACGCCGTCGTGCACGTCCTGGCCTACGCCCTGTTCGCCGTCTACCTGATCCCGCCGCTGCTGATCGTGGTGTTCTCGTTCACCAACGCCTCGACCATCGCCTCGGGCCGGATCACCCCGGGCAGCTTCACCCTCGCCAACTACCGCCAGGTGCTGACCGACGCGGCCTCCTCCTGGCCGTTCGTGGTGAGCATCGGGTACGCGGCCGTCACCGCGAGCGTCGTCATCGTCCTGATGCTGTTCGTGGCCCGGGTACTGCAGAAGTACGTCAACCCGGTCACCGTCGCCGTGGAGTACCTGCTGCACATCCCCTGGATGCTGCCCAGTACGCTGACCGCACTCGGGTTGGTCATCACCTACTCCGTGCCCCGGGCCATGGTCGGGGACACGGTGCTGACCGGCACGCTGGCGCTGCTCGCCATCGCCTACATCGCGGCGAAGATCCCGATCACGCTGCGCATGCTCAAGGCGACCTACGCGGGCATCCCGGACAACCTGGAGGAGGCCGCCACCCTGCTCGGCGCGAGCGGCCCGCACACCTTCCGGCGCGTCCTGCTGCCCCTGGTGCTGCCCACCGCCGCGGCTGTCAGCGCGCTCAACTTCAACAGCCTGCTGGACGACTACGACACCTCGGTCTTCCTCGCCCACCCGCTGTACGAACCCCTCGGCATCGCCATCCAGAACGCCACCCGCAGCGAGGGCACCAGCGACAACACCGCCTTGACCCTGGTCTACGCCGTGCTCCTGATGGCCGTCTCCGGCCTCGCGATGTGGTTCGTCTACGGCCGCCGCGCCGCCAGCCGGCGCACCGCGCGACGCGACCGGCCGAGTACCGCCCACCCCACATCTGCCGCAGACGCGGACGCCGCCTCCCTCACCCGGCCCACCCCCACCGCCTCACACTGAAGGACCCACAAGAACACCATGTTCGGTCACCCCCGATACCAGGACATCAACGCGCTGCTCAACACCGACCTCGCGCAGCGCACCCCGCTCATCTGCGTGCACCGGGGCACCGGGCTCGGCAATGTGCCGGAGAACACCGCCGACGCCATCACGGCCGCGCTCCGCCAGGGCGCCGACATGGTCGAGTTCGATGTCATCCGCTCAGCGGACGGAGTCTTCTTCGTCTTCCACGACGGCCTCGAGCAACACGCCTTCGACCGCGCGGACGACATCCGCGCGCTCGGCGCCGAGGAGATCCGCGCGCTGCGCTACGGCTGGAGCGACCGCGCTGCCGGCCCCTCCGAACTCGGCGACGTCTTCGCTCGCTTCCGCGGCGAGACGCTGTTCAACGTGGACCGTTCCTGGTGGTACTGGGACGAACTGCTTCCCTTCGCCGACCGGTTCGACATGGCCGGGCAACTCGTCTTCAAGAGCCCGACCGATGACCAGTGGCTGGACAAGCTGCGCCGACACCCGGTCAAGTACCCGTTCGTGCCGATGGTCCACTCCCGCGCGGACCTCGACGCCGTCCTCGACTACCCGGACATCAACCTCGTCGGTGTCGAACTCATCGCGCGCCACGCGAAGGACGAACTCGCCGACCCCGCCGTCATCGCCGAGATGCACCAGCGGGGACTGCTGTGCCTGCTCAATGCGATCAACCTTCCCGACGGCGTACCGCTGTACGCCGGGATCGACGACCACACGTCCGTCGTGGGCGACCCGGACGACGGATGGGGCCGGCTCATGGAGATGGGCGCGGACATCATCCAGACCGACTGGCCCGACCTGCTCGGCCGCTACCGGCACCGGGTCCGCGGTACCGCCGTGCGCGAGTACGGCACGTGGGGGCGACCGGCGCCTGCGCAGCAGCGGATAGGCTGACCAGGTGGCACCGAGCATGGACAACGAAGCCCCCTCACCCCTGAAAGTGACCATGGCGGCGGTTGCCGTGGAGGCCGGGGTCTCACGGGCGACGGCCTCGCGGGTCTTCTACGGTTCGACGCCCGTGGCCGAGCACACCCGACAGGCCGTCTACGCGGCCGCGGAGCGGCTCGGCTACGTTCCGAACACCATGGCGCGGTCACTGGCCGCGCGCGGCTCCGACATCCTCGGCCTGCTGGTGCGCGCCCCCGACAACCCCGCCTACGGTCTGCTCTTCAGCGAACTGCAGGCCAACGTCAGCGGCGCCGGCCTGCAGATGGTCACCGTGGCGCCCTCACGCAACGAGGGCGCGCACTTCGAACGCCAGGCGCTCAACCGGCTGCTCGGGCTGCGCGTCGGCGGCATGTTCGTCGCCACCGGCGTCATCAGCGCGGGGATGCTCGAACCCTTCCTCGATCTGGTGCCAGTCGTGGTCGTCGGCCGACCGGAGTCCCACCCCGACATCCACGGCGTCTCCTACGACGAGGACCACAACGCCGACCTGCTCGCCCACGCCGTGGCAGCGGCGGGCCACCGCAGCGCCGCGGTGGTGGTGCCCGAGCACTCGGTCTCCGAGCACCGGCGCGGCGCGGCGATGGCGCGGGGGCTGACCGAGCGTGGGGTACGGGTGCACCAGGTCTCCTCGCCCACCTTCGGCAGCCAAGGCGAGGGCGGGCGCGAGATCGTCGCGCTGCGCCGTGCGGGCCTGATCACCGCCGCGATGTTCCCCTCGGACTTCAGGCTGCTGGCCTTCCTGCCGCTCGCGCAGGAAGCCGGTCTGAGGGTGCCGGAGGATCTCTCGCTCACCGGCTTCGACGGCATCCTGCCGGGCATCGACCTGCTGGGCTTCACCACCGTCCGCATCCCGGTGGAGGACGCAGCCCGCCGGGCCGTCGAAGTGATGCGGGCCCAACTCGAGGAGCGGACCCGGCCCCGGCACGAACTGCTCCCGGGGACGCTGATCCGTGGCCGCACTCTGGGACCGGCGCCCACACTCCGCTGAACAGGCGGGTGTTGTGGGGCGTCCGGGTGCTGCCTCCGCTGAGCCCGCTGCTTCGCAGGAGCTCGGCCGGGGACGGAATCCAGGGCTCCAGGTCCGGGTGGGGCACCTTGTCCGCGTCGTACGCCGTGCCGGGGGCGAGGACCGCTCCCTTGCGGCTGGCGTGCAGCAGCCGCCCGCCGAAGTACTGCAGCGCCCGCTCACCGGTGACGTCGATGCCGCGCATGTACGGCTGCACCATCGCGGTGAACCCTTCCGCGTGCATGCGCGCGAGGTGCCGTACGGCCGTCTCCTTGTCCGCGGGCGTGTAGCGCGCGGCGTACCGGGCGCCCGCCCCGGACGTCGGCTTCACGACAGATTCTGCGGCCCTGTCATCTGCGTACCCGGATGAGGACGGCGGCAAGGCGGAGTGCCAAGGATGGTGATTGGCAGATTTGGGCCAGCTCCGACGGCCGTGAAGAGGCCGAGAGCGGCCCAAATCCGCCAATCCCGCGACGGACTCCTACCGCCGACGCCACCACTGCTCAACTTGGAAGCAGTTCCCGCACGTCGTCCCGCCACCGCGGAAAGCACCTGACCAGCGGCGACAGCGAACCGCAACTGGAGTGGTACTAGGGCCTGTACGGAGTCGTGATCACCTGCTGGTACAACTCTCGTGTGGCGAGGCGTGAACTCAGCGACGACGAGTGGGCGTTGGTCGAGCCGTTGCTGCCGATCGGCGCCTGTGGCCCCTATCCG
>NZ_VMNX01000301.1 GCF_009377235.1 Streptomyces acidicola
CACCGCCACCGCCCCGCGACGCGCCTGCACCCGCGCCGCGTGCGACCCGACCACGGTGATCGTCACCACGCCCAGCACCGCCAGCAGTCCGACCCCCACGGTCCCGGCCCAGCCCCCGGCGTGGAACGCCACCGCACCGATCGTGCTCCCGGCACTGGAACCGACGTAGTACGCGGACTGGTAGAGAGCGGAAGCCTGCGCGCGCCCCTGCGTCGCGGTGTGGCTCACCGAGGACGACGCCACCGCGTGCCCGGCGAAGAAACCGGCCGTGATGAGGACCAGCCCCAGCAACACCAGCGGCAGGGCGTCGGACAGGGACAGCAGCAGCCCCGACGTCGTCGTCCCGCCCGCCAGATACAGCGCCCCACGCCGCCCGAGCCGCCCCACCAGCTTCCCGGCGGTCGAGGCCGACACCGTACCCACCAGGTACACGAGGAAGATCGAGCCCACGATGCCCTGGGGCAGCGAGAAGGGTGCCTCGGTCAGCCGGTAACCGATCACCGTGTACACGCCGCCGAACACCGTCATGAACAGCGCACCGATCGCGTACAGCCGGCGCAACAGCGGGTTCGAGAGATGGTCACGAACCGTACGGGCGAGCACACGCGGCCGCAGCGAACCCGGAGTGAAGTGCCTCGGTGCCGGCAGCAGCAGCCGGAAGGCCACCGCGCACCCCACCGCCACGACACCGATCACCCCGACCGCGACCCGCCAGCCCCACTCCTGCGCGACCCAGCCGGTGATGACCCGGCCGCTCATACCGCCGACACTGTTGCCCGCGACGAACAGCCCGATCGCGGTGATGAGGGCCTTCGGGCGGACCTCCTCCGCCAGGTAGGCCGTCGCCGACGCCGGAAGACCAGCGAGCGCCGCGCCCTGCACCGCCCGCAGCACCACCAGAACGCCCAGGTTCGGGGCGAAGGGAACCAGCAGCCCGACCGTCACCGCGACCGCCAGCGACGCCGTCATCACCGCACGCCGCCCGAACCGCTCGGACAGCGCGCTCATCGGGAGCACGAACAGGGCCAGCGCACCCGTCGCCGCGGACACCGTCCAGCTCGCCGCGCTCGCGGTCACCCCGAAGTCGCCGGAGACCAGCGGCAGGAGCGCCTGTGTGGAGTAGAGGAGCGCGAAGGTCGCGACACCGGCGAGAAACAGCGCCAGGCTCATCCGGCGGTAGCCGGGCCCGCCCGGGGTCATACGGGTGTCGGAAGAGGAGTTGGAGAGCGAGTGGGTGTGGGAGGGGCTGTTGGAGTCGGAAGCTGGAACGGTCGGTCCGGCGCCCACGGTGGTGGACGCCTCGGTACTGACGGAAGGCATGCCTCGAACGTACGGACCGGGCGACTCATCCGTCCAATGCATGGAACCCCCATAATCGTTCCCATGGTGCATCAGCAGAGGTCAGAAGCTCACCTGTCACCATCCAGTGACACAGAAGACATCGTTTCCGTACTCGCCCCGCGCCTGGCCCACTTCGCCGGGGTCGCCCGCACCGAGCACGTCACCCGTGCCGCGCAGGAGATGCAGGTCCCGCAGTCGACGCTGTCCCGGGCCATGGTCCGGCTGGAACAGGACCTGGGTGTCGACCTGTTCGCCCGGCGGGGACGCACGGTCTCCCTGACCCCCGCCGGACGTACCTTCCTCGGTTCCGTCGAGCGTGCGCTCGCCGAGATCGCGCGGGCCGCGGAGGAGGTGCGCGCCGACGCGGACCCCGCCACCGGCAAGGTCGCCTTCGGTTTCCTGCACACCATGGGCTCGGAGACGGTCCCCGGGCTTATCCGCGCCTTCCGCGTGGACCATCCGCGCGTCCGCTTCAGCCTCGTCCAGAACTACGGCGAGGCCATGATCGAGCGGCTGCGGGCCGGGGAGCTGGACCTGTGTCTGACGTCGCCCGTCCCGGACGCGCCCGACCTCGTCGCCCGCCGCCTCGACGAACAGAAACTGCGCCTCGTCGTGCCGGCCGACCACCGCCTCGCCTCCCGTAAACGCGTCCGCCTCGCCGAGGCCGCCGACGAGACCTTCGTGACCCTCGAACCCGGCTACGGCTTGCGCCGCATCACCGACGACCTGTGCCGGCAGGCCGGCTTCAAGCCCCGCATCGCCTTCGAGGGCGAGGAGGCGGAGACCCTGCGCGGCCTGGTCGCGGCCGGCCTCGGCGTCGCCCTGCTGCCACCCCCCGCCGTGCCCCGCCCGGGAGTGGCCGAGCTGACGGTCACGGCCCCGCGCGCAGCCCGGGAAATCGGCGTCGCCTGGCTGTCGGGCCACCCGGACACACCCCCGGTGGCGGCCTTCAAGAGGTTCTTGCTGTCACGAAGGGGCCGGCTCCTACCGGACTGAGGGCGCCCGGCCGCAAAGGGGCGCGGGGAACTGCGCCAGCAACCACGTCGCACCCGCAGCCGCGAAACACCCCTCAGCCACCCCTCCCGGAGCGAAACCGACCGAAGCCGGAGGCCAACGGCATCCGCAGCCCCAACGGCGGCGGAGCCGCCAGCGCATCCTCCACAGGGCGCGCGAACACGCGCCCGAACAACGTGCCCATCACGAAGTCCTCCGCCAGCGCGTGCACCTCGTCCCGGTGCTGATGCAGCCCGTGCCCGTCGGAGTGCACCTCGAACCGGCAGATGTCCCGGTTGGCCTTCTTCGCCCGGGCAGCTAGCCGGAAGGACAGCTCCGGGTCCGTGCGCTGGTCGTTGGTGCCGTGCACGATCATGACCTGGCGGCCGACGAGCTGCTTCACCGGTTCGGGTGGCACGGCCACGTCGTCCTCGGGCAGCCAGGGGGCGATCGCGAGGACGGAGTTGACGGCAGCGTGTCCGCCCGCGTGCAGTGCCGCCCGCCCGCCCATGTCCACTCCGGCCAGGCAGACCGGTACGTCCCCGTAGCGCCGTACGACCTCGTCGGCGGCCCAGGAGGCGTCGTGCGCCAGATGGGCCTCGCCGCCGTTCCAGCCGCGGTAGCGGTAGTGCACGACGTGCGCGGCCAGACCCTCGTCGTGCCCGGTGCGGGCGAGACGGCGGCCGAGGGCACGCAGCGAGGCCGCCGCCATCATCGGGGTGGGTCTGCGCTCCGAGACCTCGTCGCCACTGGGGAGGAGCAGCACGACCCCGCTCACGGCCGACGGCTCAGGCCCCACGACTCGCCCAAGTCGGGGGCTGCGCAACGGTGTTGCTTGCTGTGACATGACAGAAACAGTGTCAGAAGTCGCGGTGTACGACACCTGGCCGGACGGTCACCGTTGGGTATCGGCGGATCTTCGTTACCGGGACATCTACGCGCGTAGGGGCTACAGTGCGGCCATGACGAGCCAGACTGCCCCAACCGGTGCCCTCCCGAGCTCGGACCAGATCCGCCGGGCGCCCAAGGTCCTGCTGCACGATCACCTCGACGGCGGGCTGCGCCCCGGCACGATCGTCGACCTCGCCCGTGCCTCCGGCTATACGAGCCTCCCCGAGATCGACCCCGACAAACTCGGTGTCTGGTTCCGTGAGGCCGCGGACTCCGGCTCCCTGGAGCGGTATCTGGAGACCTTCACCCACACCTGTGCCGTCATGCAGACCCGCGAGGCGCTCGTCCGCGTCGCCGCCGAGTGCGCCGAGGACCTCGCCGAGGACGGGGTCGTCTACGCCGAGGTGCGGTACGCGCCCGAGCAGCACCTCGAGGCGGGGCTCAGCCTCGAAGAGGTCGTCGAGGCCGTCAACGAGGGCTTCCGAGAAGGGGAGCGGCGGGCGAAGGCGAACGGCCACCGCATCCGCGTCGGCGCCCTGCTCACCGCCATGCGGCACGCGGCCCGCGCCCTGGAGATCGCCGAACTCGCCAACCGCTACCGCGACCTGGGTGTCGTCGGATTCGACATCGCGGGTGCCGAGGCCGGTTACCCGCCCACCCGTCACCTCGACGCCTTCGAGTACCTCAAGCGCGAGAACAACCACTTCACCATCCACGCCGGCGAGGCCTTCGGGCTGCCCTCCATCTGGCAGGCCCTCCAGTGGTGCGGTGCCGACCGGCTCGGCCACGGCGTACGGATCATCGACGACATCCACGTGCACGAGGACGGCTCGGTGAAACTCGGCCGGCTCGCCTCGTACGTCCGCGACAAGCGCATCCCGCTGGAGCTGTGCCCGAGCTCCAACCTCCAGACGGGCGCCGCCCACTCGTACGCCGAGCACCCCATCGGGCTGCTGCGCAGCCTGCACTTCCGGGCGACCGTGAACACGGACAACCGCCTGATGTCCGGCACCAGTATGAGCCGGGAATTCGAGCACCTTGTCGACGCCTTCGGCTACACGCTCGACGACATGCAGTGGTTCTCCGTCAATGCTATGAAGTCAGCATTCATTCCTTTCGATGAACGACTGGCGATGATCAATGACGTCATCAAGCCCGGATATGCCGAATTGAAATCCGAATGGCTGTTCCGCCAGTCCGCTTCGACCAGCGGTTCCGTGGTGGACAAGGGCTGATTGACGGTTCCGGGAAGCGGTCGGGTCGCGGTGGCCCGACCGCTTTTTGCGTGTTTGCCTCCGCCGGGTCTTTGGTGTTTACGTTTCAAGACCGCTCAGATCCCCGTCATCACGCATTCAAGGACGCATCCAAAATGAAGCAGTCTGCTGCCAAGACCCTCACAGTCGCCGCCCTCGGTACCGCCGTCGCCGCCGCGGGCGCGGGCGCCGCGAACGCCGCACCGGGTGTCCCGGCCGCCCCCCAGGCGCTGGGGACCGTCACTCAGGCGCTGCCCGCGCAGAACGTCTCGCAGGCGGTGCCGGCTGCCGGTGGGGTCGTCACCCAGGGCCAGTCCGCCCTCGGCGCCGGCCTGGAGTCCGCGCAGCCCACCACCGACAAGGTGGTGTCCGGAGGCCCGACCAACCCGGCGGCCAAGCTGCTCGGCGGTCTCCCCGTGAAGGCCCTGTCCGGCAAGGGGAAGGGCGTGGGCGGACTGCCGCTCGGCGGTGCCGTCTGAGCCGTACCTCTTCTTGGTGCCGGTGCTCTTCGGCACCCGGCTCTCGGCTCTCGTGCGGACGAGCATGGGGCGCACCCTCGGTGGGTGCGCCCCAGCGTCGTATCGGTCACCGGTCGGTGCCGGTCACCAAGCCGTGCGGGCCTTGTCCTCCGAGGGCAGCAGGATCCACAGGGCTATGTAGAGCAGGAACTGCGGGCCAGGGAGCAGGCACGACAGCAGGAAGATCACACGCATCGTGGTCGAGGAGGTGCCGAAGCGCCGTGCCAGCGCTGCGCACACTCCGCCCATCATCCGGCCGTCGGTGGGGCGGGCAAGGCGGCTCATGGAGGGCTCCTTCGTCAGCCAGGGACGGAGGCCTCCCCGTTGGCGGCCCCGTCGTCCTCAACACCCTCAACGCTACGGTGACGAAGCGGACGAAGCGTCACTCTACGGAGCTATTCCGACCCTGGGAATCGTCGGGGTGCGACCCTGAGGTGCTTCCTCCCTGGAGCGGGCGGCCCGGTGCCTGGTCTCGGCCCTGCGACGCAGCCGGACTCGTCCGGCGGGGACGATCGCGAGGTGGGCGAGGGCCACACCGAGCGTGTTCAGCAGGATCGAGTCGATGTCGACGATCTGGCCGGGCACCCCGGTCTGCAGCAGCTCGATGCCCAGCGAGAGCAGGCAGCCGGCGGCGACCGTACGCGTGAGGGAGGCGAGCGGGGAGACGGCGAGTCTGCCGTCCGCCATCGGCAGCAGAACGCCCAGGGGCGCGAGGAGAGCGAGCCCCTCGCCGATGCGGCGGGCCGCCTCCGGCCATCCCAGCGCCAGATCGGCTCTGATCCCGGCGAACGGCGTCAGATTGGCGGCACTCACCCAGGGGACGTCCAGCGGACGCAGCGCGATCCAGGCGACGAGCGCGAGGTGTGCGACGAGGAGGACACCTCCCGTCGCACGGACGCGGATCCCGGCGCTGCCGCCGTTCGAACCTTGACGCTGCACGCACCCCAAGACGCGCCCCCCGGCACGATCGGTTCCGCGCCGGCGCCCCACTTGGTCAGACCGGGTGAGGGGTGCGCCACACGTACGGCCGCGGGCGCCCCCGCCCACGCCCCTCAGGACGTCCCGACCTCCGAGGAGGGCGGCTTCTCGGCGCCCGGCTCCGAGCGGACCTCCGTGGTGCACTTGTAGCGTCGGAGCGGCTCGGTGCCGGGGCCGCCGAGGACCACCGAGCCGTTGCCCTCGGCCGCCGCCGAGTCGGCGAAGGTGCAGACGATCTGGGCGAGGGCGTACTCCGACAGCTGCTCGGGGGCCGTGGACAGCCGCAGCGCGTCCTCGGGGTCACCCGGCCGCTGACCGCTCACCCGCAGACCGCTCTGGACGTCCGTGTCGTACCCGGCCTGGTCCTCGGCGGCGGAGGGCCGCTCGGAGAGCTGGTCGAGCAGCCCCTGCGCCACGAGGACGCGCCGCTGGGCATCGGGGGTGCCGTCGGGGACGCTCACGGCACGGCCGACCGCGACCAACTGCCGGGAACAGAGCAGGAAGACCTGCACCGGGATCCCCTGTGAGCTCTGCGGGGCGATGTCCGTGCCCGCCAGCGTGCACGGCACCCGCGACGGAGCCGGCCCGAAGTCCGTCGGCACCTGAGTGGCCCGGATCCCGCACCCCGTGAGCACAGCCGCCAGCACTCCGGCGGCAAGCCACGGCCGGGCCGCAAGCCACGGCCGGGCCGACGCTATCCGTGACGTCATCCGCCGGTCCCCTCTGCGGTCTTGGGCTGGTCCTCCGTGATCAGAGGGGAGGTGTCCCGGGGGAGGCGGAGCGTGAAGACCGCTCCGCCCTTGGGGGAGTTCGCCGCGGTGATCTCGCCGTCGTGGATGTGGGCGTTCTCCAGGGCGATGGACAGGCCCAGGCCGCTGCCCTCGGAGCGGGGGCGGGAGGCGCTCGCCTTGTAGAAGCGGTCGAAGACGTGCGGGAGGACGTCCTCGGGGATGCCCGGGCCGTTGTCCCGCACCTCGATGAGGAGGTCGTCGGCGTCTTCGCGGACCGAGACCCTGACCGGCGAGCCGCCGTGCTTGAGCGCGTTGCCGATCAGATTGGCCAGGATCACGTCCAGGCGGCGCGGGTCGAGGCGGGCCATGATGCCGCGCTCGGCGTCCAGGTCCACCGCGTCCAGCCAGGCTCGCGCGTCGATGCACGCGGTGATCTGGTCGGCGATGTCCACGTCGTCCAGCACCAGCCTGGCCGTGCCCGCGTCGAAGCGGGTGACCTCCATGAGGTTCTCCACGAGGTCGTTCAGGCGGCGCGTCTCGCTGACGACCAGGCGTACGGCCGGCTCGATCATCGGGTCGACGCTGCCCGTCTCCGCGTCCAGCTCCTCCTCCAGCACCTCCGTCACGGCGGTGATCGCCGTCAGAGGTGTGCGCAGCTCGTGGGACATGTCCGCCACGAAGCGACGGGACGCCTCGTCACGGGAGCTCATGTCGGCGACCTGCTTCTCCAGGGACTCCGCCGCACGGTTGAACGTCCGGGAAAGATCGGCCAGTTCGTCCGTACCGGACACGCGCAGCCGGGTGTCGAGCTTGCCCTCGCCGAGCCGCCGGGCCGCCACGCCCAGGCGCTGCACGGGCTTCAGCACGGTCGTCGCGGCGGCCTGCGCGAGCAGCGCCGAGCCGATCAGGGCGAGACCCGTGGCGATGCCCAGCGACCAGGCGAGCGAGTTGAGGTCCTTCGCCTCCGGCTCCAGCGACTTGAGCATGTAGCCGGTCGGGCCGCCGCCGATCACCTTGGCACCGCCCACCAGGTAGGGCGTGCCGCCGTCGACGACCCGCTGCCAGTACAGGTGGTACTCGTTCTTGTTGCCGGAGGTGAGCTCCTGCTTCTCGGTGACGGCCTTCCGCAGGGACGCCGGCACGTCCCTCAGCGTGAAGCCGTCCAGCGCCGACTCGCCCGAACTGCCCTGTACGGTCTCGCCGTTCTTGCCCTCCGCTATCAGCAGCACGCTGAACCGCTGGCCGCCGTCGCCCATCTGTCGTGCCGCGTACGCCAGTTGCCCCTCGGTCGGATGCACGGGCAGCGTGCCGGCGTGGCTCTGCATCGCGCGCTCGAAGTCGTCCAGCGCCGCGTCCTGCGCACGCGTCAGCACGGCCTCGCGGTTGAGCCAGTACGCGATACCCGACGCCGACACCGCGGCCGTGAGCGCCACGAGCCCGAACACGACGACGAGCCGTAGTCGCAGGCTCGTGAAGCGCAGGCCCGACGAGACCGCCCTGCGCGCCGCGGACCAGCCGCGGAACCCTCCTTGCCGATCACTCACTGAGGCGTGTCCAGCCGGTAGCCGACGCCGCGGACCGTACGGATCAGGGTCGGCGACGACGGTACGTCCTCGACCTTGGCGCGCAGCCGCTGCACGCATGCGTCGACGAGCCGCGAGTCACCGAGGTAGTCGTGTTCCCAGACCAGGCGCAGCAGCTGCTGGCGGGACAGCGCCTGACCGGGCCGTCGGCTCAGCTCCAGGAGCAGCCGCAGCTCGGTGGGGGTCAGCTGGAGGTCCTCGCCGTTCTTGGTCACCGTCATCGCGGCCCGGTCGATGACCAGGCTGCCGAAGGCCGCCGCGTCGTTGGCCTCGCGCTCGCCGCGCCGCAGCACGGCCCGGATGCGGGCGTCCAGCACCCGCCCCTGCACGGGTTTCACGACGTAGTCGTCGGCGCCGGACTCCAGCCCGACCACGACGTCGATGTCGTCGTTGCGCGCGGTCAGCAGGATGATCGGCAACTGGTCGGTGCGCCGGATCCGACGGCATACCTCGAAACCGTCGATACCGGGCAGCATCACGTCCAGGACGATCAGGTCCGGGCGTTGTTCGCGCAGCAGCTTGAGACCATCCTCACCGCTGGCGGCGGTGGCGACACGGTGCCCCTGGCGCGTCAGTGAGAGCTCCAGGGCCGTGCGGATGGCGTCGTCGTCCTCGATCAGCAACAGGGAAGGCACGGGCTCATTCTGGCCCATGGTGAGGTGCTCTATCGACTGTTGGCGGGCTCCTGCTCGTCACCCGCACATGATCCTGCCGTCTGTGTAGCCGTACGGCTCTTCTCTGTGATCCGACGGCGATCCGACGGCGATCCGACTGCGATCCGCCTGTGCTCCGGCTTCGATCCGGCTGAGGGTGCCCCCTGTGACAGGCCTGTGACAGTCGGCGGACACGGTCATGAAGTGGGCTCGGCAAGCTTTTCGGCACAGGCAAGGAGGCACCGCCCCGGGGGAACGAGAGGGCGGGGCCGCCGAGCCACCGAAAACCGGAACTCCACGACGGGGGGCGCGAGATGAACACGCTGCAAAGCACCAGGACTGGCGCAGTTGTCACGCGGCTCCACGATGTCGCCAGGAGCACGGAGAAGTCCGGTGCCGATGGGGGTCCCTCCCGCGCGAGCGTATTCGAGCGTGGGGGAGGGCGGGGGTGCGCTCGCGGCACCGGGCGTCAGCACACCACGTTCATGACGGTGGTTGACGCCCACGGGGGAACGGGGGCGACGGCTCACGGGGGAGCCGCGTACGGGGAGGCCACGGGGGAGCGTCGTTCGGTGTCGGAGGCGGAGTTCACCGCCTACGTCCAGGAGCGCCGCGCCTCCCTGTACGCGACCGCCTACCACCTGACCGGCGACCGCTTCGAGGCCGAGGACCTGCTCCAGAGCGCCCTCTTCTCGACGTACAAGGCGTGGGACCGGATCAGTGACAAGGCCGCGGTCGGGGGCTACCTCCGCCGCACCATGACCAACCTGCACATCAGCGCGTGGCGCCGCCGCAAGCTGAACGAGTACCCGACCGAGGAACTGCCGGAGACCGCCGGTGACACGGACGCGATGCGCGGTACCGAACTGCGAGCCGTCCTGTGGCAGGCGCTCGCCCGGCTTCCCGAACTCCAGCGCACCATGCTGGTCCTGCGCTACTACGAGGGCCGCACGGACCCGGAGATCGCGGAGATCCTCGACATCAGTGTCGGCACGGTGAAGTCCAGCATCTGGCGGTCGCTCCGCCGGCTGCGCGAGGACGAGGTCCTCAGCTTCGGCCGTGACGAGGAGGAGTCCTTCGGCGAACTCGTCGCCTGAGGGTCTGGAGGGGAACCGGTAACGGGGGCGGTGGCGCGGGGGAGCGCCGCCGCACTGCCTGGAGGGCGACGGGGGAACGGCGTCCGACAGGGTCCACGGGGGAGCAATGCCCGAGGGGTAAGGGGAACGG
>NZ_VMNX01000302.1 GCF_009377235.1 Streptomyces acidicola
GTGTGGGCGGGGGATGGGGTGATGGTGAGGGCGGCGTCGTTTGCCTGTGCCGGGTGCGAGGAAGAGGCGGAGCCATTCGAGGGTGGTGCGGAGGATAAGGTCGTGCATGTCGACGCTCCTTGTAAGCGTTGGCCGTGCCCCGGGAGGTCTAGCCACCTCGCCGGGGTCTTGTTCATTTCGACCATACCGGTAACTGCGTCCCCCTGCACCCCACTGAGTGCTTCTGCGTCCCGCCGCGGCGGAACGCGTTCCACTCCTGTGGTGTGCGCAAGGCTGCGGCACCGTGGAGAGATGAGTGAGCTTCCGCGCTACGAGTACGTGAAACTCGCCGACGCCATCGCGGCAGACATCGCGTCCGGCAAGTTGCCGCAGGGCGCCGCGCTGCCAGGCGAGCGCGCCATGACCGATCTGCATGCCGTGAGCATCGGCACCGTGCGTCGAGCCATCGTCGAACTCCGAAAACGAGGGCTCGTCGCCACCCTGCCCGCAAAGGGGACGTACGTCATCGCGATGCCGGAGCCAGTCGGCGACGCATCCGAAGAGAGCGAACCGAACGCCTGAAGGGGCCGCGCGTTGCGTTACGCGGCGCCTTCAGCCTCAGCCGCCCCGTTTCGTTGGCTTCTCGGCGGCGGCAGACCGTCGACCACTCGCTGGGACGCCAGTCGCGAAGGTCGGACTCGGAGAGGTGTCGCTCGGCGCGTCCCCTGAGTTCTCTCAGTGAGTACGTGAGTACGCCTCGCACGACACTCCCGTCACACGATGTGTCGGCGTCGGTCTCCTTTTGCCAATCGGGCAGGTCTGGCCAGTTGGCAACGTAGCCGGGCTTGGGGGGGGACCCAGTTCGACCACACGGGCGACGCGGGCCAGGAGCGAGCTCGGTGTGCAGCCTCGGGAGTCCACGGCGACGTAGCCAGAGGAGATTTCCCGGGCGATCCGCAGGGCCTCCTGGGTATAGGCCATGCCGGAAGGACTGGCCGGGGGCGAGCATGTCCTGGTTGAGAGCCGTGGTGGGGGCTTTCTCGAGTCTCCCGGGTTCCTGCGTCGCCGAAGCGGGGGCTTACTGGTGACTCGCGAAATGCGACACTTTCCCGAGAAGTGTCGCACTTTCCGCCGGGCGCCCACCCCGCCGAGAGGCAGCTTTGGTATCGACGCACCGCCCGCCGCGCACTTCGAGGGCGGCTGGACCGTACGGCCTTGTCCCGAGGAGACGCGCTCTTCACGGAGGTCTCCAGGGACCTCGTCGCGCGCTCCATCTCCCCGGGCCTCGTAGTCGCGCGAGGCCGGTCAGGTGCGACACCCGGACTGCCAACGCGGCGCTGGGCGTCGGCGCCCGGCTCCTGTCCCTGCTCCCAGGGCCCGAACAGCGTGAAGTCGAACCCGCCGAACGCCCGCCGTCCCTACGGCAGCTGCGAGGCGATCCACCGCTCCAGTTCGGGGCTGCTTTCGAAGCTGGCGATGAGGGCGTACCGGACGCCAGGCCCTTTATGGTGGCCGCCGTGCCACAGCTTCTCGGAGTCCACGACCGCTTGCTGGTACTTGGGCAGCCGGATGGAGGTCTCAGTGGAGCGGTCGAAGGCCTTGCGGCGCACCAGTAGCGCGCTGGAGTGGTCGTCGGTCAGTTCCAGCCACACCCGGACGATCCAGCCGCTGCTCTGCGGATTGGCGGCGTTGTTGACGTCCAGGTGCAGGCCCCAGCGGCACTCGCGCAGGGTGTTCGGCGACATCCGCAGCAGCTGCACCCGGCCGAACCGCGCCCCGATCGACTCCAGCCACGCCACGATCGTCGGGCACCGTTGCGCGTTCGGCGTCCACGTGCAGTCCAGGTCCTTCTTGCCTGCCTCGCACGCGCCGACCAGCTCTATTCGGCCGGTCGGCGAGGTGATCGGGGCGAAGAAGGTGTGCGGGTCGGTGGCGTAGGTGGTGTATTCCAGGCTCTCCCATTCCGCAGGCGGGATCTCGGGGCCGGAGTACTTGCGCATCACCAGATGGCCGCCGCCGGCCTCCAGCGCCGGCATCCGGTAGTGCGGGGTCTCCTTCGGTATGGGGGCGGACTTGCGGATGCCCAGCAGATGCATGGCCCGCTTGGTGTATTCGTTCTTCAGCGCCGAGGTTGTGATCGCCATGGTTCTGGCACCTGCCTCTCGTCCGTGGGGCGAAATGACCAAGGGGCCGCCGCCACCGGTTGCGTGCTGCCGCCCGACACTGGGGCGCTCGGGGCCGCGCCCGTCGGGCGTGCGGCCTTCATGAATCACTAAAGGCGGTCGTCCCTCCCGCCGCAGCCACGGCCCAGCCATACGGGTGACCCCCGCGGCTCTGCCGTCCCCCGGCCACCCACCGCACCAGGGCCGGCATGCGATGTCGCTCGCCGGCAGGCGCCTTGTCAGCGATCCTCTTGACCTCAAGCATTGTTGAGTTTCTAGCGTTTTCTCTGGTTGATCATCTGACGACAGGAGAAGGCGCATGATTCTCGTGACAGGAGCCACCGGGAACATCGGCAGGGCTCTGCTCCAGGAACTGCATGCGTGCGGTGCCGGGCCACTGCGGGGGTTCACCCGTGACGCTGCGCGGGCCTCGTTCCCCGAGGGGGTGGAAGCGAGTGAAGGTGACTTCGCTGACGTGGCTTCCCTGGAGCCCGCACTGGAAGGAGTGCGTTCGCTGTTCCTCGTGTCCCGGATAGGCTCTGACGCCGACATCCTTGACGCCGCCCGGCACGCAGGTGTCGAGCATGTGGTGCTCGTGTCGTCCATCACCGTCCAGACGCATCCGCATCTGGGACCTGCCCGCGAGAACATGGCTGTCGAGCGGCTGCTCAAGGACAGCGGCATGACCTGGACGGTTCTGCGGCCGACACAGTTCGCCTCGAACGCTCTGTGGTGGGCGGCGTCAATTCGTGAGCGCCAGACGGTCCGCGTGCCGTATGCGGACTCCGGGCTGCCCACGATTCACCCGGCGGACGTTGCGGCGGTGGCGGGAGTGGCTTTGACCGAATCCGGTCACCAGGGGCAGACGTATGCGCTGACTGGCCCGGAGCGGGTGACGGCCCGCCGGCAGGTGGAGGCCATCGCGGCGGTGCTGGGGCGGGAGGTGCCGTTTGCGGAGATCAGCCGGGAGGAGGCCCACCGGCACATGTCCACGTTCTTGGGAGCCGAGGCCGCGGATGCGGTGCTGGATGTGACGGGTGGGGACGTCAACGATGAACTGCTGACGGTGCGTGACACGGTCTCCCAGGTCACCGGATCCCCCGCCAGGCCGTTCGACCAGTGGGTCTCGGAGAACATCGCCGCCTTCCGCTGAAGCGCCCGTCCCTGATCACGTCCAGGCAGACTCAGTTGGGACTCTCACGTGCGCGCAGGGCCCGCGCCAGCCACTCCAGCTCCTCGGTCGCGTCGGGCGCCGAATCCTGCCCGCGCACGCGGGCGACAAGCCTGCGGTAGCGCTCCGCCCCTGCCTCGATTCCGGCCTCCAGGCTGTGCAGCACGGCGGCCCGATCAACGTCGCCGAACAGCTCGGACAGTATGTCGGCCGCCTCCGGTCCCTCGGGGGCGACCCCGCGTTTTCTGACCTCCGCGACGGTCTGTACGACCTGCCTGGCCCACCAGATGGACGCCCCGGGGAGACGACCCTGCCCCGGTACGGGCGTGTTGAGCTCCATCCATGTGCGCAACCGGGCGCGAAAGCCGGGGTCCCGCACCAGTTCGGCCAGTTCGATCCAGGCGTCGACCTGCTCAGGTGTGGGATCGTCGGGCAATTCGATGCTGAGGGTGCGTATGCGGTCGCGCAGGCGCGGCTCGACGTCGAGACCGCCGAACACCTCCTCCTTGAACTCGTCGATGATCTGCTTGCGTTCGGCGGCGGAAAGCCGCGCCAACCGGTTCATCAGTGCTGTCTCCTCAGCGGTGGAACCACGTGTCGCCACGGTGGACAGGACGGCCCGGCTCACCTTGAGCGAGCGGATCTGCGCGTCGAGCGCGGCCACGTGCGCAGCGGCGACCTCGGCGACCGTGGTCCGACCGCTCAGCACCCGGCACACGTCGTCGAGCCCGAGGCCCAGCTCCCGCAGGGTGCGGACCAGCTCGACGCGGGCCACGGAGTCGGCGTCGTACAGCCGGTAGCCGCTCGCGGAGCGGGCCACGGGCGGCACCGCCCCCTCGTCCGACCAGAAGCGCAGGGTGCGCACCCGAAGTCCGGTGCGGTGTGCGAGCCGGCCGATGGTGAGCACGTCGGGGCGTTCGTCGTCCATGGGCGCGATCCTGGACCTTCCAGCCGCTGGAGACTCAAGCGTCTCAATCAGGTCCTGTCCGAGAGTCGGTCGTCAGCGTGGGGAAGGCTCTAGGGTCCTCGCCTGTGACTGAACTTTCCTCGTATCACCGTGCGACAGCCGATGCCTACGATGCCGTCGCCGTGCTCTATGCCGAGCTCCCCCGCAACGACCTCAACGATCTTCCGCTGGATCGTGCGGTGCTCGCCGCGTTCGCCGAGACCGTGCGGGCCGCCGGTTCCGGGCCCGTCGCCGAGCTGGGATGCGGCCCTGGACCGGTGACCGCGCACCTGCGGGATCTGGGGCTGGACGTCTTCGGGGTCGACCTGTCGCCCGTGATGATCGATCTCGCCCGCGAGGCATATCCGGACCTGCGGTTCGAGGTCGGTTCCATGGATGCCCTGGACCTGGACGACGGCCGGCTGCAAGGCATCGTGTCCTGGTATTCGGTCATTCACATCCCGCCGCAGGACGTGCCCCCGTACTTCGCCGAGTTCCGTCGGGTACTCGCGCCCGACGGAACTCTCCTGCTCGCCTTCTTCGAGTCGGAGGGTGGGCCGACCACGGCGTTCGACCACAAGGTGACGACGGCCTACCGGTGGTCGATCGACGAACTCGCGCAGCTGGCCGGCGAAGCCGGCTTCATCGAGGTCGGCCGGATGCTGCGTGAGCCATGTGAGGGGGAACGGTTCCGCCGTGGTCATCTGCTGATGCGTCTGAGGAAGTGACTCGGGTGATCTCGGGTGCCGTCATCGGTGGCCCGGGGCGACCCGGACTGCCTGAGTTCCGTTGGCCGGACCGGTCCGGCACGGGCCGGACGGGCAGGTGTGCCCCGGCCGTGGCGGCAGCCGGGGCACGGACCGGACGGCAGGACCCCGGCGGCAACGGCCGGCGGTGCGCGCCGTTGCCGCCGGGGTGGGGCTCAGCCCTTTTCCTGGGCCGCGTTGACGTCGTTCGCGATCGTCGTGTCGGACTCGGCGATCGCCTCGGCGATGTCGTTGAAGCTGTCCGCGTAGGCCTTGATGTTGGCGGCGGACTCGTTCATCTGCTTGCTGAAGCTCTCGTACGCCGACTGCAGCGCCGGGCTCGCCTTCTCGAAGACGAGGCCGTCCTGGAGCAGGTTGCTGACCGTGCCCTCCAGGTCGGTCAGCTCGGTGCTGATGTCGGTGAGCTTGGTGCCCATGGTCGTGGCGACGCGGGCGATCTCGTCGTAGTCGAATACGACGTCCTGGTTGCCGAGGGTTGTTGCCATTGTCTGTGCCTCCTGCTAGCCGTTGCTGTTGACCTTGTCGGCGATGTCCTTGTCCATTTCCTGGACGGACTGCGAGATCTGGCGGAACTGCTCCGCGAAGCCCTTGATGGACTCGGTGGCGTCCTTCAGGGACTGGGTGAACTTCTCGTACTGCGCCTGGAGTGCCGGGCTGGCCTGGGTCAGGACCAGGGCGTTGTCCAGGAGGGTGTCGACCTCCGTCTTGGCCTCGTCCATGCGCGGGACGAGGGTGTCCTCGACGCTCGTGTCGAGGAGATTGGAGACGCGTTCGATCTCGGAGTACGACAGGGAGATGTTCGCTGCCATGCGTGACTGACCTTTCTCGGGGGCCATGGCCTTGCGGGCCTTGGGTACTGGGGTGCCCTGTTGGCTGGAGTGCCTTGGTGGCCGGGGTGCCTTGTCGGCTGGGCTTCCGGGAGGGGTGAACGGGAGGGACCAGAGGGACTACTCGTCCTCCTCCTCGGGTTCCGACCAGTCCTCTTCCGGGCCGGAGCGTGTGGAAACGGTCTTGTTGCCGTCGCCGTCGGTGGTCGTCATGGTTCCGGAGCCGTCGTCGTTGATCACGACCTCGGTGGTGGTCTTCGAGCCGTCCGCGTAGGTGGTTTCCATCGTGTAGTCGCGGGCGTCGTAGGAGTCGCCGTTCTCCGGCTCGATGATCTGCGGCGCGGAGTCGTAGGTGGTGACGGACGTGTAGGACTGGCCGTCCGGGGTGGTGATGGTGGACGTTTCCTTCATGACGTTGTAGTCGTCGTCCAGTTCGACCGAGACCTGGACCTTGCCCTGCTCGTCCTCGTACGTGTACTCGGTCGGCGGCTTCTCGGAGGGCTTCTCCGGGGGGTCGCCCGGGTCGTCGGGGGCGTCGTCGTCGTTGATCCAGGTCTCGCACCAGCCGGGGGCGTCGTCGGCCTTGCAGACCGTGCCGATCTCGGCGTCCGGGTTCTGCTCGAAGTAGTCGGCGGCGCCGATCTCCTCCAGGTAGGCGTCCCAGGCGGTCTTGTCCTCCTGCCAGGAGTCGTACGCCTCCTTGTCGCTCTTCCACTCGTCCAGGCCGATGCTGCCGCTCATCAGGCCGGCGGCGCTGGAGAGCTGGGCGTCGGCGTTGAAGAACGTGTCGGCGACACCGCTGAAGGTGTCGGCGAGCTCCTTGAGGCCGTCCTTCGCCTGCTTCGTCCGCGAACTGGAGCGGGAGTAGAAGAGGTTGAAGGCGTAGGAGAGGTCGGAGGAACCGAACAGCGTCTTGCGTTCGGAGCTGGATGCCTCGCCGACGTCCTTGAACACCCCGGTCGCGCCGCCCGAGTCCGCGGCGTCGGCCAGCTCACGCATCTGCCGCTGCACATCGTGCAGGGCCCCGTAGTCGATGGAGAAGTCGGGCACCGCGCCTCCTGCTCGGTCCTGGCCCGGTCGCCCCGGGTTCGTTCCCTCTGGTCCCTCCACGCAACAGCGGCCCCAAATGGTTCAACCGAAAATTTTGGCGCAGTAGTTGAACCTTTTCCCGGCCCTGGAGCGTGGACTGTGCAGCAGACCCTTTGACCGGAAGGAGCGTGTGTCCCGATGGCCCGTCCCGGCGACTGGAGCGCGCTCGGCCTGGGGAGCGACCCGACACCGGGCGACCCGGACCGGATCGACGACGTCATCACGTCCCAGGACGACCTGGTCGAGCTGGCGGACACCATCGACTCGGGTCTCACCGAGATCATGAACACCACGGACGGGGCCTTCGTCGGCAAGACGGCCGACGCGCTCCGCGAGGTGATCGACGGCGACCTGCGGAACTACGTGTCCACGTTCCGGCAGGCGCACGTGGACGTGCAGTCGGCGCTGCGGACGTACGCCGGTGTGATGCGCGAGCAGCAGCAGCGGGCGGATGCCGCGCTGACGGCGGCGGCCGCGCTGGCCGAGGACGACGAAGAGGGCCGTGAGACCCACAAGGCCACCGCCGAGGACGCCAGGGAGATCCTGGAGGATGCGGCGAGCACGGCCGCGGACGCGATCCGGGACGCGGCGGACAGCATCGCCTCGCCGGTGGACGAGTGCGAGGAGATCTGGAAGGCGCTGGGCTGGCTGGCGCTGATCCTCGTCATCCCGGCGATGATCGTCGGCGGCCCGCTGGCGCTGTTCACCATCGCGCTCAACGTGGCGCTGCTGATCAAGACGGCGGTCGACTTCTCGCAGGGCAAGGCCAGCATCACGGATCTGGTGCTGTCGATCATCGGTGTCATCGCGCCCACCACCAAGGGCATCAACCTCGCGAACGTGTGGAAGGGCCTGAAGGGCGCGGGCATCGGCGCCTGGAAGGGCGGCAAGAACCTGTTCCTGGGCGGCCCCAACGCGCTCGGGCTCTTCGGCCGCCTCACCCTGGGCATCGACGACGCCTTCCGGGCCACCAACATCTTTCTGAACAACGGGCTGAAGGGCATCAGCGGACTGAAGGTCCCCAACATGACCTTCATGCCCGGCATCAAGGGCTTCACGATGAGCGGCGGGGCGTTCGGCAAGACGTTCAGCATCATCCCCGCCGCCTCCGAACTGACCGTGATCAACCTGATGGGCGCGAAGACCTTCTTCGGGCTGCGGTCCGCGATCACCGGCCTGAACGGCATCCGCGGGCTGGGCAGTTCGCTGGGCCACAGCATGGTCAACGGTGTGCGGGGGCTCAACGGGCTGCGGTTCTTCCTGCCGGTGGCCGCCGACGAGATGGGCAACGGTCTGGCCTTCGCGCTCAAGATCGGCGTCATCGACCGCGGCATCTTCGGCATGTACCGGTACGGGGCCTTCGCGGGCGGTCAGTTCCTCGGCGCCACCAGCAAGATCAGCGGCGGGGTCGCGGCCGGCCTCGACCTGTTCCGGCCGGGGGCGGGCCTCGGCGCGCTGCCCAGCATCAACACCGGGCAGTTCACGCCGAACCTCGCGGGCGGCGGAGTCGGGTCGGGGCTCGGTAATCTGCCGTCGATATCGACCGGCTCGATCGGGACGATCAACCTCAGCGGCTTCAACGGGCTGGGCGGCAAGCTCTCCGCGTCGGTGCCGGGCATCGACGCCAAGCTCGTGGACATCCCGTCGACGGGCGCGCTCGGCAACGTGCGCGGGATCGACCTCCCGCAGCTGGGCCCGGTCTCCTCGGTGACGACGCCCGGGACGGGCGGCCTGAACGTGCCGTCGCTGGGCGCGGGGGGTGCGCTGGACGCGGGCCAGATCAACGTGCCGAGCCTGGGCGGCGTCGGTGCCGGGGCCACGCGGATCAACCTGCCGACGGTGGGCGTGGGGCAGATGGACGGCCTGGCGTCGGTGCCGACGCCCTCCGTGGGCGCCGTCAACGTGCCGACCGCCGGGCAGGTCGACGTCCCGTCCGTCGGGCAGATCAACGTGCCGAGCCTGAGCTCGGTGTCGTCGGGCCCGACCGCCATCCGGATCGACATGCCGAGCGTCGACGCGCGGATCACCGACATCCCGTCCGCGGGCGCCTCGGTCTCGCGCATCGACATGCCGTCGGTCGGACAGCTGGACATCCCGTCGGTGAACCCGGGCCGGGTCGACGCCCCGTCGGTGAGCGCCGCCCACGTGGACATCCCCTCCGTGAACGTCGCCCGGGTGGACGTCCCGTCCGTCAACGCGAGCGGGGTGAACGGCGTCGATGTGAACGTCGCCCGCGTGGATGTGCCGTCCGTCAACACGGGCGGCGTGAACGGCGTCAATGTGAACGTCGGCCGGGTGGACGTCCCGTCGGTCAACGCCGGTGGAGTGAGCGGCGTCAACGTGAATGTCGGTCGCGTGGACGTCGCGTCCGTCAACGCCGGCGGACTGAACGGCGTCGACGTCAACGGCGCCCGGGTGGACGTACCGTCCGTCAACGCGGGCGGCGCGCACACCGGAGGGGTGGACGGCGCCCGCGTGGACGTCCCCGCGGCGAGCGTCAACGGACCGGCCGGCACCCACATCGACACCCCGTCGGTGAACCCGGCCCAGGTCGACGCCGTCGGCACGGGCCGTCTGGCCAACCCCGTCGGCGACCTGAACGCCACCCCCGTCTCCCACGTCACCCCGACCCCCATGCCCACGCCCGCCAACACCGGCGGCCTGCACGGCCCCGGCAACGGCGCCGTCATCGTGGACGTGCCGAACGTGGGCCGGGTGGACCTGACCGCGCTGGTGCCCCGGACCATCGAGGTCCGGATGATGTCCGGTCAGCAGTTCAACTTCCTGCACACGTTCACCAACATCGACAACTCGCTGCCCGGCGTCAGCGTGCGGGTCACCCCGGGATCGGGCCCGCACGGCACGAACGTCACCGTCAACACGGGCGGCATGCCGGGCGTCACCGCCTGGCACGACATGGACAACGGCGCGGACGTCCTCCGAGTCCAGCACGCCCTGCCGAACAACGGCGGTACGGACCAGTGGACCTACGCCCTGAACGCCGCGAACAACTGGGCGCCGGTCGGCGGTGTACAGCACTTCGCACCGGGCACGCTCGGCAACTCCCACGTGTTGGGAGCGATGCCGCCCGCGAACTCGGGCCTCACCAGCAACGCCGCCCCGGGCTCCTCCAACG